>WRKI01000001.1 GCA_009778155.1 Spirochaetota bacterium
CCAGCTTGCGATCCCCGCCGGCAAGGGCGTTTACGGCGGCGGCGGCGGCTTCGGGGATTGTGGCGGCGGAATCGTTGTAAAACCGGTTGTTTTCCCACTCGCAAAAAAACTCAAGGCGGTGCTCCACGCCGGCAAAGTTTTTCAGCGCGTTTTTTATCGCCGCCGCATCCGCGCCAAGGGCGTAAACGCCAAGGGCGGCGGCCAGCAGGTTCCGCTTTTGATGCGCCCCCGGCGTAAGCGGCCTTGCGGGAACAAGCTCGGCGGTTTCGCCCCCGCCTTTGAAGCCGCCCCCCCGATACAGCCTTGCAAAGCCGGGGCCTTCCCCGCCAGCCCAGCCGCCGGAAATCCCTTTTTCCAAGGGGCTGCCGGCATGGATTAATTGCCGCGCACGGCTTTCGCCCCGAAAAACCTGCCCCCACTCATCGTCCTTTGTAACGGCGATGTCGCCCTCATCCTGCCCGGCGTAAATCACTTTTTTGTCGGCGACATAGTTTTCCATCGTCCCGTAGCGGTCAAGATGGTCTTTCATTATGCAGGTGATGACCGAAACCTTCGGTTTTAACAGGGCGCGGCCTGCGCTGTCCCGGCGGCCGCGCAAATCGCCAAGCTGAAAGCTGGAAAGCTCAAGCACGACATCGTCATCTTCGTCCAGCTCATCCAAAAAACTTAAAGGGGAGATTGCGATGTTGCCGCCCAAGTAGGCCCTGCCGGGGAAGGCGGGCGCGCCCTCTTCGCGGATTTTCTGCAAAATCCAGTGAAGGGCGGCGCTTGTCGTGGATTTTCCCTTGGAGCCTGTAACGGCGAAAATCCGCGCGGGGCAGGCGGCCAAAAAGACGGAGATGTCAGTTTCGATTTTTTTCGCCGCCTGCAAAAAGGGCGAGTCGGGCCTTGCGCCGGGGTTTTTTATCGTCAAGTCGGCGGCCTTAAAGTCGTCAAGCTCGTGCCTGCCCAGAACGTAGCGGATTGCGCCGGCGGCCTTTATTTCGCGGCAGGCGGCATCGAGTTTTTCGATTGTGGGGGCAAGTGCGGCTTCGTCTTTTAGGTCGGTTACGGTGAGCGTCGCGCCTCTCTTGTAAAAGTAAAGGGCGGCTTCGTAACCGCCGCCGTTAAGGCCAAGCCCCATTACAAGCACTTTCATTCCAGTATAATCCATGCTATTCTTAATACCATGCAAACAGATTTCTGTAAAGAAGTTCGCAGAGCGTTTTTGGGAAAAGGCCGGGAGCGACTTTAATGAGCCAAAACGAAGTTACAGAAGCTTTGCCCGTGCTGGACTCTGGCGGAAAGCCGCAAAATCCCGGCTGGGCAAGAGGGCCTGTTTTTTCTTACGATCCCGCTCTTCTTTGGGTTCCGCGCCGGCGGATTTCCGAGTCCGACCGCTACATTCTGCACTCTCCGACTCACATGGTCGTTCTTGAGGTGAGGGATGACGGCTGGCTGGGGCTTATCGGGGTTTCGGTTGTCTCTTTGCGGGACAAAAACCGCTCGACTCATGTGAAAAAAAGCATTTTCCCCCTTGGCAGTTTCGGGATGCCGGCGGCCAGCGGCTCTGGCTCGGTAAGGCAGAAGCGCAAGGATGCAAGTCTTGATTTTATCGCGATGGACGGCGGGGTAAAAATCATAAAAACCGAGATGCTCAATTTTGGCCGGGGGCGCAGTCTGCGCGGGCAGGTTGTGTTAAGCGAGCCTGAAGGGGGGGCGCAGTCCCTTGCCTGCAACCAGATGTGGCGCGGCGACAAAAGCGCCTTCAGATACTCCCGATACTCGCCTTGGTACTTTGTCGAAGGGGTTATCCAGATTGGCAGCCACGAAATTTTTTTTACGCGCGGCAACGGCTGGGGCATTTTCGAGTGGCACCGGGGGGCGCGGCCGGGCAAGGATATTCGCGTATGGGCTGCGGCCTGCGGGTTAAGCGGGGGGCGGCTGTTGGGTTTTTGCACCGGCTACAGTTTTGCAGACCCTTCTTTCGGGACGGAAAACGCATTTTTCGTTGACGGCAAGCTGCACAAGCTGGACAAGGTAACCTTCCACATACCGCCGGCCGACTGGCTTGCCCCCTGGCGTTTTACCAGCAACGACAACTCCCTGGAAATGACCTTTCATCCTCACCAAGAGCGAAGCGAGCGCAACCGCATTTTCTTTCAAAACTTTGCAAGAAGGCAGGTTTTCGGCTACTTTTCCGGCAAGGTCGTCTTGGAAGACGGCCAAGAGATAAGGTTCGTGAACCTGACAGGCTTCGCAGAGCGCAGCAAGACGCGTTTTTAACAAAGCGAACCGGGGCTTGACTATTGTTTTATCGGAAGTATCTCACACGAAGGCACAGAGGCACTGGTTAGCAAGCTCAGCTTCATCCCCACGACAAACGCATGAATGCTTGAGCCTCTCGAATTTACTCCCGTTTTAATCACACCAAGGCACAAAGGCACAAAGGCACAAAGGCACAAAGTTCTGCTTAGAAAGTGCCGCTTAATCCCTACATTATCCCCTATTATGCTCTATTTTGAGGCAAAAGGAAGGCTTTGGC
>WRKI01000002.1 GCA_009778155.1 Spirochaetota bacterium
CTCCCTTCGCTACGGTCGCCAGCCGGCCTGCCCCGCCGGCACCGGCCGCGCCGGCACAGCCCGCCCAAGGGGGTGGAGGGGGAGGCGCAGCCCCGACTGCCAGAATTACCAGCGTTGATACGAGCTGGAGTCGAGTTACGCTTAGCAACGGGCAGACCCTTTCGATCTCTTCCCATAGAGACGCTGTTTTATCGCGTAACACCGGCACTCTTGTTGTTTTATACAGAGCCGGAGAATACTGGGCATATTCTGGGTTCCGGCTTGCACATAACGGAACCCATTATAGGATGGATTCTATAGGTACTAGCACGACAGACAGTTTTGGCAACCCCGGCATTCATCGCGGTACCACTAGGGCAGGAGGCGGCGGAGCCATGTTCGAGTAACAGGCCGCGACCGCCCCCCGGGGCGGTCGCCCTGAACAAATTTTGAAGGAGAAGTTTTTATGGGTTATGGTATGATATGTGCACATTGCAGAAGAGAAGGCACAATGAGTAGTGCTGGTGAGCTTGGCGATCCGTACTTTTGTTCTTCCAGTTGTTACAAGGCGTGGAAATCCACACAACAAGCCCCTTCCCGAGGCGGTGGAGGCGGTATGGGCGGGGCGTTGAGAGACGCTTTTGAACACGACAAGCTAGCCCTAAAAAGAAATCTGGACAACGCCGGGGCCGGAATCTTTGTAGACCTTGCCCCGCTTGCGATAAAAGGCATAGCCGCCGTCGGCGGGCTTGCCGTAACAGGCCTTGTCGCCGGGGGCAAGTTTGCCGCGAAAAAGGCGCAAGAAGCCAGGGAAAGGGCGGAACAAGAACGCTTGATTGCCGAACAAGAACGGCTGCTGGCGGAGCAAGCTGCAAGAGAAAGGGCAATGCAGGCAAGAGAACAGGCAAAAGCGGCCTTAAAAGCCGGCAAAACCAAACCGGCGGCCGCCGCCGAAACGCCGGCATTCATGTTCTGCGGAGACTGCGGCGTAAAAAACCAAGCCGGCGCGGCCTTCTGCGGCGACTGCGGATCGAAACTGTAAAAAGGAACAGGGGGAGAATTGTTATGACTTGCACGGGTTGCGGTAAAGATTTACCGGAAAATGCGAAATTTTGTTTGGAGTGCGGCACAAAGGTCGTTCTGCCGGAAAACACGGCCTTGGCCTGCGCCGCGAACTGCGCCGCGAACTGCGCCGCTTGCGGAGTAGAGCTTGCGGCAGGGGCAAAGTTCTGCCTTGAGTGCGGGACAAAGTGCACAGCGGAGGCCGGGCAGGCCGCGCTAGGGCAGAGCGGACAGCAAAACATGGTTTTAGTCTGCGGCAATTGCGGAACCAAGCCGGATGAAGGCAAAAAGTTCTGTCAAAAATGCGGAGCTAAAATGGCCGAGGCCGGGGTTTTGAAACCCGCCGCCGAGGTTGAGGGAACGAAAACCGCTGAAGCAGAGGCGGCCGCTCCCCCCTCCCCCGCCATGGCGCTGATAACCAGCGATGCCAACTGCTGGTCGTATGAAGCGCCGGATTTTTTTGAAGCCCTGGGCTTGGATTGCAATGACACAGAAAATATCTGCCAGCATACTAGCGATCCGCCGGGTGAATTTTCGCTTATCGTGCAAAGAAACGAATTGAACGCCGAAACAAAAACCCTTGATGATTTTTTTCAAGCTATGACATCGACTTACAGCGCGTCTGTTTCGGCAAAAAAAAAGACGGAAATTAACGGGCTGCCCGCAATTTCTTTTCAAGTTTTGCAAGGAGATTATTATTCCCATCTAGCGATTTTGTCATACAAACAAGAAACATGGGGTTTTGTTTACACGCTTTTAATCTCCGTACCCAGTGCAGACAAAAAGGACTACAAAGAGTCGATGGACGCTTTCATTTCCTCGTTCAAGCTGGACGAAGAAAAACTAGAGGAGAAATACGGCGAAAGAGGCGAGGCAAGGTTTCATGCAGAAACCGTCTGGCAAAAAAACCGGGCGGCCAGGAAAAAACCCGAGGCAGAAAACCCCGACTGCTTTTTCTTTGACGGCTCCTTGATAAGTTTTTCCTTTTCGTGGACAAAAACGGAACTGATTATTGGTTCGACAATAGTTGGTACGCGGAACAGCTTGGCAGAAACGGGGGCAACAATGGTTCGCTCCGAGGGTGAACCGGTTTTTAGAGCTGAAAATTATCAATTTCAATCCGGCCCGGCAACAGTTGAAGTGTTTCGTGATGGTATGTCTTATATCATAACCGTTAATATAATGGGAGAAATTTATCCGCTGGGAAGATACAAAGAGGGACTCACAAAACTCAAAAGAGAAATCATTGACCACCCCGGCCGCCTAAGCGATCTTCCCGTACAAAGCAAACAGAAGCCAAAGCCCAAGACGACTGCGCAACCCGTGCCCGCCCCGGAGCCTCCCAAGGAGAAAAAACTATGAAAAAAAAGATGATTCGCGGCGGCCTTGCGCTTGCCATTCTGCTCGCATTTTCCTCCTGCGCTGGGGAAAACAATCCGGTAAGTAACACCACATGGGAAGCCCTGACAATCCTTCCCGACCTGCCCTCCCGGCTTGTCCCCGCAGTTTTG
>WRKI01000003.1 GCA_009778155.1 Spirochaetota bacterium
CGCGCCGCCGCCGCCGTTCCCGAATAAACGACATCCGTTCCCAAATTCGCCCCCCGGTTGATGCCCGACAAAACCAAGTCCGGCGGCGCACCGCCGGCAAGGCTCAACTGGGGAAGCCCCCCGTTCAGCGCGACCACGACGCAGTCCGCCGGGGTGCCGGAGCAAGACCAAGTGTCCTCGCCAAGCGGCCTTAGCTTGCAGGGATTGGCGAAAAAAGTAACGGAGTGGGACATTCCAGAGCGTTCCGTGTCCGGGGCCACGACAAAGACCCTGTGGCCGCCCGACCTTAAAGCGTCCGCCAAAAGAAACAGCCCCGGCGATTTTATCCCGTCATCATTGGTGAGCAGTATCCGCACAGACCCTCCCCGGCGCCAAAACCGACCTGCTGCCGGCGGCAAGTTTTACTTCGTGAATAATAGGGCGAAAACCGAAGATGCGCTCGTATTCTTCCAGCCGTTTTTTGTATTCTTCGAGCATTTCGCTTCTTATAAATGTGTAGGTACAGCCGCCAAAACCGGAACCCGTCATGCGGGAACCCGCCACGCTGTCCGACTCCTGCGCCCGCTTTACAAGCCAGTCAACCTCCGGGCAGCTTACCTCGTAAAGGTCTCTAAGGCTTTCGTGCGAGCTGATTATTGTCCGGGCAAAAGCCGGAAACTCCTTGCGCTCCAAAGCCCCGCCGGTATCGTGGACGCGCCGCAGTTCTTGAATGATGTGCATACTGCGCCGTCTTATCTTTTCCGGGAAATCTTCCATAAGCTCCATAAGATCGTAGGCCATAAAATCCTTAAAGCTGGCACCCGCCTGTTTTTGCCGCAAAAGCCCCAGCCCCTTTTTAGTGTCGGCAAGCCGTAACTCAACCTCGCTTTCCTCCCCCATTCGCGGAACGCGGGAATCGATAAGCAGAACGCTGTAGTCCGTCAGAGGCGACTTTATTTTTTTAATAACCTTGCGCGCGCTTTCGTCCACTATAAAAAAGTGGTCTTTCTGGGCGCAAAGGCCGATTATGTAGTCGGCAACCCTTGCATTCTTGCCGAAAAGCGCGGCATGAGAGCCGGCAAGCTTTTCGACCAACCCCTTTTTGCTAATTTTCGCGCTAAAATAGCCCCGCAAAGCCATTGCCGCCGCAATTTCTATCGCCGTGGAAGAGGCAAGAGCCACCTGTTGGGGAATATTGCCGCAAACCGTAAAATTAAGCCCCTTTACCGTAAAGCCAAGCTCGGCAAAGGCGTGAATCGCTACTTTTATATAGTTAGCCCAGCGGTCTTCCCGCCTGTATTTTAAGTTTACAAGGGTACTGCGCTTGCGCTCGTTCAAGTCTGATGCAAAAAAGCGCAAAGAGCTGTCTTTTCGGGCGCTTACGCTCACTTTTACATGGCGGTCTATAGCCGCCGACAGAAACAATATGGCATCCGCCCCGCCCTGTTCACCCAAAAAGTGCACCCTGCCCGGAGCCTCTGCAACAGAAAGATGCTCCGGTTTGTCGGCTTCAACCTTATATTCATTTCGATGAACAAGACCGATATCCATACTCTAACAAAACCTCACATTTTTGACCGGCCGGCAATTAAGCCTTCAACCTAGCCATTGACTTTCAGTATACACTAATCTACCGTTTTATTCAAGAAAAATCTTGAAGATCGGGCAAAAAAAATGCCAAAATACTGAAAAAAGTGCTGAATCAGGCTGAATTCCTCTATAGGCAACCTCTAAGGAAGCTGTGATTAAATCCCATCGAGGATTTAATCATTTCCCTAGACTTTTTGCCGGCTTTTCCGTATTATGGAAAAAGAGGTTCTATGCAGGTTGCATTCATGCAGTTTGCCCTTTCGTTTTTGGAAGGGCTTATAACGTTTATTTCGCCGTGCCTTTTGCCGCTTTTGCCCCTGTATGTTTCCTATTTTGCGGCGGGCAAGGCAGACAAACGCACAAGCCTTGTAAACGCATCCGGCTTTGTCGCAGGCTTCACGCTGGTCTTTGTCGCGCTGGGAGCCTTCGCCGGGACTCTCGGCAGGCTCTTGGTCCAATACGCCGCCGCCGTGAACATCGCGACAGGACTTGTCGTTATCGCGCTGGGACTGAACTTCATCGGACTTATCAAAATACTTCCCCTGCCGGCAAGAGACATGAAAGTAAACGTGGAAAACCTGAACTTTTTTTCCGCCGCCGGCTTCGGGGCAGTGTTTTCGATAAGCTGGACACCTTGCGCCGGCGCATTTTTAGGCGCGGCGCTTATGAGAGCCTCCATGCAAGGCGGCCTTTTAGACGGCGCGCTTTTACTGCTTGTATATTCGCTGGGTCTTGGTATACCATTTATTGCAAGCGCGGTGCTAATCGACAAATTGAAGGATGCCTTCGATTTTATCAAACGGCACTACGGAGTGATTAAGGTTGTTTCCGGCTCCATGTTGATAGTGATGGGACTGCTCATGGCGACCGGGCTAATGGGGCGCATTCTTGCGCTGGGGCAGGCGGCGGCTTTGGGGCGGGCTTGGCTTTAGGGAAACGCTGATTAACTCGACGCTAATCAGCGTTTCCCGCGGACTTTAGTCCGATGTATTTGCTCATTTCATTGCGCAAATACGGGTAAGAAG
>WRKI01000004.1 GCA_009778155.1 Spirochaetota bacterium
CCCCCGCTTGAGGTGGATCGCATAATAAGTTTTTCGACAGGGAAAACATTCTCGAAAGATGTTCGCAGGCCTCGTGCTGTTTGTGCGGCAATGTTGGCGTGTATGGGTAAATTGTTTTATCGTAGGATACTTTTCTGGCTGTACGCCAGAGCAAAATTCAGGAGGAAGGAAAAACCGCGCTCGCTTTGAGAGAGCGTAGCGGTAAAGAAAAAACATGAAAAAATCAAAGTTTTTTTCCGTTTTGGCTATTACAGCCATTTATTTAAGCTCGTGCGCCACAAGGGCGTTTTTGCGTACTTGTGAATTCCAACGCGGGGCTGCTTTGTTGCCAAAGCAAGAGGAAAAGTTATGAAACGTCTAACTGGATTTTTTTTGCTTTTAGTGCTGACATTAGCTTCACTGTATGCCCAAGAACAGGCTGAACAGCTAGAAGCAGGCCAGCTTCCCAACCTTATTATACATTCAGGCGATCTGTTCCATACAAGGTCTTTTCAATTTCTTGACGGAACGCCTATTCCGGCAAGGGAGTTGAACAATGTTCTGAATATTCCCGAAAACGAACAGATTTTAATAGACTTAAGACGGCTGACTATTGGCAGGAGGGTAAATACTGCTCTTTCTTTGGCAGGCTTTGCAGGAACGGTTGTCTATTTATCGGCAGGATGGGAAAATTGGCCGGGCTACGAGGTTGCGACATCGTTGTTTATCGGGCTTTGGCTTGGGCCGTGGATTGCCAACCTTTTTTTACGTAACGCAGAACAGACCAGGGTTATGATGGCTGTGGATAACTTTAACTTGTCTATCCTGGGTCTACCCGTAGCAGGCCCGCAAAGGTAAGGAAAAACGCTGGCATTGGCGATTCAAAACTATGCGCCATTGCCTGTCTCGGAAATGTCTCACACAAAGGCGCGGGGGTTGCTTTGCGAGCGGCTGCCCCGGCTAGAACGCCGCCGCGCGGGGATTTGTGCCGATACTAAAGACACGCTCTATGAAAAACACGGTTTTTTCCGCTTTATCCCAAGGCTTTACCCACCCCGTGCGGGACCCGCTTTGGGGACATATCTATCTGCGCCCCGCCTTGGCCGGCCTTTTGGACGCCGCCCCCTTCATGCGCCTGGGGCGCATCTTCCAGCTTGGGCCAGTCTTTCTAGTTTACCCGGGCGCGACACATACAAGGGCAAGCCACTCTATCGGCGTGTACCACATCGGCCGGCGGCTTTTGCAAAACCTTGCGGAACGCGGCGCCGACGGCTGGCTGAGCGCCCAGGGGGTAAGCTCCTTTCTCTGCGCCTGCCTTTTGCACGATTTAGGCCACTTCCCCTACGCCCACTCCCTAAAAGAGCTTCCCCTGGCCTGCCACGAGTCGCTTTCGGCGCAAATCATGCTAAAAGAGCCGCTCAAAAGCCTTGTCGGGAAAACGGGCGCGGAGCCGACCTTTGCCGCCGCCATTGTGGACAAAGAAATGCCCCTCCCAAAAGGCGCTGGCGGCGAACTTCTCTTCTATAGAAAACTGCTTTCCGGCTGCCTCGACCCGGACAAGCTTGACTATCTTAACCGCGACGCCCGCTATTGCGGGGTTCCTTACGGCGCTCAGGATGTGGATTTTATCCTTTCAAGACTGCACCCCCACAAACAGCGCGGGGCGGATATTGACTCCCGGCTTATCCCCAACGTCGAGGCCGTTCTTTTCTCAAAATACCTTATGTACCGCAGCGTTTATTGGCACAGGCAGGTACGAGCGGCGACCGCTATGGTAAAAAAAGCCCTAATCGAAGGCCTTCAATCGGGGCGGCTTGCGGGGGGGGAGCTTTACGGGCTGGAAGACCAAAGCCTTTTTGCCATTTTGGAGTGCACCGGCTCTGAGGGGCTGGTAAAGGCAATTCGGGAAGGCTCTCTGTACGAAACCTTGTGCGAGCTTCCCTTTAACCGGGGAGCGCACGCCAAGCTGCTCGATCTTAAGGGGCGCGGCCTGTACGAGGAAAAAATCGAAGAAAGACTGCGGGCGGGCGGCATGGCGGTAAAGGCGGGGGATGTCATCATCGATATTCCTGAGCCAATCTCTTTTGAAACGGGGCTTTATGTCCGGGACGAGCACTGTTATTTCGCGCAAAGCTCAAGCGCCTTCAATGCGAAAATCGTGGACTCTTTTGTAAGAAGCCTGTACACTCTGCGTGTTTTCATAAAGCCCAAGTTTGAAAAAAAGCCCAAGGCAAAACAGGCCGCCGCAGAAATCCTCGGCTTGGCAAAGTGAGGAAGAAAGCCGCACACAAAGGCACAAAGGCACGAGCTTCGGAATTACCTCACACAAAGGCACAAGGGCACGAGCCTCGGAATTACCTCACACAAAGGCACATCGAACCTTTGGTTCGCGGCACAAAGCACTGGTTAGAAAGCCGCCGTTTAACCCCTACTTTACCTCCTTTTTGTACTCTGTTAAGGCAAGAATGAAGACGCAGAGCTATCATAATCCCGCCTACCCTCTTAACCTTTGTGTCTTCGTGCCTTTGGAGCCTGTAGAAAAACCCGCTATGCAAAACCCAAAACAAGCGGTAGAATGAAAACAGGGGGAAACCAATGGCAAGATACCGCACCACCGACGCCGCGGCCGGG
>WRKI01000005.1 GCA_009778155.1 Spirochaetota bacterium
ACTACACGCAGGCGAGGCAGTTCAACAGCGGCTGGAACTCCGGCATAAGCGCGGAGGCCGCCGAAAGGCTGGCGCAAGCGCACGGCCTTGCCCTGCCTGACGCGGACAGCTACGAATTGCAGGCCGCGAAGATGATAGCCGAGATACAGACCGCCACGATAACGATCGGGCAGGCCGTTTGGGACAGGTACGGCCTTGACGCGATTAAGGATGCGTATTACAACAGGGATGGAGAGCAAAGCGGCTGGCTGCCGAACAGGAGAGCCTTTGCTAATTCAGCGGATGCCCGTGGTAGCATGATAGAAGATTTATCAAAGGACGGCGGCTTCTTCGATGTAGGAAGTGAGTTGTGGCCTGGCCGTAGGACAGATGCACAAAATGCTGATCGTGCTGCTAGAGACGCTATACGATCAATGGCAAATAACGCTTTTAACAGCGGGGACGCGGATGAAATAGGTCTGGCGAAAGATTTTTCGGCCATAATAAGGGCAGTCTCCACAGAAACCCGTAGCCAATGGAATAGCAGCAACAAGATAAACCAGCTAGCCGATGCCGGCAGCATGGCGGAAATGCTCAATCTACTGCGCCAATTGATAGAAGCGACCGAGGCAAACGGGCAAGTGAACGTTACTTACGAAGAATACTGACCTTATTAAGGGCTGTAATTATTTATATATTTTTTTTTCGAGGTTTCCAGAAAAGCAAAAACCGACTCTTTCATATTCTGCTTTTACTTTCCACATACTGTGAGTTTTATTTTTAACAGTGGCCAAATTCCCAGTTTCAATGTATTCAACAGTTTCCCCTTCTCTTAGAATAGTCATAACATTGTTCACGTTGTCATCTTTGCATAATGGAGTTTCTTCCCTAACAATGTAAGTTTTGTTTGGGTCAAATCCTGTTTTTACATCCTCAGACAGCGGCTTATCCCCGCCCTTTTCTATCGCGGGAAGAGCCGCGCCGCTGTTTCCGCCCTCTAAAAACGACTTCAGCATTTGATTCTGCTCTTCAGCCAAAGAGACAAGTTTTTTCACTTTGTGATAGATCATCGCCACGCCGAAAAGAATAAACACGATCTGTATCCAAACGCCATCCATAATTTCAATTCTCCTTTAATTTGCAACAAAATAAAAACAGCCGGTTGAGCCGTCCGGGAGGCAGATTTCCCCTCTCGCCCCCACTGGGTTAAACATACCAGCTTTTCGGGAACCCGTCAAGCGGGGGAAAGCGCAAAAGAAGCCCCGCCCTAAGCTGCCGTTTTTACCCCTTGCGTCCGGCCGGGTTTTCTTTTATATTTAAACAACGAGGATAAGGGAATTTTCCGTGAAACGGCAAATCGCAAGGACAGCCCAAGGAGAAATTAAACGCATGGAAAAATGGCGGGAAGAAATCCGAAAAAAACTTGACGAAGGCGGCTATATTGCCGTTGAAAGTGCCGGCGTTTTAACTTCCAAGGATGTTTTGGCGGCCATAGACGAGATAGACAGGCTCGAAGCGGTGCGCGATGAAAACGAAGAATGGGGTCATATAAAAACGCTTCAGGCGGGACGGGAAAACACGGCTTATGACAGTATATTCAACGGTTATTATGATATGTGGCATAATGAAACTAAGTATTTGTCATCCCCTAAAATGTTTGAAAATAAGCATTACAGGAATATCATATCATTAGGCATGAACGCGGTGCCCGGCATAATCGAAAAACTAAAAGAAACGCCGTCGCATCTTTTTGAAGCCCTGGCCGAAATCACCGGCGAAGACCCTGTCGATGAAACCCATTGGGGCGATCTTGAGCAAATGGCTCAAGATTGGATAAAATGGTGGGAAAAAGAAAACCGTGCTTGAAGCTGGCTTCCCTAACCTTAACGGCAATTACATAAAAACAAGCGACGCGGATTCCAGATACAACTGCATAGCATGGGCTTACGGCGAGAATAACAGGTGGTTTTGGCCTAAAAAAGGAAGTTACTGGCCTGCCGGCGTTACGCGCGAAGAAACCGTCAAGGCGTTTATGGAACTGTTCGCCAGCATCCGGTACGAAAACTGCGACAGCCATTTATTTGAGCCGGGATATGAAAAAATCGCCATTTACGCGCTGGATGGCGTGCCCACTCATGCCGCCAGGCAGCTAAACAACGGAAAATGGACAAGCAAACTAGGGAGCGACATTGATATAGAGCATGATACCGTTGAATGCTTGGAAGGCCCCTTCTACGGGAATGCTGTTGTTTTTATGAAGAGAGGCAAGAGCAGCCACTAAAAAACAAAAAAAAGCCGCTTGACAAAAAATTTTTTCCGTGGCAGAATGGGCATAACCTAATTAAAAAAAACTGGCACTGAAAAACAGGCCGGGCAGAGGGCACACCTCCGTCCGGCCTGTTTTCGTTTACGGGGGATACATGGCAAGAAGGGCATTCGCAGGAGGGACTCACAGAGTAGAAGCGGGGCAGAATTTCCCCGACATCGCCGACATACGCTACGGCGACTGGCGGCTGTACCCCCGGATAGTCGAGGCAAACGCCGCCGCCTTCGCCCGCCGGCCGCCCCACAGGGACGACAGGTGGGAGCACCCCATAACAGCCCCCGTGCTCTTCGCCGGCGACTCCGTCTGGGGTCCGCCCTACC
>WRKI01000006.1 GCA_009778155.1 Spirochaetota bacterium
GGGGGGGGGGGGGATAAGGTAATACCCAGTATAGACTTAGGCAAACTTAGCGCGTAAAGCGTTTTCGAGAAATTCTTCTGCCCCAGACAGACCCCATGCGTCATCATATTTAAACAATAGCCCGGAACCCCCTGTTTTGTCAAGCCCTTTCGAGATTTTTGGGCAAAATTTTACATTTTTTCCAAGGCAAGGCTAAAACCGCCCCCTCACCGCGCCCGGACGGTTACCGCCGCGTCGCCGGAGTAGCCGTCGTTGTAGACCCGTAGCCGCTGGCCGGCTGCGTCGTGTTCCCAGCGCAAGGCAGGGCCGCCGGCACCCTCCATCGCGGCATGGACGGCAGGGGACTCGCCCAGAAAATCTGCCGGCAGATAGATCAGCGTAGGCGCGGCAATAACGCCGCGGGCGGCAAACCGATAGTGGAAAACCCGGCGCTTCCTGTCCCACGAAATCGCAAGCGGCACACCCGCGGTCGCCATCGGGTAGGGACGCTTCCAGCCCGCCGCCGCCCGCTCTGCCCCCTGGGAGAAAATTGACAAATCTTCGTCGTTCCAGCCGTCGCCGTGTTCGTGCGTGTTGTCGGCAGTGTAGTTCCAGATCGTCGAGTGTAACAAGTTGGCATCCACAGCGTCGTAATACATCGAAAGAGCCGCCTCGTGAACGGAATAGTCGCCGGTGGAAAAAGCCTTGCGCTTGTTCAAATCGAAAGGAAGCCCGAACTCGCCAAGCAAGCAGGGCATGGCTCCCATTTTTTCCATTGCCCACGCGACATTTTTGGCAAGACAACCGGCGAAAAAAGCCGCCGCTTTTTTTCTGCCAAAAATAAACTTGGAACCTTCCGGATTTACCGTAAACCAGGTGCGAAAAGTCTTGGTAAAAAGCGCAAAACCGTCGTACCAATGGAAAGCGTTCACCGTGCCCGCCGGGTCCCCCTCCCCCCATGTAGGGTGCGGAAGATCGGAACAGCTTGAGGGCATCCCCTCTATAAAAAACAGACTGCGCTCGTTCACCGTCTTCATCTCGTTTATAAATCTGATAATGAAAGGCTTCAAAAAATCGTCGGCAAAGGCTGGCGCGCGCCCCTGATACCGGCTAAAGTGATCGGCTCGCAAAAGTTTGGGCGCGCCGTCTTCAACATCCCAAAGCCCCGCCTTCCTCCACGGGCAGGCAAAGCCTTCGCGGAAAAGGGAGACGCCGTTTTCGTTGAAAACTTCAAAATTGCGCCCGGGGCGCCCGGCGGCGGAAATCTTGAAAAAGGGAACCTGCTGGGTAAAGCCGGATGCCGCGCAAATCGCCTGCCAGGGGCTTGGCCTTGCCCCGATAGGCAGCATGGGGTTTTCCGCCGCCTCCAGATTTTGGTGGCCGATAAAGCCGTAGTGCGGCTCGTTCATCGCGCCCCAGCCGGCAATGGCGGCGCAGTCTTTCAGGCGGCGGTAAGCGTGGCGGAAGGCGGCAAGATAGCGGCTCTGCAACCAGTCTTGGATGTTTTCGCCTTCGACCGAAAGCCCCGGGGCGTAGGTTTTGCCGCCGAAAAAAAGGCTGAACATGGTGGCGGCGGCGTAGCGGTTGTAGTTGGCAGGCCAGACCATTTTTTGGTAGCTTTTCGCGTTTGCTTTTTCGGCCGGGCTTGCAAAGACAGGCTGTTTGACAACCGCCCCGCAAGCCTCCAAAAGGTCAAGATTTATGCCGAGCGCTTCCAGTGTCCAAGCGGGCGCACCGTCCCCGCCGCTCCAGCGGCTCCAGACGTCTTGGTGCGGGTCTATGAAAACGCCCACCCCCCGGCTTTCCGCGATTTTCAGGATTTTTGCAAGATATTCCAGATAGGCCTCGTCGTAAATGCCGGGGCCTTCGTGTTCGATTGCCTCCCATGTTACGACAAGCCGGGTAAAGGTCATGCCTGCCCGCGCCAGCCTGTGGAAGTGGCTGTCGGCTTCTTCCAGCGGGAAGGGGCGGCCGACAAAGCTTGCGGCCTTGGGGTTTTTCAGCGAGGCCGCCGTAAGCCCCCATCCCGGCTCCCCGTAGGGGATTTTCGAGCTTCCCCCTAGGTTCACGCCTCGCAGGATTAGCGCCCTGCCTTCTTCATCCAAAATCCGCCTGTCTTTGATGCGCATCGCTTTCTCCTCTCTCCAATCGTAAGTCCATTATAGCACATTTTTTCGGATGAATGAAGAGAGTTGCACACGAAGGCACAAAGTTTTTCTTTGCGAGCCGATGCTCAGCGAGGGAAAGCCCGCGTGCGGCCGCCGGCGATGGCCATAAGGATAAGCCCCAGGTGGTCGGCCTCCTGCTCGTGCTTTAATGATACCCGCTTCGCCCTTCCCTGTCCAGCCGCCACTCCGCGCCCTTTTAACGAGGGCTTTTCGCCCGGCTTTCTGCTGCAACTTAACCGCCGCCTCCTGCGGCGGTCGGCGCGGAAGTCTTGACGGGGAGGGGTAAAGCGTGTATTCTTAACCTGTGAGCAAAAAACTGAAGCATAACAGAAAGTACAAGAGCGGCGTTTTTTCGATTCTTTTCGGCAACGAGGCTGCCTTGCGAGAACTGCACTACGCGATAATGACGAAGAAACTGCCGGCGGACACGCCGGTAGAAATAAACACGATTTTGAGCCTTTTGTTTATAGGCATGGGCAACG
>WRKI01000007.1 GCA_009778155.1 Spirochaetota bacterium
CCCATTATCTAAAGCACAATCTAAGGGTTTTTACAACATTAACAGAATTCTCAATGATTATTCGCCAAGGAAGGGCTTTGCGTCTGAAGCAGGCCGCGGCCTTGGCCGGGTACGCTTGCGGCAGGCGGCGCAGTCTAGGGCTTTTTGGACAGGGGCGGCCGGGGCGTATTTTTGCAAAGGGGCTTTTGCGCTGTGTTTCAACCGGCGATCCTGTTGAAAAGGCACGCCTTAAAAAGACGCAAGTACACTGGAGTATTATGAGACATAAAATATGAAGGTTTGCAGGGGCTTGGGCGATTTGTCGCCTGGCCGCGGAACACCTGCAGGCAAAAGTATTTATGGAGCATATAAAAGCAGCCCGTATGGGGTGCTTGAAAAATTTCAGATGTACTTTAAGTTGTTATCCTGTGAAGCGCATCTGTAAACCAAGGAGTTTTTTTTATGAAGAACCTAAAACGATTCGGAATTATTGCCTTTGTGGCAATGATCTTGCTTACACTTCCCGGCTGTAACCTAGGCTGCCCAAACAGCGGCTGCAGTGCAACCATGAACGCTGACGGTTCCTTTAACGTCGACCACTGTAGCCAATCAAGCTGCGCGGTCGCTAGCTGGGTATCCGGTGGCACCCAAGGCTCCGTGCCTTCATGCGACTGTTAAGGTCTAAAACAAAGGAGTTTTCTATGAAGAATCTAAAAAAAATCGGAATGGTCGCCATTGTGGTAATAGTCGTATTGGCCTTTGCCGGCTGTCGCTGGTTGCTGGGCTACTACGAGTAACAGCGGCAATTCATCAATTTCCATCTTAATATAGTGCAGGCAGGCGCGAAACGGCCTTGGCTCACTATATTGGGCTTGTCCGGGAGCGATAAGCTTCCCGGACAAGTTTTGCATTTGCTTAAAAGCAAGGGAGAGGAAAATGGCAGGCAAAAGGTTTTGGCTGATTGTGGCCGTGGCGGCCGCGCTGGCGTTTTTGTCATCGTGCAGAACGATTAGAGTAGCCGGCGTACAGATTGGCGTGTCCCACGGCGGGGCAGGTTTTGAACTTACAGGGAATCCCTAAAACCCAAGATGGTGTTTTTTGGAAAAATTGAAATTTTTATTTGGAGGAGTGGTTCTGCGTAAATTTACGGCGTTTGCGGGCAAAACAAAAAGCATACTTGCAGTGCTAATACTGCCCGTATTTATTTTACAGTTTAATTCGTGTTCAAGCGTGCAAAATGCAATTTTTACATCGTCAATCGACCCGCTTGAAGGCCCGGCTCTTTTGGAAAAGGAGCCATCGGTAAGAGCTTTTCTTGAAAACATTGTCCATGCGCACCAAGACTATTCAATTACCGCTTTTGAAAGAACCGGGTTAAGATCGCAGTTTAGAAGGACGCGCTTATTGACGCACAGTTTTTTTGTGATTGCGAACAACAACAGCATGGAGGATTTTACTTTAAGTTTTTACGGATCGAACATCGCGCTTTCTTCGGAAGGTGTGTGGGTGTTAAATGCGTACGCCGATATGAGTTCGTACATAATGTACAGAAACGATGATAACAGATGGGATGTAACGGAAATATTCCAAGAAAAAACCATAGACACAAGGCAGACGCTGAAAAATGTTATCGCAAGAATAGACAAAGACATAACATGGTGGTGGAGGGCGCACATAAGCAGAAGCAGGCCGTACAGGGACAATTGCAATACCGCCCTGCAAAGAACCATCGTTTTTTATGACGATTAAAACGGAAAGCCCCCTCCGTTAGCCGCAAGGCAGGGGGGCACATACATAAATATATTGTTATGCAAACTGGCTATGGTGAAATTATTGTTAATAATTGGCCGCAAGCGTAACGGATATACAGGAGGATTTTTTATGCAAAAAAAATTGTTTTTGCTCGTTTTGGCTGTCGGCATTCTTTTGGGTTTTGCCGGCTGTACAACATTCACAGCGACCGGGCTTGAAGCGACCGCGAATTTCGCCCCGCCGGCCGCAGATGATGCCGAACTAGTGTTCGCCGGCACGTTCGAAAGGGCTATCTGGGTTAATAGGTTTCTTGGAGCTGCAGCCGGGCCTACACTAGGCAATATAGGAACCGCCGCCATGAATACCCAAATCAACAACGCTATACAGGAAGAAATACAGCGTTTTGGTGGGAGAGAGGCAAGGAATATAACCATAGAACATACTGCCAGATTCCACCACCTTTTGCTGAATATCTTTTGGATATACGCGCCATCGCAGGTTACCATAAGAGGGACGGTGTTTAGGTAAAGGCCTTGAACCGGGTTTTTGCTTCACCATGCAAAAATCCGTTCAAGGAAGGTGAAAAGGGGCTGCCCGGAGAGCAATTTCCGGGCAGCCCTGTTTTTGCCGCCGGCAAAGCACGACAAACGCATGAACGACACGAAGCTCGGAAATATCTCACACAAAGACACGAAGGCACAAAGGTTAGGCAGGATTATCATAGTTCTGCTTCTTCTTCTTGTCTAAATAGAGCACAAAAAAAGTATAAAGCATGATAAAGCGGCGTTTTTTTCCTTTCTTAAGGAAGCACTGATTAACTCGAAGCTAATCAGTGCTTCCCGCGGACTTAAGTCCGATGCATTATGCTCATTTCATTGCGCAAAATGCGGTTAAGAACGC
>WRKI01000008.1 GCA_009778155.1 Spirochaetota bacterium
AATATTTCACACAAAGGCACATCGAACCTACGGTTCGCGACACGAAGGCACAAAGGTTAGGATTGAGCTACGGTAAGCCCGCGCCTTCCTTTTGCATCATTATCGAACATAAGAGCGGAAGGAAGAAGTAGGTATGAAGCAGGGCTTTCTAATCAGTGCTTTGTGCCTTTGCGCCTTTGTGCCTCCGTGTGATAAAAATGGGAGTAAATTCCGAGGCTTGAGCATTCATGCGTTTGTCGTGCCACTCGGAGGCACTAAGCTTGACGCAAGCGGGCAAAGCGGGTATGATTAATGCATGGACAATGCAGCAGAGAGTGAAATCACCGTCTTTTGGTCGCCGACCATCGACATAGTTTTCAAACTAATCTTCGGGGACGTGAAAAGCGTAGCCATACTCATAAGTTTTCTAAAAGCCGTATTAGA
This sequence comes from Spirochaetota bacterium, assembly GCA_009778155.1. Taxonomy (GTDB): domain Bacteria; phylum Spirochaetota; class Spirochaetia; order Treponematales; family Breznakiellaceae; genus WQXQ01. The sequence goes on from WRKI01000008.1 coordinate 424, forward strand.
CCTGCCGGAAGAAGAGTTTGAGGCGATTGAGATCGTAGACCCGCACCTTTTGCGGGAGCACCTTGACGACAAACTGGGAATACTGGACGTAAAGGTAAAAACGAAGAAGGGCGTAACGATAAACATCGAGATACAGGTGCAGCCCAAGGACGACTTTCCCAAGCGAGTGAGCTTTTATCAGGCGAAAATGATAACGGAGCAGATGGGCAAGGGCGGCGATTACGGGGATATTCAGAAGGTGGTGAGCATAATAATCACGGATTATAAATTGTTCCCGGACGATGGGCAGTACCACAGCCGCTTTACAATGTACGACCCGGCCAGCGGCCGGCAGTTTTCCGAAACGCAGGAAATCCACGTCTTATGGAAGCAATGATTAAATCCCATCGAGGATTTAATCATTGCTTCTTACCCGTATTTTGCGCAATGAAATGAGCAAATACAGAAGGAAACACTGATTAGCTTCGAGTTAATCAGTGTTTCCTTGGAACTGCCGAAACTGCCCGAAGCGGAAGACGGCACGGAACGCTGGGCATGGAGCAAATTTTTCAAAGCGAAAAGCATGGAGGAGTTAGAAATGATAGCGGAAAAGTATCCGGCGACGGAGATAAAGCAGGCGACCGCCCGCCTTGCGGAACTGACGCAAGACCAGAGAACCCGTATGTTGCTAGAAGCTCGCCAGATATACGAGGTGGACAGAAGGCAGGAAAGAGCGTTCGCCCGCCGGGAAGGCAGGGAAGAAGCTATGGAAGCCGCCGCTCGAAAAGCCCTTGCGGACGGCCTTTCCGCAGAGGCGATAAGCAGTTTTACCGGCCTTGACATTGAAACCATTAGAAAACTCTAGGGAAACGCTGATTAACTCGACGCTAATCAGTGGTTCACTAATCCTTTTTGGCTTTTTTCTTCCGTTCAAGTTTTTTTTGCGTGTCTTTTATCGCTTGGAAATACTCCCGCTCTACAGGCGAAAGCTCGTCAATGCTTTTCAGCTTGTATTGCAAGTACTCGGTATTAGCCTTTTCCAGCGCGGCTTCGTGCGTAACCTTGCCCGCCCCGACAAGCGTCCCCTCGCCGTATTCGCCGGTGAATTTGTCTAGCTCGGCAAGCCAGTCCCGCATATACAAATGCTCGTGCCGCCGGGCTTTTAACTCCGCAATATCGAAAAACGCCGATACAATGCGGTTAAGGACGAACAATTCGTCTTCGGTCATGTAGTTTTTTGCCGTGTCAATATCGGTTTTCCGAGGGCGGGAACCCTTAAAGCTGGTAAGCCCCATAAACGGCTGTTCGCTGTCGGCGCGTTCAAAAATAAGCTCGGCGGCGGTGCGCTTTGAGGCGGCAAAGTGCATTTTGTTCTGCACGATTTTGAAAAACTTGAAAGTTTCGGGCTGTTTGGGGTTATAGTCGATGCTTGTGGCGTATAAATCCAAGACTTGGCGGTAAAGGGCTTTTTCGCTGGAACGGATATCCCGGATCCGCTCCAGCAATTCGTACCAGTAATCGCCGCCGCCGAACTCCTTCAGCTTTTCGTCGTTCATTGCGAAGCCTTTTTGCAAGTATTCATGCAAAATGGCCGTTGCCCATTGCCTAAACTGCGTCCCCTGGGCGGATTTTACCCGGTAGCCCACCGCGAGGATCACGTCAAGGTTATAGTGTTTTACGGCTCGTTTAACCTCTCTTGCCCCTTCTTTTTGAACTGTCAAGTAATCCTTGACAGTTGCCGGCTGGGACAACTCCCCCTCGTCAAAAACATTGTTTATGTGCAGGCTGATATTCTGCTTTGACGTTTGGAATAAATCGACCATTTGCGCCTGAGTAAGCCAAAGCGTTTCGCCGCCCATTCGCACGTCGATTTTTGTTTTGCCGTCTTGGGTCTGGTAAATAATTATTTCATGGTTGTCGTTCATTGGTCTCCCTGTTTTGCGCTGACTGCCAAGATTCTAGCGCATTTTAGGGAAAACTGCCAGTAGGCGCATTGCCCGGCAAGGCATTAGGGGCGACTAACCGTTGCCGGGGGCTGTTTGCGATTTTTTTTGACATTTTTTTCAGCAAAGTGAAAAAAACACTTGACAACTTCTGCCGGAAATGATATATTGTCAGTATACGCGCCTTATGGCTGTGCGGTCTCTGTACAGCCGGGGCGAAAATCTGGAGGGGAGAAAGTGTCCACATTGCAAGTAACGGCAGGCTCTAAGCGATTTGTGCTAAGTCCTTATGCTGTAATGGTTTATAC
>WRKI01000009.1 GCA_009778155.1 Spirochaetota bacterium
GTTTTCGGGTAGTTCTGCCCGGCAAGTCTATACCCCGTATAGACTTGCCGCTTTGAGACTGACACGACTTGAACGTGCGACCTGCAGATCCGCAATCTGCTGCTCTATCCAACTGAGCTACAGTCTCTACGGAGCAGGGGGGATTCGAACCCCCGATACCCGGTTAGGGTACGACGGTTTAGCAAACCGTTGGTTTCAGCCACTCACCCACCGCTCCAATAATCTCACTCTAAATAAAAACCTTCCCCTCCTCTTACGCCCCCTCGCAGAGCAGGAACCCCTCGCGGAGCAGGGGGGATTCGAACCCCCGGTACTTTGCAGCACAACGGTTTTCAAGACCGCCTCCTTAAACCGCTCGGACACCGCTCCAACTCACTAAATACTAGCCTATTTTGCCGTTTAGGTCAAGAACATTTGCGCCAAAAGACAAAAAAAAACAATTTTTCTTGAAAAACCGCAAAACAATCAAAAAACCCCGTCGCCTTCCCCCTTCCTTAACCCCTGGGCGACTTTTTCGTTGCATTTTTCCATGTCGAAAAAGCCCGGCACAAAACCGTCGCCAAGCTCGCCGGCCGCCGCTCGCTTCTCGGCATCGCTGCCGTTTTCCAGCATCTCCAAAAGCCGGCAAAAACGCACCGCCCCACCCACGCTTTCCGGAGGAGAAGCGCCCGCGCCGGCAATAAAACCCACCGCCTTGTTTTTAATCGCGGACTGGGCGGCCATGATAATAACCTTCACGCTCCACCTTCCGTTATATTCGTAAACAATCTCGTTTAGGCCAAAAGAAAGCACGTCGCCAAGCTGCATTTTGTCGTGCAAAAACTGCGCTTCCCGGCTGCCGGGACTTTCGCAACGGAAACGATACTCCCCCTGCGCCTGCCAGCCCATGCCCGCCTGAATAATCGCGTGCAGTTCGGCCATCGTGCAACTCTCCTGAACCAGAGCCTGCCGCCATGCGTTAATCCCGCTTATGCTAATCTGCAGCAGCCGCCATGTGTCCGAAGCGGAAAAATGCTTTTTCCGCCCGTGAATCACCCTTAAATTGTTCCGCCGGAAATTGTCCAGCGAACCTTCAATCATCTCCTTCACATCGCTGTAAGTTTCGATCATCGCATCCAAAGAATCGTCGATAGCCTCCAGCTCGGCATCCGGCGGGGCATCCTCCAGCGCAAGGTCTTCCAAAAGCGAGGCGACGTGCCCTTGAAGCTGGGAAAGCACAATGAAAGTATGCTTGGGCAGCCAAGACGCCTCAACCTCCTCTTTTTGAAGCTTGGCGGCAAGCTCGATGACAGCAGTATGAAGCTCGGCAAGACGCAGTCTTACAGGCCCCGTTTTTTTGTCCAAGAACAGCGAGTAATCCTGCTTAATTTCTTCCATACTATCGATGATATAGCCGGCGATTAGACTGAACTCGGCCTTTTTAAGCCGAATAACAGGCGGAACCAGCCGGTTCATCACATCGTCCACGTCATTTTCGCCGCGGAACAGCGCGTCAAGCACATAAGCGTGAATGACGAACTCCGAAACGGGTATATTGTTGGCGATTAAAATGTCTTCTATGACGGTCTTGTCGTAAGGGGCGGCAAAACCGATAAGGCCTTTGCTGTCTGGAATCTCCATGCCGGAAAACCAAAACCGGGTTTCAATGCCGTAAGGCACGGTTTCGATTTTTTTGGTCTTGATGAAGAGAAACTCTTCCAGCGAATAAGCCGGGGTTTCCATGATCCGCCTTCCCCCGTACCAGTAGGCGAAGGTGATCTGCTCCTCGGTGTTGGCGCCGGAGCCTAGCATGGCAAAGCTGTCGGAAAAGGCTTTTTCGGCGCAGGCGAGCCATTCATCCAAATCTTTTTGCGCCCAGTCGTCCTTGCTGATTTTTTTAAGCGAAAACCGGCCTTCCTTCCAGTCCAAAGTCTGCACGGCAAAGCGGTCGCCGGGCACAAAGCCAAGCTCCCTGTAAATGTTGCGCATATCCAAAGTGCGGATAGAGACCTCTGCCGGCTCTTCGTAGGGGTTGTCAAGGAAGGACGCTTCGTTTTCCAAGTTTTCCCTTCCTATATATTGGGGGATATATTCCTCGCCAAAGATGAAGTAAAAGGGATAAAAGTCCTCCGGCGGGCCTTCGGTCGTGGTCAAGGGGACTTGCAGGCCTCCTTCCCAGTAAAAAGTGTATTCATTGGGCAGCAGCGCGGGGTTGGCAAAGGGAATACAGCGGTGGCCGGGGATAAGAATGCCGTTAAGCAATTCCAGCTTTGTGGGGCTGATGACGAAGGTCGCCGTCTCGAAATAGCCCCGCCGCGAAAGCCACCTTTTTTCATCCAGACGGAAGGCGATTTTGCGGGAGTCGAAAAGCGCGGCGATCTCGACAGTCAGCCGGCTGTTTCGTTTGGAGGCCTGCGTTTGCGCGTAAGATGAAACTTGCTCCAACTGAAAAGGCTCGGTTACATTCTCGAGAAAATCATAGACTGCTTCTTCCTGGCGTTGATCCATATATGTCTTATGATACACAACCGGCGGCCAAGAAACAAGGGGGTAAACCGCCCGGTAGCGCATATTTCCCGCAAGGCAAGCCCTGCGGGAAACAGCCCGCGTTAGCGGAACCAGAGCCGGCCGACACCGATTGTGAAGCCGTGGGTAACCCCGTTTTCAATCGAGTTTGCGAACAAG
>WRKI01000010.1 GCA_009778155.1 Spirochaetota bacterium
CCGCCAGCAAGCCCGGTAACTGCGGCCGCCGCAGCGAAAATCTGCAAAAATCTGCCCTTCATCTGATCCTCCTTCGATGCTAGGGGCGCACAAGGCGCAAGCCTACGTTGATGCCCCGGCTTTCAAAGGGAGCCGTGCCGCTGCGGCTTGCCGAGCGGGCGTACTGCGCCGGGCTAGACCAGCTTCCTCCGCGAAGCACGCGGTTGACCCCCGCCAAAGCGCCGGCAGGATCGGCTGGGTCGGCTAACCAGTCCCAGACCAGCTCCCACACGTTGCCGTGAATGTCGTAAAGCCCCCAGGGGTTGGGCTTTTTCAAGCCTGCCTCGTGGGTCGTCCCCCCTGAGTTAAAGTCGAACCAGCCTATAAGGCCAAGCTCCTCTTCGTTTTGCCAGTCGCAAGTCCCGTCGCTGAAGGCCGCTTCCGTACCCGCCCGGGCGGCGTGTTCCCATTGCGCCTCTGTCGGCAGTCTCCAGCCGGTTGAGCCGGCGGCTATTTGCACGGCATCCCAAAGGGCGTTTTCGCTTTCCGGCACCTCCCCCCAGTCGTCGGGGTCGCCGCTGCCGCCTATGATGTACGCCGGGCTAAGTCCTTCCATTATACTCAATCGATTGGCAAACACCAGGATTGCGTACCAGCTTACCTGCTCCACAGGCCGCCGCTCGTAAGCCTGCCCGGCGGAAAAATGACTGGGGTTGCTTCCCATTACGCGCGCCCACTGCTCTTGCGTTACGGGATGCACGCCCATCCAGAAGCCTGCATAAATCGTTACCTGCCGCAAGGGGCCTTCCCAAAGCCCCCTGCCAACTTCGGCCTCGGAACTGCCCATTGTGAAGGTGCCTGCCGGTATCCACGCGGCGGCGATGCCAGAGGCGGACAGCCGCACCTCGCCGGCCGACGGCTCGCCTTGCGGCGCGGCCACGGGCGCGGCCGGCTCTGCGATGGCACAGCCGGCTGCGGCAAGAAGCCCGGCAAGGATGGCGGCGGCAAAAAAACGCCAAAGTTTTCGCATAACAAGCCCTGCGTTTTTAGCCCTTGGCCGCCCTGTAAATCGCTTCCATGTCGCCGGCATCAAGCGGGCGGTAGGAGCCTATCGTCCGTTTGCCGAAAAAACTGCATTTGTGCGCAAGCTCTTTTACAGCCTCTTCGCTTAACGTTACTCCAAGGCCGGCTATTGTTACCGGCATATCGATTGACACGAAAAAGTCTTCTAGTTTTTTTATCACAGTCTCGGCCGCCGCGCCGTCGCCCATGCCGAAAAGATCTTTTCCCAGTTTTGCAAAATACTCAGGATTGTCCTTGGAAACATAACGCGCCCAACTGCCCCACACGGCGGAAAGGCCAGCCCCGTGGGCTACCTCGAACATTCCGCCAAGCTCGTGTTCAAGCTGGTGCGTCGCCCAGTCGCCGGGCAAGACGGGCGGGTTCCAGTTGCCGCCGCAGCCGGTGAGTCCGTTATGCGACAAGGCTCCAGCCCACATAAGCTCGGCGGCCGCGTTGTAATCTGTCGCGTTCCCCTTCAGCACGAGTGCGTTTCGCATAACGGTCTTCATGAGGCCGATAGAGATTGCGTCGGTAAGTTGTGCCGAGTCGCGTTTTTTGTCGAACCAGCGTTCCAGCGTGTGCATTAAAATATCAACCGCCCCCGATGCCACTTGGTACCAGGGCAGTGTGAAGGTAAGTTCCGGGTTCATTATCGCAAATTTTGGGCGGCTTAAATTGTTCGTATAGCCGCGTTTCAACAGCCCTTCGTCCTTGGTGATGACGCAGGCTTCGCTCATCTCGCTACCGGCGGCGGATATTGTCAAAACCGATCCGACCGGCAGGCAGGCCTCTGGGACGCGGGTTCTTGCCCAGAAGTCCCACACGTCGCCTTCGTTGGCTATGCCGTAAGCTATGGCTTTGGCCGAGTCTATTACGCTGCCGCCGCCTACGGCCAGTATAAAATCGACGCCGTTTTTCCTGCCTAGTTCCACGCCTTCGTAAACTTTGGAAAGCCGGGGGTTGGACACGACGCCGCCCAATGTTATGTAATCGATGCCGGCTTCTTTTATCGACTTGCAGACTTTGTCCAGCAGTCCGGATTTTACCACGCTGCCGCCGCCGAAGTGGACGAGCGCCTTTTTCGCGCCGAACTCTTTGAGCAAGCTGCCGGCCTCGTTTTCCGTGTCTTTGCCGAAGCAGACTTTTGTAGGGATGTGATAGACGAAATTATTCATTGTTTTCTCCTTAACCGCGCCCTTGGGCGTGTTTGCTTCTTACATTATGCGTTTTTTTCGGGAACGCTGTCAACAAAGGAGGCCGGGGGAGACTCGAATTTTAGCCTCACACAAAGGCACGAAGGCACAAGAGCCTGTAGAAAAACCCGCTATGCAAAACCCAAAACAAGCGGTAGAATGAAAACAGGGGGAAACCAATGGCAAGATACCGCACCACCGACACCGCGGCCGGGCAAGGGCTGTTTCTGGAAGTAAATTTTTTGAGGGGGAGTGGTAATCAAAAAGAGTAAATGTAGAATTGCTGACATATTGGAACATACGCTTGACGCCCTGATAGGCAAAAAAATAAGCACCGAAGCGTTTGAGAAAGTCTTCAAGGACGAGCTGTTCATGTGCAACGAGCTAGGGCTGATAGGCGGCGAGACCTTTGCGGTGGACGGGCTGAGGCTGCCGTCCA
>WRKI01000011.1 GCA_009778155.1 Spirochaetota bacterium
CGTAAGCGGGCAGGGAGCGCCGAGGGGGAAAAGAATTTTGTAAAAAAACAAAATCCCCCTTGACAAAAAACATAGGAGGGCACGGAGGAACACGGAGAAGAGTAAGAAAAGCGGAGATGACAAGCGTGTGCGTTCAAAAGTTAGCTTATACCGGCAATCGGGTAGCATACGCGGCGCGATCTTATAAATCCCCGCCCATCTTCTCCGTGAGACTCCGTGTCCTCCGTGGTTAAACCTCTTCTTCTTCCCCTTTGTGCCTTGGTGTCTTTGTGTGAAGGCGAGGCCGCGGCGGAAGCCGGCTTAAATCTGGAACTGGGCTACCTCTCTTACCAGCGTGCCTATCGCCTGGCGGTTTTTGCCGCTTATGTCGTTCACTTGGTTTACCGCCGAGTTGATCTGGTTCGCGCCAGAGACCATCTCGTTCATGCTGTCGCTGATCTCGCGGGTTACCCCTTCCAGATTGCCCGTCTCCTTGATCACCTCGTTGGCCCCTTGCAGCATCTCGCTGGAGCCGCTTTTTACCTTGTTGGTAATCTCGGTAATCTCCAGAATGCCTTTGACGATTTGCCGGCTGCCCACGTCCTGCTCTTCCATAGCATTGCGGATATTGTCTTCTTGGTCGGCCACAACCCGGATGCCCGCCTCTATGTCCTCGAACTTGCTAAGCACATTTTCGTTGGAGGCGGAAATCTTGTCGATTGACTCTTTGATTTTTTTGAGCACCGTGCCGATGATCTTGGACTGCTCCCCGGAACTTTCCGCCAGCTTGCGTATTTCGTCGGCCACAACCGCAAAACCCTTGCCAGCGTCCCCCGCGTGTGCGGCCTCGATTGCCGCGTTCATCGAAAGCAGGTTTGTTTGGCTCGCGATGTTTTCCATTACAGCGTTAATCTCCATGAGGCCGGCCGATTCCCGCGCAATCTCCTGAATGTCGGCGGCCACCTCGTTTATCCCGGTGCGGCCGACCTCGCTGGCTTCCATGAGGCTTTTCACGTTGGCTGAATTTTTTACCAAGGTATCGGTAACCGAGCGAATGTTCGCGGCCATTTCCTCGACCGCCGATGACGCGGTGGAAACATAGCCGCTCTGGTCGGTTATAAAGCCGTCGAGCTTGTCAATATTCTGCACAAGCTGTTTCATAGTCGCGCTTGTTTCGGTAACACTCGCGCTCTGGTTTACCACCCGGCCTTTGACGCGTTGAATGTTGGCCGTAATTTCGTTTACGGCGGCGGCGGTCTCGCTCATGTTGCTGGAAAGCGACTCGCCTATGCCGGACAGGGATTGGGCCTCGCCCTTGACCTTTGTAACCAAGGCCTTGACCCCCTTTTGAGTGCCTTCAAAACTTTTTACAAGCTCGCCTATTTCGTCCTTGCCCTTGTACTGGAGCATCTCGACATCCCTGAAGTCGCCTTGGGCAAGAACGCCAATCTCGTACTCCAGCCAGACCAGGGGCTTTGTCGCCTTGCCGAAAAATATGCTGGAGACGACTATGATTATGACGCTGAGAATAAGGACGATGATCACGACCTCTCTTATTATCGCGTGAATGGGAGCCATTATCGTAGCTTCGCTTTTTACAAGCGCGACACTCCAACTGCCGCCGGAGTTTACGCCCAAAGGCAGGGAGTTGATCATGATTTCGCCGGAGATGCCGTAGGCGGGCGAAAAGAAGGAGGTCTGCATATAGTTGCCCGTGTTGACTATGTTTACAACCTGCGGCAGAATGTCGCCCAGCATTGGCCCCATGACGGCGATGTTGTGGTTGATGTGGGCCGGCTGGGCGCTTGCCATGATGTGGCCGCCGCTTGAATAAATGGCGACATAAGTAATTTCCGGGTGGGCGTCAATGAAGGGCTGTATCTGGGGCTGAAGCAAAACGATGTCCAAATTGGCGGTAAGCACGCCGACAACCTGATCGTTTGTCCTGTCGATTATTGGCACGGAAATATCGACAAGCCAGACTTCTCCCCGGCCGGGCACTACGCGCATATGGGGGTCATCTGCGCGGTCGTTTCGCGCCTGCGGGCTTAGAAGGTGAGCGTTCATTGCATCCACGGACAAGAGCGTGCGGTGCTCGATCTGCCCGCCGTGAAGCTCGCGGACAAAGGCGCTGCCGTGCTGGCCTGTGGGGGTGGACCCGGTGCGGCCAATGTTGGCCTCGTCTGGGTCAAGCACGTTTGGCAGCCAGAGCACGTTTACCCCGAAAAAGCTCGCGCTTGCAACAACGGTGCTGTACATCATTTCGTCAAAAACATCGCGGCGAATACCCTGCGGCAGGCTGTTGAAGTCGCCCATGACGTCGGCCAGGGTGCGCAGGGCGCGGTAATGGGCGTTTACCCGGCCGTACCAGTATTCCATCCAGTAGTTGCCCATTTGGTTCAAGACGCTTATGCTCAATTCCCGGCTTAAAGTCGTCATGCGGGTTGTCTGCACGCAGGTCCCTATAAAAACATTCAAGATAACCGCGCTAGCCACGATTACACTCAATTTGTACTTGATTCTCATTTTTACCCTCTTTTTTTATGTACAAAGCCGCCGCAACCCCCCCGAAAACTCAAGGTTTTTTCCAGACGGCCGCGCCAACAACTGATTTTCGTGCGATTACCCCTCAATCACCAAAAGGCCGCAAACACGCTATCCCGCGCCGCCGCCGCGCCGCCTCTGCGCCGCGCCCATACCCGCACCGTTAAGCCCGGATCGC
>WRKI01000012.1 GCA_009778155.1 Spirochaetota bacterium
CCCCGTGCAAGTTGCGTACGTGCGCGTTTACGCGGGGGGGGCGGATTATTATATACAAAACAGTCGGGAGCCGCCAGTGCGGTTAAGATAAAAAATGTTAGCGAAAAGAGAGGAAAAAAATGAGAATCAGGTACAAATTAAGCATACTTGTAGCGGCATCGATAATCCTTATGGTGTCCGTGGGCGCGTCCATACAGACAATCCGCACAATGACTCTTACAAGGCAGTTGGGTATAAACATTATTTATCAAATGGGCGCGTACTGGACGGAATACTGGTACGGCCGGGTAAGCGCCCACTTCCGGGTGCTGCACGCCATTTCTTACATCATGGGCGACTACGAAAACCTGGCGCCGGCCACGCGGCGCGACACCTTTGACGAAATGAAGTACAGCCTTGTAGCGAACACCCCGGCCTTTTTCGGCATGAACGCGCTTTGGCTGCCCGACGTATTGGACTCGGACGAGGCAAACATTGGCCGCGTGGGCGCAACCCCCACAGGGCAAAGTGCCAGCGGCTTTGTCCGCGAGCTTCCCGGCGGGCAGATCGAGCACAGGGTTATGCTCTCGGTGGACGAAATGAACGCCCACATTTTAAGCCCGCAGGCGCGTTATGATCTCGCCGAGCATCCCCATATGCGCGTCGTTCCCGGCCGTGGCGAGGTCTGGCTCGCTACCTTTTCCGTGCCCATAATCAACAGGGCGAACAACCAAGTGGTCGGTGTGCTTTCCGCCCATACCGATCTCATGATGCTTCAGCCGCAGATCGAGCCTTTCATGGCCGCCCACCCGGAAATCGCCCTTGTCGGCATTTACGCCGGCAACGGCCACATCATGGCGGCCTCCAACACGGCAGTCCTCCACGACAACCTTATCCACAGGGGCAGTCTTTTCGGCGACTCCCTGCCGCAGATGGTGGCCGCAGTCCACACCGGCGACAGCTTGCAGATGGGCTTTATGTCGCCGGAGCTTGGCGGCCACGTGGAGGTTATCATTAACTCCCTGCCCTTGGGCGAAAACTCCGGCTCGACATGGAGTGTCATGCTCATAAAGACAGAGGCGACCATGATGGGGCCGATCAACGCCATAATCCGGGAAGTCGGTATCATCGTCATTTTGCTCATGGTGATCATTATCACGGTTGTCATACTGCTTTTAAGCAAGGCGACCAAGCCGCTGATCTGGCTTGAGCGCGAGATCGGCGTTCTTGCAGACGGCGACTTTAGGCCTGTCGAAGTGATCGAATACAAGGGGGATGACGAGATTGGCAAGCTGGTAAAGAGTTTCGAGGTTACGCAAAAGGCGGTCAGCAGTTTGATCTCAAAGGTCAAGGGCGAGGCGGACACGCTTTCCGGCATTGGCCAGAATCTTTCCAGCAACATGAACGAGACTGCCGCCGCCGTAAACGAGATTACGGCCAACTTGCAAAGCGTCAAAGGCCGGGTGGTAAACCAGAGCGCGAGTGTTACCGAAACCAGCGCGACGATGAAACAGCTTGTGCAAAACATCGACCGGCTGGACGGTTTTATCGGCGACCAAAGCGGCTATGTGGCCACGGCTTCGTCGGCCGTCGAGGAAATGGCGGCGAACATTCGCTCGGTTACCGACACGCTGGTAAAAAATTCGGCCAACGTAAAGCAATTAATGGAAGCAAGCGAGGTTGGCCGCACCGGGATTAACGAGGTTGCCGCCGACATTCAGGAAATTGCGCGGGAGTCTGCCGGGCTTATGGAAATTAACGCAGTAATGGAAAACATTGCAAGCCAGACGAATCTTCTTTCGATGAACGCGGCTATCGAGGCCGCCCATGCGGGCGAGGCGGGCAAGGGGTTTGCCGTCGTTGCCGACGAAATACGCAAATTGGCGGAAAGTTCCAAGGAGCAGTCGAAGATCATCGGCACGGTGCTTAAAAAGATAAAAACGTCCATCGACAAGATTTCCTATTCCAACGAAAGCGTTCTTAGCAAGTTCGAGGACATTGAGTCGGGCATCCGGGTTGTCGCCGATCAGGAAGACAATATTCGCAACGCTATGGAAGAGCAGGATGTTGGCAGCCGGCAGATCGTCAAAGGCATTCTGGAGATTACCGAGATTACGCACAAGGTGAAAAGCGGCTCCAGCGAGATGTTGCAGGGGGCAAACGAGGTGATCCGGGAGACGGGCAATTTGGAAGATGCCACCCGCGAGATCAGCGACAGCATGAACGAGATGGTCTCTGGGGCCGACCAAATCAACATCGCGGTAAACCAAGTGAACGACATGAGCGGCAAAAACAACCAGGCGATTAACACCCTGGCCAAGGAGGTCTCTCTCTTCAAGGTCTAGCGGTGTGGCGGCGGCCGGTGCGCCGCGCCGCCGGCCAATGTCTCACACGAAGGCACGGGAGGCACAAAGGGAAGAGGGCAGGGGAGGAGGACGAGCGATTTTTGGCTTTCGCGGCTAGCTTTTACCGGTAACGGGGCGGTAGAAAGCGCGGCACTCTCAGAACTCGCCCCGCCTCCCTTCCGTGTAACTTCGTGGTGAAAATTCTTCTTCTTTGTGCCTTTGTGTGAGTTTTTTTCCGAAAATTTGCCGGAAAGTCTTGACGTGCGGCTCGTTTTGGTGTATATTACATAAAGAAGCAGTAAGCAAAAGGCAAGAGGCAGAAAAACATGGGTGTATTTGGAAAAAACGTCATCGGCAAGCTAAGTTACGGCCGGCCGTGGTTTATACCCCCCCCCCCCCCCCCCCCCCCCCC
>WRKI01000013.1 GCA_009778155.1 Spirochaetota bacterium
GAACACTCCTCAGACGGCATAAATTGGACTCCGCTGCCAGACGGTGCATTTGGTGCGAATACCAGAGTAATTGATATAACACATGGCAACGGGCGCTCTGTCGCTATAATTTGGGATCGAGCAAATGAGCAGTCTACGACGGTAGTTTCCACAGATGGTATAAACTGGCTGCCACAAACAAACGTCCCTTCCATAGTAAGTGGTACTCCGACTGAAGGCCTAGGTAGAATTGCTTTTGGAGGCGGAAATTTTGTTGCTGTTGGTCATGGCGATTCAGGTTTTAGTTCTTGGGGGATTATACTTCATTCCAGTGACGGCATAAATTGGACAAGGATAAGCAACTCACTTGTTACTTCAAGCGTCGTTTATGGTGGTGGGCACTTTGTTGCTGTCGGCGTTTTTGAGATAATGCTCTCAACAGACGGCATAAATTGGACGACAGTAGTAACAACCAACGCATTCCGTTAAGCTGGCATTGCCGTTTGCGACTTTTGCGCCTGCCGCAAGCCCGTAAACAGGGCTTTTCTCGCAGGGCTTCCTCCTGGGGCAGCGGCTCGCTGCTTTTCCTCGCAGAGCTATCTCCCCCGGCAGCCGCCCGCAAAGCAACCTCCGCGCCTTTGAGCGAACCTTAATTCCTCCCCCGTGGTGAAAAATCTTCTTCACGCTTGCCGGGCATTGCGCCGTTTGCGATTTTCATGTACAATAAGGGCATGGAAAATAAGGTTTTTACCGTATTGGACCTTATCGGCCTTGACCTAAAAGAGCACAACTCCCTTAACCTGCGCTGCATAGGCGGGCGCAAAGGACTTGGAAAAGAAATCAACATCCCAGACATTAACCGGCCAATGGGCGGACTTATGGGCTTTTTCGAGGATTTTGCCAGCGAAAGGATACAGCTCTTCGGACGAGGGGAAAACGCCTACCTGCGAAACTTGGAAAAACGCGGGGAAACCGGGACATTGACAGACCTGTTCGCCCTGCCTCTGCCCTGCTGCATCTTCACCCACGACTTCAGGCCGCACAAGGAGTTTCTGGACATAGCCGAAGAAGCAGAATGCCCTGTTTTGCAAACGCCGTTAAGCTCCACGGACTTTTCCTCCCGGCTTTTAAGAATACTTTCCGAAATATTCTCGCCCTTTCAGAGCATACACGGAGTACTCGTCGAGGTTTACGGCATAGGCATCCTGCTTTTGGGCGACTCTGGCATAGGCAAAAGCGAGTCGGCTCTGGAGCTAGTCATGAGCGGGCACAGGCTTGTCGCCGACGATGTTGTCGAAATACACTGCATAAACGGCAATATGCTTATCGGGTCGGGGGCGAACAAAATTATCGGGCATCACATGGAGATTCGCGGGCTTGGCATAGTGAACATCACCCATCTTTTCGGCGTGCGCGCAATCCGCGACCGCAAGGAGATACAGCTTGTCGTAACCCTTGAAACCTGGGATTCCTACAAAAATTACAACCGGCTGGGAACGGAAGAGCGCACGATGGATATACTGGGCGTAAGCGTCCCCCACTTGGAGATGCCGGTAAAGCCGGGGCGGAATATTCGGGTGCTTATCGAGACAGCCGCGATGAACGAAAGGCTGAAATCGATGGGCTACAATTCGGCGAAAGAGTTTAACAAGAACATCATGAAATGGCTGGAAAGCGAGGCGGCGCGGCCTGCGCTCTTCGGCTATGACGGCATAATTTAGGATGGTGCGCAAAGTCAGCCATATGGCTGTTTCTGATTTTAACTGCCCGCCGCAGTGCGGCAGGCAAATTAAGGTGTAGACAGTCAAATGACTGTTACCGATTTTAACTGCCCGCCGCAATGCGGCAGGCAAATTAAGGTGTATAATGACAGAGAAAATAGTGAAAGTGGAAAACAGAGCCGGCGTTCACGCCCGCCCTTCGTCCATGATTGTCCAGCTTACCAAGGATTTTCCGTGCAATGTTTACTTTGAAATGGGAACGACACGGGTAAATGCAAAGTCAATAATGGGTATCATCACCCTTTTGGCATCTTACGGCTCTGAAATAAAAATCATAGCCGATGGGGAAGGGGAGGCCGCCGCCGTGGAGACGCTGGCCAATCTTTTTAAGAACAAGTTTGAAGAAAGTTGAACGCCGCCGCGGCCGCGGCCGTTGCCGTTGCCGCGGCAATCGCCGGCGGAAAAACAGGGAGTTGTTGTTATGACAGGCAAAGCCCGCTCTGAACATTCGTTTATAAAAGTGCGCATACTCATACTCATTTATGTGCTTCTTTGCATTTTAACCATACTCTTTTCACGCAGTTTTTTTGTGGAGGCCTTTGAAGGCGGCCAAATGCCGGAATTGCTAAACCTTGTCGTATTTTTTACGATACCGGCAATCCTGCTTGTTTTTCTGGGGCTTTCCGTTTTCAACCTTTCGATTGACCTCATCGCCCGCCGCCCAGGCAGCAAGTTTAAGGCGCGGCTTATCGCTTACTTTACGGTAATCGCGCTTTTTGCGGCGGCCCCGGCAATCATCGTAACGGCAAGTTCCACGCAGGAGATTGTCCGTTTTTGGCAGGGCGTAAATGTTAGTGCCGCCGCGCAGGCCTCGAACAGTTTTATCATGGACAACTATTCCCTGCATATCGAGCGTTTTGACAATATTATACGGCAGAATGATTTCTCGCTCTTTAACCAGTCCCAGCCTGCGGCAAGCCTACCTGCGGACATTGCGGCGGTGCAGACCTTTGTCGTGTCCGGCGGCATCTGGGTAGAGCTTGGCTTCAGCGGCGATGCGCGTTACAGGCTGGCCGCCCCGCC
>WRKI01000014.1 GCA_009778155.1 Spirochaetota bacterium
GGGGGGGGGGGGGGTATAAGGCAATACCGGGTAACGACTTATACCAAACTTGGCATAAGCCTTGAGGAGCTTTTCTTGCAATTCCGTCAACTTTCATTTTTTCGCCTTATTACTATTATAGGCAAAAAAACACGGGAAGTCAAGGATTTTCGCAATTTTTTTTTGGGAAAGAAACCCGCCGGTTAAACGCGGCTAACCGCACGGAGTTACTGTTTTTTCCCGGAATTCCACACAAAGGCACGGAGGCACATCGAACCGCAGGTTCGCGGCACAAAGGGAAGAAAAGGAGTAGGGATTAGAGAGGGCTAACCCTACGCTTTCGCAGCTATCTTCTGCCGGTAACCGGGCGACAGAGCGCGACACTCTCTAAATTCGCCCAGCCCACCCTCCTCTTCCTTTGTGCCTCCGTGCCTTAGTGCCTTTGTGTGAGATACAGCCGGAGCGAGCCGGGAGGCAGGCAGGGCTAAATCTGGAACTGGGAGACCTCCTTTACCAGCGAGCTTATCGCCTGGCGGTTGTCGCCGCTAATGTCGTTTACACGGTTTACAGCGATGTTTATCTGGTCTGCGCCGGATACCATCTCGTTTATGCTGTCGCTGATCTCGCGGGTGGCGTTTTCCAAATTGCCCGTTTCCCGGATCACCTCGTTGGCCCCTTGCAGCATCTCGCTGGAGCCGCTTTTCACCTTGTGGGTGATCTCGGTAATCTCCAGAATGCCTTTTACGATTTGCCGGCTGCCCACGTCCTGCTCTTCCATAGCGTTTCGGATATTGTCTTCCTGATCTGCCACAACCCGGATGCCCGACTCGATGTCCTCGAACTTGCTAAGAACGCTTTCGTTGGAATGGGAAATTTTGTCTATCGACTCTTTTATCTTTTTCAGCACCGAGCCGATGATTTTGGACTGTTCCCCGGAGCTTTCCGCCAGCTTGCGTATTTCGTCGGCCACAACCGCGAAACCCTTGCCAGCGTCCCCCGCGTGTGCGGCCTCTATTGCCGCGTTCATCGAAAGCAGGTTTGTCTGGCTTGCAATGTTTTCCATTACGCCGTTAATCTCCATAAGCCCGGCGGACTCCCGCGCGATTTCCTGAATGTCGGCGGCCACTTCGTTAATCCCGGTGCGGCCGATCTCGCTGGCCTCCATGAGGCTTTTTACGTTGGCCGAGTTTTTTACCAGCGTGTCGGTAACCGAGCGAATGTTCGCCGCCATTTCCTCGACGGCCGAGGAAGCCGTGGCGACATAGCCGCTTTGGTCGGTTATAAAGCCGTCGAGCTTGTCGATGTTCTGCACAAGCTGTTTCATCGTGGCGGCCGTCTGGGTAACGCTGGCGCTTTGGTTTACCACCCGGCCTTTGACGCTCTGGATGTTGGCCGTGATTTCGTTCACGGCGGCGGCAGTCTCGCTCATGTTGCTGGAAAGATTTTCGCCAATGCCGGACAGCGTTCCCGCCTCGCCCTTGACCTTGGCAACCAGGGCCTTGACCCCTTTTTGCGTGCCTTCAAAGCTCTTTACAAGGTCGGCAATCTCGTCCTTGCCGCTGTAACGGAGAAGGTCTACATCACTGAAGTCGCCTTGGGCAAGAACGCCGAACTCGTGCTGAAGCCAGACAAGGGGCTTGGTCGCCCTGCCGAAAAAGATAATGGCGCCAGCGATGACGATGACGATAAGCACGCCCACGGTGATCATGACCTCCCGCGTGATCGCGTTTATCGGAGCCATCATTACCGCGTCTGTCATTATGATCATGACGCTCCATGTAAAGCCGGAGTTTTCGCCCAAAGCCAGGGAGTTTACGGCAACTTCGACGTTGCCGCCTAGCTCCGGCGAAAAGAAGCCCGTCCGCAGGTAGCCCCCGCTAAGGACGGTGTTCACCATCTGCGGCAGGGAGTCGCCGAAAAGGCTGCCCCTTTGGTTAAGGTTATCGTGCAGGACGGCCACGTTGGTAGTGCCCATGATGTGGCCGTTGCCGGCGTAAACGGCGACAAGGGCGATCTCGGGGTGCGCCGCGACAAAGGGTTCAATTTGGGGCTGCAACTGCATGATGTCCAAAAGGGCGGACAGCACGCCGACCACTTCGTTTGTGCGCTCGTTGATTATGGGGACGGAAAGCATGACGAGCCAGACCTCGCCACGGCCGGGAACTATGCGCATATGGGGATGCTCGGCGCGGTCGTTGCGGGCTTGGGGGCCGCTCATGTGGGCGTGGATTGCATCGTAAGAAAGCAGGCTGCGATGCTCGATTTGGCCGCCCGGCAGTTCGCGGATAAAGGCGCTGCCGTGCCGGCCTGTGGGGGTCGCGCCAAGGCGGCCTATGTTTGCCGCATCGGAGTCCAATACGTCGGGCATCCATAATACGTTGATGCCGAAGAATTCGGGGCTTGCGATGACGGTTGAAAGTTTCATTTCGTCAAAGGTATCGCGGCGCATGGCTTGGGGCAGATTTTCGTAGTCGCCCATGATGTCGGCCAGGGTGCGCAGTATCCGAAAGTAGGTGGTTGTCCGGCCGTACCAGTATTCAGTCCAGTACGCGCTCATCTGATCCAGAATGCCAAGGCTTAAATACCGGCTTAAAGCTACTGTGCGGGTTGTCTGTATGCCCGCGCCTACGGAAACGATCACGATTATCGCGATCGCAACAACTATGCTCAGTTTGTATCTGATTTTCATTTTTTTACCCTCTTTTTTTATGCCGACGGCTTAAAAACCGGCGGCCTTCAATTTCGAGAAACGTTTTTTTTGTTTTTTTCAAGGTTCGCCACTAACCCCGGATCGCACGGGGGGGGGG
>WRKI01000015.1 GCA_009778155.1 Spirochaetota bacterium
GGCCGCCGCTATCGCGGCACACAACTGCGAAAGCCCCTCGCCCGTTTTCGCGCTTATGGCCACCGGCGGCTGCCCCCCTGGGGAAAACTCACCCGGCATGGGGGCTATATCGGCCTTGTTCCATACAAACAGGACAGGCCGGAGCCTGCCCTCCCCCTCAAGAAAAAGTGCCGCTTCCCGCGCCGCCTCTCGCGCCGCTTCAATTGAATCAGCCGCGCCGTCTACTATATATATGATGATTTCCGCCTCTTCAAGCAGAAGCCGGCTGCGCTCTATGCCGATTTTTTCGGCGGCCTCGTCCGACTCGCGCAAGCCGGCGGTGTCAACAAGGCGCAGGGGAACCCCCTCGACAGAGACCCAGGCCTCGATCCAGTCGCGGGTGGTGCCGGGCGTTTCCGTAACAATGGAACGCTCCTCTTTCAGCAAAAGGTTGAAAAGGCTGGACTTGCCGGCGTTAGGCCGCCCCGCGATCACGGCCAAAAGCCCCTCCTGATAGATGCGCTGTCTCTGCCACGAGGCGGCCAGGCTTTTAAGCCGGGCGGCGGCGGCGGCGGCCTTGTCTTGCGCGGGCATAAGGCCGGCGACCTCCGCCTCGTCCGCGCCCACTTCGTCCTGCGAATAGTCCAGAAAAATCTCGCAGGCGGCCAAAACCTCCACCAGCGTTTTTTTGATCCCCTCGATTTCCGCTTCAAGAACGCCGGCCAGCCGGCCGACAGCCCCCCTGCGGGCGGCATCCGTTTTGGCCGCGACAAGCTCCATGACCGACTCGCAACGGGTCAAGTCCAGCTTGCCGGCCAAAAATGCGCGAAAGGTGAACTCGCCGGCCAGCGCGTCCCTAAAACCGGCGCTTTTCAAAGCCGCCATTACCGCGCCGCCTGTCGCGCCCCCTCCGTGGCAGGAAATGTCAAGGGAGTCCTCGCCCGTGTAGCTTTTCGGGGCGCGAAAAACGGAAACAAGCACCTCGTCGATTTTTTCGCCGTCTGCGACAATCCAGCCGTGCAGAACCCTGTTTCCCGGCGCGGCCAAAAGTTTTGCCGCCGGGGAAAACACGTGGGCAAAAGCCTCGATTGACCCCTTGCCGCTTAAACGGATCAAGGTAAGGGGGCTTTTCCCCGGCTGGGTCGCAAAGGCGGCAATGGGCGCGTCATCGCCGTAAAAACCTTCCATTAAAAGCCGTCCCTTTGTTCGGGCAAAAGGGCGCGGGCGGCCTTAATCTGGATAAAAAGCCAGGGCGCGCCGGCGAAAACCCACAGCATGGGCAGGGCGAAGGCGACAAAGGCAAGAAGCGGGTAATTTTCAAAGTCCTGATACTGGGGCAGATGGGAGCGCAAAGCCCACATTAAAAGGAAGAGAACCGCGCCGCCGGCGGCAAAGCGCACCGAAAGGGCGGCGGGCTTTTTTTTCCAGGGGGTGCTTTCAAAAAAACCGCCGTCTTCCCCTCCGCTTGCAAAGCCGATGTACCGCCTGTTCATGTAGAACCCGGCGCCTATGCCAAGAATCATGCCCGCCGGCACGACAGAATCGTCCCCCGTCCGGTTAAAAATCATAAGGAAGGAAAGAGCGGCGCAGGCTATCATGTACCAGCGGGTTCCCCCCTTTGAAAGATATTTTTCGGCAAGCGGGGCGAGCGCAAAATAGCCGGCGATGACAAGGCCGCCGCCCGCCCAGCCGGCGAGGATTTCCTTGGGCAGGTAAAAGCCAAGGCGGAAAAGATAAAGGGCTGTCAAAAGACAGAGACTTGAGGCCGCCGCCCAGAACCATTTTTTTTTCAGCCAGAAGGCCAAAAGCCCCCAGATAACAAGCGACTGTTGCGCCGCCGCCGAGGGGAACCAGCTTTGCCTTAAAACGAGCGGCGCGAAAATGGGGTCGCCCGAAGCGAAAAGAGGCGCAGGCCGATCCAAAAGCCCGGCGATTATGATGTGCAGAGCGCCGGACACCAAGACGGCGATGCCCAGATGCAGGCCTTTTTTTTCGTCAAAGCACCAGTAGACAAGGGGCAGAAGGATTAAAAAACCGGCCAGCGGGCTTAAAACCCCGGCAAGGTGAAAGGCCGCCATTAAAAGCCCTCGAAAAAATTGCCCTGCACCCTGTTTATCGCGGCGCGCTGGAAGCGGTTGGCCTGAGTCGCGGCGGCCGCGCTTGACATCATGTCGCGGACGTGCTCCTGCATTGAAGGCCTGTCGATACTGAGCATGGCGAAGAACTCGTAGACTTCCAGCTCCTGAGCCTGCACCGGGGGGAAGCTGTAGTAGTCGGCCTCTATCGTTACGCGGGTTTTTACCCAGTAGACATCCTCCAGAACCGCCTGCGGGTACTGCCGGTTGGAGGCCAGGCGGATCAGCTTGGCGAAAAAGTCCCCGTATTCATCGTCCGGGAAAAGCTCGGCTTCGCTCACCAGCCGATCTTCGATTCTTGCGGCGGCCAAGCGCGGAAAATCGTGGAAGACGGTAAGGTTTTCCGCCCACCGGCTCAAGGCTACAAAGTTGCCGCCCCTGTTTCTTGCGACAAAGACATAGCGGCCGTAAAACACGCCCAAGGCCTCCACCTGCTGAAGCCCCCCGTAGATCGCCCGGCTTAACCATTGGGGCAAATCCTCCTCGCCGCCGCCCCCGCTTTTGGTCGCCAGAATCTCGCCAATCATAAAGGCCTCGTTAGGCTGGCCGCCTTCCCCCTCCGCCGGGCGGAAAAAAACAGAAGGGCTTGACGCGCAGGATGCAAGCGCAAAGAGAGCGGCAAAGAGAATGACCGCAAAGCCGCTAATGGCCATCATAAGCTACCTGGTCCAATTGGG
>WRKI01000016.1 GCA_009778155.1 Spirochaetota bacterium
CCCCCGATTGATCCGGGCGTGCGCGGGGGCGTGCGCGTGCGCACGGGCGCGCGGGGAGGCTGTTTCTAACAGGCATCAAAAAACTATTTTCCGCAATTGAATGAACCATAGGTTTCAAAATAAATTCGCATGAAAAAGAGGAGTGAAGAAGAGAGATGAAGATCAGATACAAGTTGAGCGTAATCGTGGCGGCTGCGGTTATCGCGATAGTTTCCGTGGGCGCGTCCATACAGACAACCCGCACAATGGCTTTAAGCCGGCAGTTAAGCGTGGACATTCTGGCCCAGATGGGCGCGTACTGGACGGAATACTGGTACGGCCGGGTAAACACATACTTCCGCGTGTTGCGCACGCTGGCCGACATCATGGGCGACTACGAAAGCCTGCCCCAGGCCATGCGCCGCTACACCTTTGACGAGATGAAACGCTCAACCCTGATCGCAAGCCCGGAATTTTTCGGAATCAACGTGCTTTGGATGCCCGACGTATTGGACCCCGATGCGGCAAACATAGGCCGCGTCGGGGCTACCCCCGCAGGCCAGCACGGCAGCGCCTTTATCCGCGAGCTTGCCGGCGGGCAAATCGAGCACCGCACGCTCATGTCCGTTGACGAAATGAACGCCCATCTTTTAAGCCCCCAGGCGCGAAACGACCGCGCAGAGCACCCCCATATGCGCATTGTTCCCGGCCGCGGCGAGGTCTGGCTCGTCATGGTTTCCGTGCCTATCATCAACAGGGTGAACAACGAAGTGGTCGGCGTGCTTTCCGCCCTTTTGGACATCATGCAGTTGCAGCCCCAAATCGAACCCTTTGTCGAGGCGCACCCCGAGATCGCCCTTGTCGCCGTTTATGCCGGCAACGGCCATGTCATGGGGTCTTCCCAGCCGGCCGCCCTGCACGCGAACCTTGACGCGCGGGGTGTCATTTTCGGCGACGCCCTGCCGCAGATTGCCGGCGTCGTCCACAGCGGGCAAAATGTGCAGACCAGTTTTTTCTCGCCGGGACTTGGCGGCAACGTGGAAATTGTCTTGAACTCCCTGGCCTTGGGCGAAAACTCCGGCGTTACATGGAGTGTGGGGCTGTTAAAAACAGAGGCCGTGATGATGGCTCCGATCAACGCCATCGTCCGCGAAGTCATGCTCATAGTCGGCGCGCTTATCGTCCTCATTATCGCGGCCTCCGTCGTGTTTTTCGGCATGGCGACCAAGCCGCTAGTCTGGCTTCAGTATGAGTTCAGCGTTCTTGCCGCCGGCGACTTCAGGGATGTAGACCTTCTCCGTTACAGCGGCAAAGACGAGATTGCCGACCTTATCCGGAGCTTCGACGGCACGCAGAAGGGGGTCAAGGCCCTGATTGCCAAGGTGAAGGGCGAGGCGGGCACGCTTTCCGGCATTGGCGAGACCCTTTCCAGCAACATGAGCCAGACGGCCGCCGCCGTGAACGAAATTGCGGCCAACATCCAGAGCGTCAAGGGGCGCGTGGTCAACCAGAGCGCGAGCGTTACCGAGGCCGCCGCCACAATGAAACAGCTTGTGCAGAACATCGACCGGCTGGACGGCTTTATCGGCGACCAAAGCGGCTATGTCGCCACGGCTTCGTCGGCCGTGGAGGAAATGGCGGCGAACATTCGCTCGGTTACCGACACCTTGGTAAAAAATTCGGCCAACGTGAAAAGCCTCATGGAGGCCAGCGAGGTGGGCCGCACCGGGATAAACGAAGTGGCGGCCGACATTCAGGAGATTGCCCGCGAGTCGGCCGGTCTTCTGGAGATTAACTCTGTAATGGAAAATATCGCAAGCCAGACCAACCTGCTTTCGATGAACGCGGCGATCGAGGCCGCACACGCGGGGGACGCTGGCAAGGGTTTCGCGGTTGTGGCCGACGAAATACGCAAGCTGGCCGAAAGTTCCGGGGAGCAGTCAAAAATCATCGGCTCGGTGCTGAAAAAAATCAAAGCGTCTATCGACAAGATTTCCGTCTCCAACGAAAACGTCCTCAGCAAGTTCGAAGCTATCGAGTCGGGCATCCGGGTTGTGGCCGATCAGGAAGACAATATCCGAAACGCAATGGAGGAGCAGGATGTGGGCAGCCGGCAGATCGTAAAGGGCATTCTGGAGATTACCGAGATTACCCACAAGGTAAAAAGCGGCTCCAGCGAAATGCTCGAAGGGGCCAACGAGGTGATCCGGGAAACAGGCAACCTGGAAGGGGCTACCCGCGAGATCAGCGACAGCATGAACGAGATGGTATCCGGCGCGGATCAGATAAACTCGGCGGTAAACCAAGTGAACGACATTAGCGGGCAAAACCGCCATGCAATAAGCACGCTGGTAAAGGAGGTCTCCCACTTCCAGATTTAGCTCTTTCGGCCTCCGGCTCCGGCTGTATCTCACACAAAGGCACAAAGGCACAAAGACACAAAGGAAGAGGAGGGTGGGCCGGGCGAATTTTGAGAGCGCCGCACTCTGTCGCCCGGTTGCCGGCAGAAGATAGCTGCGAAAGCGTAGGGTTAGCCCTCTCTAATCCCTCCTCCTTTTCTTCCCTTTGTGCCGCGAACCTGCGGTTCGATGTGCCTCCGTGCCTTTGTGTGGAATTCCGGGGAAAAAAAGTGTAACCTATCTCGGCTCTCCGTTGTTTATAATCGGTAATGGGGAAAAACCCTGTTATCTTGTATACAACGGAGGTGCAGGTAAAAATGAACTGTATTGGAATTGGAAAAAACTCCCCCGTACCCCTACAGGGAGTGGTCGGCAGCGTACCGCACGGAATGGCGCAAGTCGTTGCCTGGTATACCTTTATCCCCCCCCCGTGCGATCCGGGGTTAGTGGCGAACCTTGAAAA
>WRKI01000017.1 GCA_009778155.1 Spirochaetota bacterium
CCCCTATCCAGCCTTATTTTTTGCAAATAGCGCACCGGGAAGTCCTTCCCCGTAAGCCTTGTATATTGCTGGCAGGCCTGATGAATGAACATATCGAAGCCGTTTATTGTCCGGCAGCCGGCGGCGGCCGTCCTTTCCAGGAAGGGTGTGGACAGGGGTTTGTAGACCAAGTCCATGACAAGCTCTTTGCCGTTAAACTTATGCTCTGTAATAATATCGGCAATATCGCAGCCTTCCATTCCGGCGTTTGTGGTTTGTATTACAATATCGGAGTATTTTTTCATCAAGGCTTGCCCCTGCGCGTCCAAGCCGCCCCAGCGGAAGCCGTAATCGCCGGCAATGGCCATTGCCTTGTGCTGGCTGCGGTTGAGGATCAATGCCTTGCCGCCAAGTCTGTAGATTTCATGGGCGACCGCTTTTGCGGAGCCGCCGGCGCCTATAACCGTGATTTTATGCCTTTTTAAGTTTTTCCTGCCAAGAAAATCCAGAATGGACTGCGAAAAACCGTAAACGTCGGTGTTAAAGCCCAGCCATTCGTCGCCGCTGCGTTTTATCGTGTTGCAGGTTCCTATGTTATTCGCCTCGCCGCCGGGTTTTATCCAGCGCAGGGCGGCTTCCTTGTATGGCGCGGCGACGGAAAGCCCCTGTATGTCCAGTTCCCCGGCTAGCTCCATAAAGTCGTGCAGGGAGTCGGTCGGGAAGGGGGCGTAGACTGCGTTCATCTCTTCCATGCCGAACACTGTGTTGAAAAACCACTGTTTCAGGCTGTTTCTTATCGGGTTGCCTATTATGCCGTAAATTTTCGTGTCCTTGCTGATTTTCCGAAATCTGTAAAGCTCGGCAAGTTCCTGCACGTCTATCAGGCCTGTCTCGGCCCCGGAACTCTGCGCCCCGGCCCCTGCCGCCGCATCCTCGGCTTCTTCTTGCAGGGCGTTTGCGTAGCTTAAAAACGACCCGAATTTTTCGGCTAGTATTCTGGAAAAATGCCCGTAATGTCCCATGCAGCTCAAGATTATTCCTTTGCCGCCGGCGTTGCTCTCGTCTAGGTCTGCTTTCGACGCCCGGAAAACTTTCAAGGCATCGGCGGTGGTCTTTACTGTTACGGCGATTTTTATGAGTTCGTCGCCGACATGGCGCATGGAGTTGGTTTTTCCGGGAATGTCGTCCGGCATTCCGTGGATGTTGTGGTATGAGCGTATGATTTTTGTCCCGAAGGCGCGGGCGGCTTCTTCCAGGCCCGGCACGCGAAGGTCGTCTTCCAAGTCAACGTAGGCGAAGTTTTGGCGGCTGTCTGCTTCGGCATAGGCGAGGCCTTGGGCTAGTAGTTTTATGCGCACGCCTTCGCCGCTTGTGAATCGCCCGCCGTCGCTTGTCCGGCGGATTGTCAGGATTGTGGGTATTTCGGCGAGTTTTGGGAAGTGTCTTATGCCGAGTCGCTCGTCGGGGTCAAGGCAGTCAACGCGCAACTCGACTATGTCGGCAAAGTTCCGGTACTTGTTGACGATTTCCAAGTTGCGCTTAATTGTGCTTGCCGTAAGGCACAGGCATATTTTTGCCACAAGGTTTTTCCATACCTACAGGTCGGAGCGGTACACGAATATCCCGTTTACTTGCTGGGCTTCGTTAAAGCTGACTCTAAGTGCCATTGGCCAGGCGGCGGAGGGGAGCCGGTAAACGACGTGGCTGCCTTGATCGAGTGCGCCGTCTCCGAGTGTCAGGAAAACGGCGGCTCTTGGGTCGCCCAAGCGTATACCGCGCAGGTTGCTTAGGGATACTTGCCAGACGCGGTTCCACACGATGTAAAAATTCCCAACGATGTATTGAAAAACCACGTCATCCTGCCAGTACTCTATGCCCCGGGAGGCGTGAACGGATATGGGTGCCCCAAGATGGGCTATGAGTTGTTCCAATGTCATGCCGACAAAGGAGTAGGGTTCGCCTTGTTCTGCCGAAAGCGGCACGGCGGCAGTTACGATCAAGGCTAAAACCAGAGCTAAAATTCCCGACTTCATATCTTTAACTTTAACGCAAACGGGCCTTTTTTTCAAGCTCTTTCAAGAAAACTTCGGTTAGTCATGCCTTGCCCGGTGTTTTCCGGCCGGCCGCCGCACGGCCGCCTTTGCCTCGGAGCCGGGAGTGATGCCCGCCGAAGCACGGCGGGCAGATTTTTAGCAGGCGCTCCAAAACCGGTCCGGGTTCGGAGCGTCTGCCGCACTTTCAGCTTATATCCTTTGCCACGTTCCGTTAAGGTTAGTCAATGGATGATCACTCATAGTGAAAGAGCTTCTGTCGGCAGCCATGGTTGCAGTCACTGGTGCTTCACCCACAGTAATAATTGTAAGGTTATTGCCGTTTAGCGTAAAGGTTAAATTATCGCGTTGGTTGTTATCGGTTTGGATAGCAACGGCAGTATTTGTATCAAAATTTAACTCAAGGATTACACTGCTGTCTGGAGAGAGGTATCTGCCAATGTTAGCACTAGCAGACTCAGATTCGTCATGATCGCTGCAACCTGCAGCCACAAGCGCGAATGCCAGAATCACTGCCAGCATTCCAAAGTGAAGTTTTCTTGCCATTTTTTTCTCCTTTGCTTTGTTGGCTCAAAGCAGCCACGCGCTGCAAATTCCAGCGAACCCGTTTTGCGGATCGGTGAATTTGCGACGAGTGGCTTCATTTTATATAAACAGCCTGTACAGGCCATTTTGCGAATTTGGGGTTTCCGGGGAAGCCGGGCAAAAAATCCCAGCCGAAAAGCGTCATCTGTTTTGAGTTTTGGGCAAATTTCTCCCCGGAAAAAAGGTTTAGGGGCTAAAGCGAATTTATGAGAGAGAGAGAGAGAGAGAGAGAGAGAGAGAGAGAGAGAGAGAGAGAGAGAG
>WRKI01000018.1 GCA_009778155.1 Spirochaetota bacterium
GGGGGGGGGCAAGCTGCGGAATGGAAGAAGCGTGGGGGGGGGCATCCTCTTCGTCATCGTCCCTTTGCCAGGGGGAACGCGGCGTTCCTATAACCCCGAAGTCGTGCTCCGGCTCAGGCGCGGCCGGGGGGGTAAACTGAAAGCCGCTTCTGGAAAAAAGCGTGCCGGAAATTACTCCCGTAACGCTGTAAATCTGGAACCTGTCCGGGGAAAAAAACGCGCGGGACGGCGAATGCGGGTTGAAATTTGGGTGATTCGTCGGCATATTCACCGAGTTAAAAAAAACCGTGCTTGTTATGCTTGTAAGCGCAAGCGTCGAAATGAAGGGCGAAAGCCCGCCGATAAGCGAGCCGAAGTGAAGGTTCCCGCTAAGCTCCCACTGGTAGGCGGGAATTTGCATTAAAAGCCTGTCCTGCTCCGTAATGGCCACCCCCTGCTGAGCCATGCCGAGCCAGTCCATCGCCGTCGAACGTTCCATAAAATCCATGTCAACAAAGGGGTCGGAGTAAAAGGGAATGCTCCATGAAAAACCGCCAAGGCTCCCGGACACCGCGCTGCTAAGCCGGAAGCGGTAGCGGAAAGGCACGTCCCATCCGAAAAGGTTGGAGCGGTTCCAGTCGCTTTGCCCGCTAATAAAGTGGTCTTCGTCCGGGGCAAAGGGCGTGTGGAAAAGCCCGTCTTGGAAAATCGTGCGGGTAAGGCCTATCCCCAGGGAAATGTCAAAGTTGCTCAAGATGCCGACAGCCGGGGTTGAAAACTCAAGCCCGAAGTAAAAGCCCAGGCTGGTGTAATAATCCAAAAGCACGCTAAGGCTTGTTGTCTGCGGGTCTTGCACCAGCCGGCCCGTGTTGCGCAGAAAAATGCCTTCCAGCACCATTTCCGCGTCAGGGTCGGCACCCAAAAGCCTTGTAAGGGAGCTTTCCGCCGTGCCCTCCCTTGTGGGGCGGCCAAGCAGGTAGGTCGTCGTCTGCACGAAGGCTCCTTCCCTGGAGCGAAAACCCAAGACCGGGCGAAAGACTATTTCGCTTGCGGGATAGTAAAAAAACGGAATGTACAAAACGGGAATTTCGCCCACGCGTAAAAACGCGTTGAATATGGCGAAGTCCGAGCCCGGCAAGAGCCACAGCCTGCTGGCCGTTATCGACCAAAGCGCCTCTGGGTTTTCCGCATTTCTTATCGTCGCCCCTTCAATAATCGTAACGTCTTCGTTGCCGGCCGTTATTACCCGGCCTTCTATGCTGAAGGTTCCCCCCTCCCCCCCCAGGGCGCGGTAGGACGCGCCGTCCAGAAAAACGCTTGTCCAGTTGTCAAGATCGACGGTGATGCTGTCGCCGCGAAAGCTTTCCGTCGTGCCGCCTTCTTCGCGCAAATACTCAACGCCGCCCCGCGCGGTAAGAATGTTTCGCGTGCGGTTAAAAAGAATCTCCTGCGCGCTGATTCTGTGAGTGGCCTCCCCGTCGATAAGGCTTATGCTCACCCCCCCGCTTAGGCGGGCGAACTCTTCGTCCACGATTTCTATGGTGAAATACTCGGTAACCCGCGCCGACTCTATCGTGATTATGCGCCTGCCGGCATCGTCTTGCTCTGTCGTAAAGTCAAGGTTGAAGTGGGCGCGAAGCCTTGCGGCAAGCTCGGCGCGCGTGCCGGCTTCGGGAAGCCCCAGGGTGCGGCTCCAGGCGGCAAGCTCCGGCAGGCTGGACGTCCGTATCTCAAGCTCCAAAAGCCGCTCTTCTTGAGTCGGCTCCCAGGCCTCCGCTTCCCCGGCATACAGGTAGTAGTCTACCCCCTCCCCCCCATCGTCATTTTCCTGCCCCCGCGAGTACGCCGGCAAAAAGAGGCTGAATAGCAGTATCAGCAGGAAACGCCTGTTTTTCAATTTTTTCGCCCGTTTTGTTCCAAAAGCTGGCCAATGTAGGCTCCGGTATAGGAATCCGCACAGCCGGCCACCTCCTCCGGAGTGCCGCAGGCGATAAGCTGCCCGCCGCGCTCGCCGCCCTCCGGCCCAAGGTCTATGATATAGTCTGCCTGCAAAAGCACGTCAAGGTTGTGCTCGATCATTATCACCGTGTTCCCCTGATCGACCAGCCGGCCGATTACTTCCATTAACTGCTTGACATCGGCAAAATGCAAGCCCGTCGTCGGCTCGTCCAGCATATACAGGGTTCTGCCGGTGGAACGCTTGGAAAGCTCGTGCGCCAGCTTGACCCGCTGCGCCTCGCCGCCGGAAAGCGTGAGCGCGCTCTGCCCCAGTTTCACATAACCCAGCCCGACAGAAAGCAGGGTGTCCATCTTGCGGGCGATTTGCGGGACTGGCGCGAAAAAGGCCGCCGCCTCTTCGATTGTCATGTCCAGAACGTCGGCGATGTTTTTCCCCTTGTAGCGTATCTCCAGTGTTTCCCGGTTGAAGCGTTTCCCCTGGCACACGTCGCAGGTGATGTAAACATCGGGCAAAAAGTTCATCTCGATTTTTATCGTGCCGTCGCCCTCGCAATTTTCGCACCGGCCGTTTTTCACGTTGAACGAAAAACGCCCGGCCTTGTAGCCGCGCAGTTTGGAATCGTTAAGGCCGGCAAACAGATCGCGAATGGCCGTAAAACCTTCGACATAAGTGATCGGATTGGAGCGCGGGGTGCGCCCTATGGGGCTTTGGTCTATGTCGATAACCTTGTCAATAAACTGCGCCCCTTCGAGCTTTTTGTACGCGCCCTCTACGCGGGCGGAGCCGTAGACCCGGTTGGCCAGCGCGGGATACAGGACATTGGACAGCAGGGTGGATTTCCCCGAACCAGAGACGCCGGTTATGCAGGTAAGCACGCCCAGCGGTATTTCTACATCGATATTTTTTAAGTTGTGCTCGCTGGCTCCCTTGATTTTAAGGCTCTTGCCCCCCCCCCCCTGCG
>WRKI01000019.1 GCA_009778155.1 Spirochaetota bacterium
AGTCCGGCTTGGGCCTTAGCTGTATCTCGATGTTGATGATTTTGCCGGACTTCGTTTTAATCCTGACATCCACTATACCCAGCTTGCCGTCTCTGCGATCCCTGTGCAGGTGCGGGTCTACAATGGAGACTTCCTCGTATTCCTCGTCGGGCAGATTGAGCACGGCCTTGAGCAGGCTGATGAGTATTTTCACATATTTCGCGTTCCCGAAGATCGCCTTAAAGACGATGTCGCTTTTCGGCGACAAAAAGACGGTGTATTTCTGCGTTGTTTCTTCATTTGCCATGCCTTAACTATACCCACTTTGCCTTTCCCCGTCTAGAGCCGGCCGGCCGCCCCTACACGACAAACGCATGAACGAGGCGAACCTCGGAAGAATCTCACACAAAGGTTAGGCCAGTGCTTCGTGCCTCTCGTGCCTTCGTGTGAGCAACCGGCGAGGCCGTCAAATCTGGAACTGGCCGACCTCTCTTACCAGCGTGTTTATCGCGCTGCGGTTCTGCCCGCTTATGTCGTTCACTTGGTTTACCGCCGAGTTTATCTGGTCGGCGCCGGATACCATCTCGTTCATGCTGTCGCTGATCTCGCGGGTAACGTCTTCCAAGTTGCCCGTTTCCCGGATCACCTCGTTTGCCCCCTGCAACATCTCGCTAGAGCCGCTTTTCACCTTGTGCGTAATCTCGGTAATCTCCAGAATACCCTTTACGATCTGCCGGCTGCCAACATCCTGCTCTTCCATAGCGTTGCGGATGTTGTCTTCCTGGTCGGCCACAACCCGGATACCCGACTCAATGTCCTCGAACTTACTAAGAACATTTTCGTTGGAAAGAGAAATCTTGTCGATTGACTCTTTGATTTTTTTGAGCACCGTGCCGATAATCTTCGATTGCTCCCCGGAACTTTCCGCCAACTTGCGAATCTCGTCGGCCACAACCGCAAAACCCTTGCCAGCGTCGCCCGCGTGAGCGGCCTCGATAGCCGCGTTCATCGAAAGCAAGTTCGTCTGACTCGCGATGTTTTCCATTACAGCGTTAATCTCCATGAGGCCGGCCGACTCGCGGGCAATCTCCTGAATGTCGGCCGCCACTTCGTTTATCCCGGTGCGGCCGACCTCACTGGCCTCCATTAGACTTTTCACATTGGCGGCGTTTTTTACCAAGGTGTCGGTAACCGAGCGAATGTTCGCCGCCATCTGTTCCACGGCCGACGACGCGGTGGAAACATAACCGCTCTGGTCGCCGATAAAGCCGTCCAGCCGGTCGATGTTCTGCACAAGCTGTTTCATTGTCGCGCTGGTTTCGGTAACACTCGCGCTCTGGCTTACCACCCGGCCTTTGACGCTCTGGATGTTGGCCGTAATTTCGTTTACGGCGGCGGCGGTCTCGTTCATGTTGCTGGAAAGGGTGTCGCCGATGCCGGAAAGCGTGCCCGCCTCGCCCTTGACCTTTGTAACCAGCGCCTTGACCCCCTTTTGCGTGCCATCGAAACTTTTGATAAGGTCGGCAATTTCGTCATTGCCCTTGTATTTGAAAAGCTCGACATCCCTAAAATCGCCGTCGGCAAGAACGCCAATCTCGTGCTGAAGCCAGACAAGCGGCCGGGTGGCCTTG
This sequence comes from Spirochaetota bacterium, assembly GCA_009778155.1. Classification (GTDB taxonomy): domain Bacteria; phylum Spirochaetota; class Spirochaetia; order Treponematales; family Breznakiellaceae; genus WQXQ01. The sequence goes on from WRKI01000019.1 coordinate 1,611, forward strand.
CCGAAAAATATTATGGAAGAGACGATTATGACGATGACCAGCAAGATCGCGATGATTATGACCTCGCGGACAATGGCGTTTACCGGCCCCATCATGACGGATTCGGTTTTTAGGATGACCACGCTCCATGTCATGCCGGAGTCGTCGCCCAAGGGGAAGGAGATAAGGATGCCTTCCACGTTTTCGCCGGCCTCCGCCGAGAAAAAGCCCTGCTGCAAGTAGCCGCCGGCCTCGACGGTGTTGACAAACAGCGGCAGGTAATCGCCGAAAAGGTCAATCCTTTCCCTAAGGTTGGTGTGCAGGGCCGGCGGGTAGCTTGAGGCCATAATGTGGCCGTTGCTTGAATAAACGGAAACAAAGCCTATCTCCGGGTGCTCTTCCAAGAATGCAAGCATGGTGGGCTGAAGGCGCATCAAGTCTATGAGGCCAGAAAGCACGCCGACAACCTGATCGTTTATCCTGTTGATTATGGGCACGGAAACCATGATAAGCCAGACCTCGCCCCGGCCGGGAACCACGCGCATATGGGGCTGTTCGACTCTTTCGTTGCGGGCAAGGGGGCTGTGCATATGCGCATCGATGGCATCGAAGGAAAGCAGGGTGCGGTGCTCTATTGCGCCGCCGGGAAGCTCGCGGATAAAGGCGCTGCCGTGCCGGCCTGTGGGTGTGCTGCCCACGCGGTCTATGTTCGCCGCGTCGGAGTCAAGCACGTCGGGCATCCAAAGTACGTTTATGCCGAAAAAGTCGTCGTCTATAAGCACGGTTGAGTGTTTCATCTGGTCAAAAACATCCCGGCGTATGGCGGGGGGCAGGCTTTCAAAGTCGCCCATTACGCCGGCCAGGGTGCTTAAAACCGAAAAGGCGTTGTCCGTTTCGCCGTGCCAGTGTTCCGCCCAGTAAGCGCCCATCTGCTCAAGAATGCCGATGCTCAAGTTGCGGCTTAGTGTCATTGTGCGTACTGTCTGCACCGACGCGCCTACGGAAACGGCCAAGACGATCCCGGCCGCGACGATTATGCTTAACTTGTACCTGATTTTCATGTATCCCTCTTTTTTCTGATAAGCCGTATGGCGTCCATACAGCCTGTGTTTGCTCTGCGCCGCCCGCTGGTTATCCGGCAGACGGCTTTCAACTGTTTCCTATTGTATATTTTAGTCCGGCGCTTCTGATTGATCAAGGTAAAACGCCCGAAGACTCGAAGATTCGCAATATGATCACACAAAGGCACCAAGACACAAAGGCACAAAGGCACTAAGGAAGGAAGAATTTTCACCACGGAGAAACTATGATTTAAATTATCGGGGAAAAGTGGTACCCTGGTCTGACGGGATCAGGGAGCCGGCGGAAGGCTGACG
>WRKI01000020.1 GCA_009778155.1 Spirochaetota bacterium
CGCGGACTTTAGTCCGATGTATTTGCTCATTTCATTGCGCAAATACGGGTAAGAAGCACTGATTAAATCCTCGATGGGATTTAATCAGTGCTTCCTTTATGCGTCCGGGCTTGCTGTGAACAAACCCGGACGCTAGGGAATCAGCGTTTCCCTCTTCCTTAGTTCATCGTGAGTGTCCAGAACTTGTGCCGCTGTGTCGGCGCAATCCTGAAACCGTGAATGTTGTTCCTAACGCCCCAAAGCTCCGCGCCCGCCGACTGGAAAATCCAGGGGGATTCGTCGCGCAAGTGCTGTTGAAGCTCTTCGTAAATGGCAAGGCGCGCGGCCGGGTTGGTCTCGCGGCGGCCGGCTTCCAAAAGGCTGTCTACGATTGGGTCGCTAAAGAAACCCCGGTTGCCCGCCGCGCCGTGGGCGGAACTATGGAACATAGACCACATACCGTAGTCCGGGTCGCCGGTCGAGGTAACCCAGCCAAGCATGAACATATCCGGCTCGCCCTGGGCGGTAACGTCAAGGAAGGTGGCCCATTCCAAAAGCTGTACCGAAAGATCGATTCCAACGGCCCCCAGCATATTCTGCATGATTTCGCCCGTGTCGGCACGCGCGGGGTTGCCTTGGTTTGTCATAAACGTTGCGGAAAAACCGTTGGGGAAGCCGGCCTCGGCCAAAAGCTCGCGGGCGCGATCCGGGTTAAAGGGGAAAGGCTCAAGCCTGTCGGCCGTGGAACCCCACACCCTGGGGTTGATAGGCCCGCGCAGGGATTCCAACGCGCCCAAGTAGACGGCCTGAACCATCGCTTCCAGATCGATTGCGTACTGAACGGCGTGGCGCACGCGGATGTCGTCGAAAGGCGGCCGGGAAGTGTTAAAGGCGATGTAGTTTACACCCAGCGACATTTCGTGATGCAGGGTGAGGTCCGGGTGGCCGCGCACGCGGGACATATCCTGCGGGGGAACCGCGTCCATGATGTCGATTTCGCCGGTTTCCAGAGCGATTAGGCGGGTGGAAGCGTCGGCAAGCACGCGAATCGTTACGTTTTCGATAATGGCAGGCGTGCCCCAGTATTGATCCCAGCGGGTAAGTTCCACGCGGTCGCCGGTAACAAGGTTGACAAAGCGATAGGGGCCAGTGCCGATCGGCGCTTGGCTGTGAGCGTCCACGCCCATTTCGGTAACAGCACGCTCGTTAAAAATCGAAAAGGCCGTGTGCCCCAGAGCGTTGATGAACGGCACGAAAGGCTCTTCAAGATGAATGATCACTTCGTAGTCGCTTACCGCTACAGCATGATCGATAACGCCTGCAAGCCCGGCGATTGCCGGGGCAACCGAGGCCCTGTTCATGGAGAAGACCACGTCGCTTGCCCTAAGCTCGTCCCCGTTGTGGAAGAGCACGCCTTGGCGCAGGAAAACGCGAAGAGCCGTGGGGTTGGCCGGGTCTACCCATTCCCAGCTTGTTGCAAGATTGGGCTGGGGTTCCATGTCGTAGTCGGTGTAGATCAAGGTGTCGAACACATGGAAGATAATCCTGCTGGAAGGAATGTCGTTGGCCAGCGTGGAGTCCATATTGGCCGGCATGGCCGCCGTTCCGATAATTAAGTGATCCGTGCGCACGGCCTGCCCGCCGCCGCACCCGGTAAAGACAAACGCAATTCCCAGCGCCGTCGCAAGGGCAATCGCCCCGATTTTCTTCGTCATAACTTCACTCCTAATAAATAATTCGCATCTTGCGAATAAGTTCACACAAAGGCACAAAGACACTAAGGCACAAAGTTTTGCTTTGAAAACGCCGCTTACTACCTAGCTTCTCTTGCACCAACAATATTTATGATAAGGAAGAAACGCCGCCTTACCCTATCCCTTAAAAATCCTTTGTGCCTTTGTGCCTTCGTGCCTTTGTGTGAAAAAAAGGCGAGCAAAAGCTTTCTTGCACCAACAATCTACGATAAGGAAAGAAACGCCGCCTCATCTCTGTTCCTTAAAAATCCTTTGTGCCTTTGTGCCTTCGTGCCTTTGTGTGAAAAAAAGCGAACAAAGGCGGAAAAGGCTACTCGACTATGCCGGACATTATCGTAACTTCTATGCCGGATTCGCGCCATTTTTGGGCTATTTTGTTAAGCCCTACCGAGTCGCTGGGCATATGCCCGGCGATAACCACGTTGCCGATTTTTTGCTCTTTTACAGCCTTGGCGTCTTTTTCTGGAATGTGCATAAGAACAAGAGTGCCCACGCCCGCCTCGAAGTATTCTTTTAGAATGTCCGGGCCGGGGCCGGTAAGACCGGCCATAAGCACATAAATTTTGCCCGCATAACTTTCCTTGCTGCCAACACGAATGATAGGCTTTCTGGCAGAGTTTTTGTATTCGCTAATTTCTTCCAGAGCTTCCACAACCTCTTGAAGTTTGACAAGGCTTTTGCCGGCAAACTTTGCGTCAAGGTGTTTTTGTACGGTAACTTCGCTGATCATGTCGGCCGGCGTGTGCATACTAATAAAGGGCATATTCAAAAGCTTGGCCGCGCTTTCGCTGCGCCGCGAGTTTGCCACGTTGAAAGCATAGCTAAGTTCTTCTCTGCGTTCTTCAATGCGTTTTTGCGTCCGGTTGGCCGGCACGCCAAGAGCCTCTAACTTTGCGATATGCGCGTGAAGAAAAAGCCCCAATTTGTTGTCGTTGTCGCCCGTGTTGCGCGGGTGGTGGGAGACCACACAGTCGTAGCCAAGCTGTTTGGCCAAAAGAAGCTCTGGAGTGTCCATGTCCACCCCCATAAGCACCCGTTTAATGTTTTCGCCGGGGACAGTAATTTCGCAGTCTTCCGGCATTTCGGTAAGCCCGGCAAGTTTTAGCGCGCTGTCCATCAAGTCTTGCGTGTTCATTGGAACCACCTCCAAAAATAAAACGGGCTTAAAGCCTTACGCCTTAAGCCCGCCGCGCGACATAGAGCTAATGCTCAGCAATTCTACATTTAGAAAACATAAGGCTTAATTTCCTTGAAAATTCATCACGCAAACCCGCCAAGACAAATTTTTAGCCATCAAAGTATCCTT
>WRKI01000021.1 GCA_009778155.1 Spirochaetota bacterium
AGCTTCTCCTCTCCTTGTTAAAGTTTCGATCCGCAGTCGCCGCAAAAGGCCGCGCCCGCTTCGTTTTTCGATCCGCAGTCCCCGCAGAACATGAATGCCTGCGCTTGCGCGGCGGCGGTGTTAGCTGTGCTAGCAGCGCCAGCACTGCTGGCGGAGGCCGTTTTTCCCTTGCTCGCTTCAAAGGCCGCTTTCGCCCGTTCCTTTGCCAGCCGCGCTTTTTCTTTTGCGGCTTCTTCCGCGCGAATGCGCTCCTGCTCGGCAAGCTGTTCGGCAAGCAGGCGTTCCTGCTCTTTTTTTTCCGCGTGTTCCTGCGCCTTTTTCGCGGCCAGCTTGCCCCCGGCGACAAGACCTGCCACGGCAAGCCCGCCGACCGCAAGCACGCCCTTTGCCGCAAACCCGACCGCGCCCAAGATAGCTTGCTCCTCCCCGCTGAATCCGCTTAATCCCCCGCCTCCTCCGCCGCCCCGGGAAGGGGCTTGTTGTGTGGATTTCCACGCCTTATAACAACTGGAAGAACAAAAGTACGGATCGCCAAGCTGACCAGCACTACTCATTGTGCCTTTTCTCCTGCAATGCCCACATATCATACTCATAAAACCTCTCCTTCAAATTCAAATATGAGCCGCGCACGGCGGCCTTGCGCCTCCCCATACGGGGCTGCGCTTCTTGCTCTTTTGCTTTTCTCATGTTATGCTTGCCCCATGACCATCGAACAAACCGTAGAAATTCCCGAAAGCCGCAGGGTTTTTCTGGACTTGCCGCCCCATTTGCCGCTTGGCAAAGTGCGGGTTTCCATCCAAATTCATATTGGCGATGCCGAAGAAGCCGGCGGCGTTGCCCCGGCACAGGAAAACGGCCAAACCAGCAACGGGGCTTTCCGCCAAGCTCTTTGCCGCGCATACGGCGCATGGAAAGCCAAGCCCTGGGAAAACCATGTTGGCGACATCCGCGCCATGCGGGAAGAATGGGACGCCCGCGACCCTTGGAATCCCCAGCCGGCGGAAACCAGCAGGGGTAAAGCGGGCTTTCAGACTGCGGGCTTTTAGACAGATGGACAAGCCCCGTTTCCTTTTTGACAGCAATATCGTCATCGGCATTCTTAACGGCGCGTTAAATTTGGAGGAGTTTCTGGATGCCTTTCCAGATTGCGAAGCGTACATAAACCCGATAATAGAGATCGAAGTTCTTGCCAAAGCCGATATGAGCAAAGAGGAAGAAGCGGAAGCCCGCGCCCTTTTGAGCAAATTCATGCGGGCAGAGATTGACGAGAGTGCCTGCGAAGCCGCGCAGCATCTGCGGTATGCCATACAAATTCGCCGCGCAAAAGAATTGCGGCTTCCCGACGCTCTTATTGCCGCTTCCTGTATTTCAATTAACGCCACTTTGCTCTCCAACGATCCCCATTTACGCGATTATAAACGCCCCGGCTATAAAGCCATGGCGGTACCGGAACACAGGCCGTAAAACCTCCCTCAAAATTTCGCCGCGCACGGCGGCCTTGTGCCTCCCTATACGGGGTTGCCACTTCTTGCCCATCTGCTTTTCTCATGCTATACTTGCCCCATGACCATTACACAAACGATAGAAATACCGGCCAGCCGCCGCTTGCATTTGGATTTGGAAATTCCAAGCGAAGTAACGGCGGACAAAGCGTATGTAACAGTGCAGTTCCCCGCTTCGGCGCAGGCGCGGCCGAAAGCGACCGGCGGAAAAATCGGCATGACCAGAGGCGAGCTTGACGAATTTCTTAAAAACGCCCACACGCCGGTCTCCGACTCGCTGTTAGGGATTTTGAAAACCGACACAACGCCCGAAGAAATCCGCACGGCAAGGCTTGCCAAGCATCTGCAATGATAGTTCTTGTCGATACCAAATTTACCCGAAACACTCAAGATTTCGCCTCCAGTTCCATTCCGGCGGTAAAGCCGGAACAATTTTTACAAATCATCACCGATTAGGGAAACGATGATTAAATCCCATCGAGGATGCGGATTGAAATCCGAATCATCGTTCTTACCCGCATTTTGCGCAATGAAATGAGCAAATGCATGGAAAGTGCTGATTAGCGTCGAGTTAATCAGCACTTTCTTAGCTTTGGGCTTTTTCGCCCGCTACTCCCTCGCCCAAATGGGGCCGCGCCGCACATAAGTCCCGGCCGCCCTGCCTTGGCCTACCCAAAAGTTCACAAGGTTTTCCGGGAAATTTAATTCCATAAAACCTTGGCTCATACCAGCGGGGATGGAAAGCCGGGTTAAGGTTTCCAGTTTTTGATTTACGTCAGTGGTGAAAGTCTGCCAAACGCTGTTATCCATCTGCGGCAGCGGCGGCAGTATGGTAAGGTTTTCGATAGGGTTAAAGTTGAAAACGCCGGGGCTTAGCGTTCTAAGGCTGGCCGGCAGGGTAACGCTGCGTATGTTGTTGTCGGCAAACGCGCCGCCTCCAATACTGACAAGGCCTTCGGGCAGGGCAAGCTCGGCGATTTGGTTGCCGGCAAACGCGCTTTCCTCTATATTTGTAACATGGCTCGGAATGACAAGGCTTGTCAGGTTGTTGTCGGCAAAGGCGGCCGCGCCTATTTCCCGCAAGCCGCGTCCGAAACCTATCTCGGTTATGCCGCATCTTGCAAAGGCCGAGCGGCCCAGCGCGGTTAGGGAGTCCGGCAGGGCGATGCGCGAAAGGCGCGGGTTGTTCAAAAACGCGTTGGCCTCTATTCTTTCAAGCCCCTCTGCAAGCGTAACCTGCACGAGGCTGTTATGCGCAAAGGCCTGGACTTCTATCACCGTAACGGTGCCGGGAATGGCCACGCTTGTAAGCCGGGGCGCGCCGCCCTCCCTGTTGCGGTAGAAGGCGTTTGCCGCGATGCCCGTTACGCGCAAGCCCCAAAGATAATCTGGGATGACCACGTCCGAGACGCTGCCCCGCCAGCCGGTTATCGTGAGGGTGTTGTCCGGGTTCTGCCGCACGACAAAGTCGTCGTCGCTCTGCGTGCCGATGTTTGCAAGCTGGGAAAAGGCGCGGCTTACGCTGTCCCTGTTAAGCTGGACGACCACCCACA
>WRKI01000022.1 GCA_009778155.1 Spirochaetota bacterium
GGGCGAGCCAATTACAATCGCCGTCGGCTGTACCGACGAAGCCAGCCGGGTGTCGCTAATCGTAGGCGGCCAGCGGCTGGCGCGATCCTCCTTTTTTGCCGTGCCCGCTAAAAACGGGAACCGCGGCTTTAAGGCGGCGATAATAACCGTCCCGGCCACAGCAAGGCCTGGGGATGCCCTTATCCGCATAGAATGCCCAGAGGCCACTTTAACCTACATAAGCTTTTCCATAGCCCAGCGCGACTTTGTGTCCGAGGTTATCCACCTTACCCCCGTGCTTACAGGCATAAGAACGGATGCCAGCCCGCAAAGAAGCACCGAGATAAACCAGCTTTGGGCAATCCTTAACCGGACGGGAACCGACGTTTTCGCCACGGAGGGCTTCATGCTCCCGGTCTCCTCCACAAGACGCACCAGCATTTTTGGGTCGCGCCGGGTCTTCATGCACTCGGACGGCAGGAGCGACACGTCGATTCATGCGGGGGTTGACTTTGGCGTGCCCACCGGGACGCACGTTTATGCAAGCGCGCCGGGCAGGGTGATGCTTGCCAGATCGCGGATTGTTACCGGAATGTCCGTCATAATCGAGCACCTGCCGGGCGTGTATTCCCTTTACTACCATCTTAGCCAGATCGACGTGGCGGAAGGCGATATTATCGAGGCGGGAACCCTTTTGGGGCTTTCCGGCGCGACAGGGCTTGCCACCGGGCCGCACTTGCACTGGGAGGTGCGGGTTTCCGGAGAAAATACCGATCCTGATGCGCTTGTGGCAAGAAACATCCTTGACATTCCGGCGATTTTGGATATAATTGGAAATTGAGGCCCTTAGTCGGGGTTAGCTTCTCCAGAAGGAGGTGATTTTATGGCGCATATTATTGTTGACGAGAACGAGCCTGTCGAAAAGGCCATCAAGCGTTTCAAGCGCATGGTGGAAAAAGAAGGCATTATTCGAGAGTTCAAAAAGCGGGAGTATTTTGAAAAGCCTTCAACTATTCTTAACAGAAAGAAGAAGTCCAACGCCCGCAAACTTATGAAAAAAAACCGAAAGGGTCGTGGTGAGTATTAAAAAACATTTGCGCGTATGCGTTTTTCTTTATTTTCTCGTTTTTGCTTCCTGCGCCGCCTTCCGCCCTGCGGAACCGGCGCAGGAAATTCCCTTTGCGCCCTTTCCCCCATTCACGGTAGGATCGGCTTCGCCCGGCGATGTGGTTCCCTTGTGGCAGCCCCTCAGCCTTGACACCGATGCCGTACTGTTTTTTGCCGGAAGGACATACAGCCCAAGGATTGAGTTTTGGGCTGTAAGGCTGGACATGGCCGCCGAAGGTGTTGGCATCGTGGTAAAAGGCGGAGCAGAGGGCGGCGCGGGTAGCGGCGCAGATAGCGGAGCGGGAACGTTCAGTTCCAGAGTGAGCACTTTTGTTGCGGACAACGGCCTTTTGGCCGGCATCAATGCGCTTCCTTTTAACATATCCACGGCGGAAGACGGCCTGCCAATACGCAATGTCGGCATTGTCGTTTCGGAGGGGGAGCTTGTTTCGGCGGCAAACCCCAACTTTTACGCCTTGGTGTGGTATTACGACGGCGGCACGGCGATAGTTGCCCAGTCGCAGATCGAGTATACCGGGAACATTCAAAACGCGGTCGGCGGTTTTCACCAGATTCTTGAAGCGGGCGAGCTTACGGAACGCGCGGCTACCCGCCGCGCAAGCCATCCGCGCACGGCCGCCGGGATTTGCCAAGACGGAAGGTTTCTTTATCTTTTGGTCATTGACGGGCGGCGCAGGGGAAGCGCGGGCGCGACAGAGGCGCAAACCGCCCAGATACTCAAGCGGCTCGGAGCGCATAACGGGATAAACTTTGACGGGGGCGGCTCAAGCGCTATGGCCGCCCGCGCCCCGGACGACAGCGTCTGGGTGCTAAACACCCCGGTACACGGGGGCGTGCCCGGCAGGGAACGCGCCGTGGCCGGCAGCCTGGGGGTGCGGCTCCTCCCCTAGCGGCCAGCTTGGCCGTTTGGAAGAATGAGCTTCACACAGTAAAATGAAATATGGTAAGGTAAAATTATGAAAAGACTTTATATTAAAAACATTATACAAGACGAAGATTTAAATGAAATCATAAAGTCTTACCAAGAAAAAGGAAAGCAAGGATTAATACCTTGGGCAGAAAAATATAATATAAATCTAGCCTCTTTAAGATGTTTTATAAGAAAATTAGGTATTAGGGTATCTAAATGGTGTAAAAATAAATTTTCTAAAGAACAAATAGAAGAAATGTCTAAGATTTATTTTGTAAAAGGCGGAAGGGCTTTAGAAGAATATATTAAAAAAAATATTGATTGTGGTGATTATAGTATAGACAGCATAAGAGGCTTTTTATCTAGAAACAGAAGCAAGCTGAATTTTAAAATAAAACAAAAAAGAGCCGGTGAGGGTTATAAAATGTCTCTTTTAAGTAAAACGGATTTAAAAGAATTAAAACTTGCTTATTCTAAAGAAGGAGTAAAGGCATTGGAATCAAAGGCAAAAGAATTGAATATGAAACCTAATTCGTTATTAGTAGCTTTAAGAAGAAAAGGAATAAAAATGGTTTATAAATAAAGCCATTTTAAGAAATGCGCGAGGCCTTCTTCCCTAGCTAAGGCCGGATAAGGCGCAGTCCCAGAACGTCCGTTCTAAGAATGGGGCTTTCAAAATTGCGGGCGGCAGAGCGGGCACCGCGGGCGAAGCCCAGCCAACAGCCGCCGCGAAACACACGCCGATAGCCGTAGGCCGGGCCTTGCGGGTCGGTTTGTGGCCGGCGGGGATACTCGCCAAGCCAGTCCCAGACCCATTCCCACACATTGCCGTGCATATCGTAAAGCCCCCAGGGGTTGGGCTTTTTCAAGCCGACCGCGTGAAGAATGCCGCCGGAGTTGAAATTGAACCAGCCGATTCCGTCAAGCTCCGCCTCGTTTTCCCAGTCGGCAGTTCCGCTACTGAAAGCCGACACCGTGCCCGCCCGGGCGGCGTACTCCCATTGAGCCTCGGTCGGCAGCCGCCAGCCAGTGGAGCCG
>WRKI01000023.1 GCA_009778155.1 Spirochaetota bacterium
CCGCCGGCATTTCCACGGCGGGCGGCCTTGCCGTAAATCAAAAAGGAAGGTTGTTCGGGAAACTTGCCGGGAGTTTCCCAGCAATTCCACTGTGGGGCTGTGCTTGGGAAGGGGCTGTGGGGAGAAATGTCGAAGGCTGAATTGCTAGCCGCTTATTTTGCGGAAAAACTGGCGGAAGCCGAGCTTGAAGCGGCAAAGCCCGACGCGCTGTGGCTCGACGAAGATGAATTTTGGAGCGATGACGGCGATCTTAGCGAGCCGGGGTGCTGATAAAGATTAAGCCCCGCTAAAGGCTGGTTTTCAGGGGTTTTTCGCTTTCAAAGCGGCTTATGGCAAGCTCTATCAGCCGGGTTATAAGATCAGTGTAGGAAAGCCCGCTTGCTTCCCACAGCTTGGGATACATACTTATCGCCGTAAAACCCGGCATCGTGTTAAGCTCGTTTACAATTACCTGCCCGTCTTCTTTAAGGAAAAAATCAATGCGCGAAAGACCCTCGCAGCAAAGCGTTTGAAAAACCTTTACCGCCATAACCTTAACCCGATCGGCAGTTTCCCTGTCAATAGCCGCCGGGATTTTAAGCTGTGCGCCAGCTTCATCCAGATACTTCGCATCGTAGGAATAAAAATCGTGCAACGGAATAACCTCGCCTACGACAGAGGCGGCCGGCTCTTCGTTACCCAGCACGGCGCATTCAAGCTCCCTGCCGGCAATGAACTCTTCGGCAAGCAACTTAACGTCGTATTGAAAAGCCGCATCTGCGGCGGCGACGTAGCCAGCCTCATCGTAAACCTTGCTTACCCCGACAGAAGACCCCATGTTTGCAGGCTTGAGAAAAAAAGGACAGCCGAGAAGCCCTGTTATTTCGGAAAAAGACGGCAAGCTCCCGTGCTTTTTAAGCGTGAGAAACTTCGCCGTGGGAATGCCGGCATCCCTAGCCAGCCGCTTCATTACATCCTTGTCCATTGCGGCGGCGGAGCCAAGAACAGACGGCCCCACAAAGGGAATGCCGGCCAGCTTTAACAGCCCCTGCAAAGTGCCGTCCTCGCCGAAAGGCCCGTGCAGAACGGGAAAGACCGCGTCCAGAAAAACGCCCGCCCCGCGAAGAAGCCTGCCGGTTTCCGGAAAAATCGCCACGCTCTTGCCGTGCGGCGACAGCCTTATCTTTTTAGGATCGTCCGGGTCAAGCAAAAAATTCGAGTTTTCGTAGAAAAGCCAGCGACCGGTTTTATCGATCCCAATGGGAAGCGGCTCGAACCTTTCCCGGTCAACAGCCTCGAAAATGTTTTTCGCCGATTGCAGAGAAACCTCATGCTCCGCCGACCTGCCCCCGAAAAGCAGGCCTACATTTTTCTTCGCGCCATTCGCACCCTTCGCGCCCGCCGCCATGAATCAGCCGCGCCCGGTAAGACGGCGCCAGGGGCTTATCCTAAAACGCGCCACAAAATAAATCCATCCGAAAGCGAAACCGGCAAGATGGGTAAGATGGGCTACATTGCCCCCGGTGCCTGTCAGTTGCATAAACAACCCCAAGGCGACAAAGCCGAACACCATCGTGGGGGCGCGCAAGGGAAGAATGCCCCAGACGTAAATAATCGAATCTGGAAAAAAGACAGCGTAAGCGAGCATTACGGCGTAAAGCGCGCCGGAAGCCCCCATAAGGGCGACAAAGGGCGTGCCGGCGTTAAGATAAATAAGGAAGGAAAGCACGCCCGCCAAAGCCCCTGTAACAAGATAGAAGAGAATGAACTCCCGGCTGCCCATTTGCCGTTCGACCTGCGTGCCGAAGATAAAAAGGCCGAACATATTGAAGAGAAGATGCGCAAGCCCGCCGTGCATGAACATATATGTAACGAAAGTCCAAACCTGCCCGTTCATAACCAGAACAGGTATCATTGACAGCCTAAGAACAAGCGTCTGCCGGATCCCCAAAAGCTCGCCCGCCGCAAAAACGAGAATATTTATGCCTATCAGCCAGAACACCAAGTTTTCATCCCTGTATCGGAAAGGTTTCCTGATTTTTTCCTTTATTATACTCATACATTTAGCATAGCGGAAAAACTGTGGCCGGTCAACCGTGCGAGAAGGGAAGAAAGCCTCACACCAAGGCACGTCGAACCTACGGTTCGCGGACAAAGGGAAGAAGGTTAAGGCGGAATGATAATAAGGCCGCGTCTCCTTCTTGCCTCATTATTGAACATTAAGAGGGGAAGCCCAGGATGAAGCGGAGCTTTCTGGCCTGTGCTTTGTGCCTTCGTGCCTTTGTGCCTTCGTGTGAGCATATTCCGAATTATTGTGCCTTCGTGTGAGCATATTCCGAACCGGCGCTTTGGTGCGCTGATATTGATTAAAGCTGAAAAATAGCCGATATTCATTTTATGAAACAAATATTTGCAGTAGCGTTTTTATTTTGCGCGGCATTTTTTTTCAGCCCCCAAAAGGCTTTTTCCCAGCCGGTTGAATCGGATTTTTTCCGGCAGGAAGGAATAGCCTCGTGGTACGGGCCGGAGTTTGACGGACGGCCAACGGCTTCGGGCGAGATTTTCAACTCGGCGCTTTTGACGGCCGCCCACCCAAGCCTGCCCTTCGGGACAGTCGTTGTGGTTACCAACCTGCATAACGGAAGAAGCGTGCAGGTTAGGATAAACGACAGAGGCCCCTTTGTGCACGCCCGGATTATCGACGTTTCCAGGGCCGCCGCCCAGGAGCTTGATATGCTCATTACGGGAACCGCGCCGGTTGTCGTCGAAAGCGTGGACAGAATAACCCTGCCCCAAGGCGTAAGGCCGGGCGGAACCCAGGCGCCTGCCGTTACCCTTGCCCCAGTAGCCCCCGCACAGCCGGCGGAAAACTGGTTCTCGCCGCCGCCGGAGCCGCAGCCGCAGTTCCTGCCCCCGGCGCAGACAGCCGCGCCCGTGCCCATTCCCGCACAGCAGGCCGCGCCGCAGCAGTTTGCGCCGCCGCCTCAGCCGGTGGCACAGCCGCAACAGCAATTCGTACCGCCGCCCCAGCCGGTGGCACAGCCCCAGCAGCAGTTTGTACCGCCGCCCCAGCCGGTGGCACAGCCTCAGCAGCAGTTT
>WRKI01000024.1 GCA_009778155.1 Spirochaetota bacterium
TTGACTGTCCATTTTGGATGCCCTCCTATGATCTAGACTTTGGCCCAGGAAACCTTCGTCATTTTATCACTGGGGGGCTTTTTATCATGTGTACCGCAAACTGAGAATTGCTGGCCAAAAAACAGCAATTCCGGCCGCTAAGGAAACGCTGATAAACTCTACGCTAATTGGCGCTTCCCTAAAACAAAAGGCGCAAGGCGGCAAGCGAGGCGGCGGCCACTGCGAGCCAGCTTAATCCGCCCAGCAGAATGGGCTTTGCCCCGCTGGAAAAAAGGCTCTTAAAATCCGTGTTAAGGCCTATCGCCGCCATAGCCATAACAATTGCAAACTGGCCGACACGGACAAGAGCCGGGGAAAGCCCTTGCGGAAGGCCTAAAAAGGTGTTGGCCAGCGCAGAGCCAAGGAAGAATAAAATGAACCAGGGGAAAATTTTGGCAAAGCTAAAATCGCCGCCGCCTTCCGCGCCGCCCGCCGCCGCTTTTTTCGTGCTGTAAAAGGCGAAAAAGACCGCGATAGGGATTATCGCCAGGGTGCGCGTCAGCTTGACGATAGTGGCAACCTCCAGCGCAATGTCATAGCCGGCAGCATGGCTCCAGGCAGTGCCTGCGGCCACAACCGACGAAGTGTCATTGATCGCCGCCGCCGCCCATACGCCGAAAACCGTGTCGTCCATGCCCAGAAAACGCCCCAGGGCCGGGAAAATTAAAACAGCGGCCACGTTGAACAGGAAAATCGTAGAGATAGCCCGCGTAACATCCTCGTCTTGGGCGCGAATGACGGGGGCGACAGCCGCTATTGCCGAGCCGCCGCAGACGGACGTGCCCACCCCGATTAAAACGCTGGTGTTGCCCGGCAGTCTTAAAAGTCTGCCGCCGAAGTAGGCCATGATAAAGCCCGTCAAAAAAACACAGGCGAGCACGGCCAGGGACATTCCGCCGATTCTTAACACGTTGAAAAAATTCATGTTAAAGCCCAGAAGGACAATCGAAACCTGAAGCAGTTTTTTGGAAGTGTACTTGACCCCCTCGTTAAAAGACAGCCCCTTGAAAAGCTCGCGCTTTAAAAGCTTGGGCGCGGCCATTGTTATAAGAATCCCCGCAAGAATGGCCAAAACCGGCCCGCCCAAAAGAGGAAAAGCCTGCCCGGCAACCCATGCAGGCAAGGCTATCAAAAAACAGAGGCCTATTCCAAATGCTTTTTTCATACAGTTTCCGAGTGCAGTTAAACGCAACCCTTCCGCAAGCCGTTGCCGGGCAACAACTTGCGGAAGGGTAAAAAGCTCCCCCACGTGGACTCAAACCACGGACCAAGTGGTTAACAGCCAATCCGAATATAAAACGTATTTCTTTGCAGCAACGGCAAATAGCGTTATTATAAACACTTAAACGCATTCCATTATATTCATTTTTTCCGTTTTGAGTCAAGGTTGAGCACGAATTGCCTCAAAATTAATCTAACCCAAAAGGAACCATGCCTCCCCGTTGCCTCATTGAAAATGTTACCGAAAAGAGCCGATGCCTCAAATAGAAAATGTTACCCAAATTAAAAGCGGACTACAGTCCGAAGGGTGTCGCAAGGAGGGCATCCGAATGAGGTTAAGCATGAGGGAAAAAGCGGACTGAAGTCCGAAAGCCGTAACGAGGGAGTACAAGCCCCGTTACCAAAAGGCGTCGAAAAAAGAAAAAAAGGCCGTGCTGGACGAATTCACGCGGCTGACGGGATACCACCGAAAGCACGCAGTCCGGTTGCTGGGCGCAAAGCCGGCAAAACAGGTAATGCTCTACGCAGACGGCGAGGCGGTGAAGCTCAAGCCGCAGAAAAAACGCCCGCCGAACAGGAAGGGCAGGCCGGTATAGACCGAGGACGACATCATGCGCCTGCGCCGCGTCTGGAGCTTTTTCTGGTTCAAATGCGGCAAGATACTCGCGCCGCTCATGCGCCGGCAGATGGCCAGCATCGCAACGTGGCCGGCCTTCGGCATCACGGCGGAAACCGCGGAAAAGCTCAAAAAGATAAGCCCGGCGACCATAGACAGGCGGCTGCGAGAGGACAGGCAGACCATGAGGCTCAAGGGGAAAAGCCTCACCAAGCCGCAAGCCTCTTTGAAAAGCCGCATACCGGTGCGCGCTTTCTACAGCCGCGAAGAGAGGCAGACACCGGGCTTCTGGCAGACGGACACCGTCCACCACCCCGGCAGGCCACCTGCGGCCAGTACCTGCTGAGCCTGGCCGCCACGGACGTATTCTCAGGCTGGCTCGAATTGCGCCCGATGCTCAACAACGCCAGAAAGTGGGCTTACGAGGCTTTGATCGACATAAAAGCCTCAACCCCGATGCCGGTGCTGGAGTTCCATCGGCTTTAAGCCGCCGACAACGGCTCGGAGTTTATCAACGGCTACACCTAAACCTGGTGCAAAGACAACGGCGTGCCTTTCACAAGGAGCCGCAGCGGCAGGAAAAACGACAACTGCTTGCGGCATGAATGCCGAGTGGAACAGAAAAACGGGGCCGTCGTCCGCGAATACGTTGGGTATGACAGGCTCGAAGGGGCTGAAGAGCAGGCCCTCCTCGCCGACGTGTACAAGTCGTTTGTCCCATTGCTCAACTTCTTCATGCCCGCGCAGAAGCTGCAAAGCAAAACAAGGGGCGGCTCAAAAGAGGTCAAAGTTTACGACGAACCTAAAAGCCCGTTCCAGCGGCTGATGGAATCCGAACTCACGCCTGAGAAGACAAAAGAGGCACTTTTGGCGCAGATAGCTCTTTGCAACCCTGTCGAACTGCAGCACAATGTCAACAAGGCTGTCATCCGCCTTAGGCAGCGGCTCGCGCAACCGAACCGCAGAACAGCCAAAGGGGGCGTATAGCTTCGGTAACATTTCTAAATGAGGCATCACGGGAGCAAATCACGGCAAACGTGTGTGATTAACTTGTGATAATTTCACCCTTAAGAATAACGAGGAAAAATTTCACCTGTCGCGTCCTGGTGTAAAGTTGACACTAGGAGGAGAAAATGAAGAAGGGTTACATAACTTACAGCGAAGCGTTTAAGATGAAGGTAGTAGAGGAGATCGGGCAAGGCAGATTTGCCACGATA
>WRKI01000025.1 GCA_009778155.1 Spirochaetota bacterium
CGCCTTTAAGAACTTACCCGAAGCGTGGGGGGGAGGGGGTAAATTCATTGTTTCCGGCCACGGCACGTCAAGCGGCGCAACAAGCGGCAAACAGGCCACCTAAGCGCACTAAAAGCTGTTTTGACCGGCTCGGCTGTTCATCACTTTCATTTTAGCATTTTTGCGCCGTTTTGTCAATAGACCAGCGGCTGTCTAGTTTTTTTTGCATTTTTTTCGGCCTGGGGGTAAAGCCCCGCAGATTTTGCCCCCGGGGGGCGGCGCGAGGGGGCGGCTCCGGAGCGTGCTTCATCATTTTGATTAATAGAGTTGTTCGGAAACTTCAGTTTCAGAACAACTTCTGCTTAAAATAGCACTTTTTTGGGGCTTTTGCCCCAAAAAATGCGAGACTTGTTCGAGAACCATCGGGTTCTCGAACAAGTCCAATCTTTTATAAGGTGTGTTTTTGAATTGTTTCGCGTAAAACCCGGTGAATATCGTCTTTTCCATTTAAGCAGTTTCTTAGGCGGGTTTTATCCTCACTTGTAAGAGGCATATTCTCCATTCTCATTGAAAAATCAATATTTTCGATGATATTTTCAATATCGTTGTCCATAATTTTCCCTCAACCATAGTTCCTAACCAGCACCTCGGAAACCCCGCCCCGGTTGGCCCCGTTGGAGTTGATCGCTCGCTTGGCTTGCACAAGGGTAATGTTGTAGCCGGCATACAATCCTTTGATAAAATCCGTGGCGGAGTTCGACAGCATGAACTTTAGCCCCCTTGCGTGCAGTTCGTCGCAGTGGTTTCGCAAGGCAATTTGATCGTCGCGGGAAAAGCCGGCTTTGGAATACGCGGTAAAATTCGCAGTGCCGGAAACAGGGTCGTAAGGCGGGTCAAGGTAAACAAAGGTGTCCTTGGGCAAATCCTTCGGCAATGCAGCTAACACCTCGCTGTAACAGCGGGAAGAAAAACAAACAGCCGCCGTGTTAAAATACTCGCTGGCAGCCATAAGCGCGGGGGCGTTTACGATGTTTGGTTTCGCATAACGGCCAAAGGGTGCGTTAAACTCGCCGGCACTGTTTACGCGGAACAGGCCGTTGTAACAAGTTTTGTTCAGGTAAATTATACGAGCGGCTTTTTCAATGTCGGGTAACAGGGCGTAGCCGGCCTTGTCCCTGTCCCAAGCCCTAACGGAGTAAAAACTGGCAGCATCGTTTTGGAAGCCGCGCAACACGGCAACAAGGGCTTGGACATCAGTTTGTATCACCCGGTAAACGCGGATTAAATCCTCGTTTATGTCGTTTACAAAGGCGGTTTGCGGCTGTAGGTAAAAAAGCAACGCGCCGCCGCCGACAAAAGGCTCGCAATAGGCGGAAAAACTTTTCGGCAAAAGCGGGACAATCGTGTCCAGCATTTGCCGCTTGCCGCCAGCCCATTTTAGCACCGGGGCGATCAATCGGTTTTCCCCAAGCTAGGTCGGGAACCCGCGAGTTCCCGCCGCGTCCGACGCATTCGCTGGCAGGCGCAGGTTGATTTCGTCCCAGCTTGAGTAGGCGGCATTTTGCCCCGGCAGCGGTTCCACGCAAAACTTGAAAAGCCCGCAGTTGGAAATAGGGAAAAGCGGGAACCAGCTTTTTACCCCCATTGTGCTTTTTAACAGCCACTGGACAAGCCCGCCGTGGGTAACAACCACAACCGCGCCCGCCCCGCTTTCCGCCGCCCGATCCCGGAACTCGCCCCAAAGTGCCAAAGACCGCGCAAAAAGTATGCCGGAAGTTTCCGCGCCGGGAATGGCATCCCAACTGTGCAGACGGAAGTCGTTCCAAAGGGGGTCTGCCCGCACTTGATCCCATGTTTTCCCGCCCCACGCGCCCAAATCCATCTCTTTTAAGTCGTCAATAAACTCCGGCTGGCCAAGTCCGGTTTCTCTGCCGATTATTTCCGCCGTTTCTTTTGCCCGGCTCATTGGCGACGAAAAATACAGAACCTTGCCCGGCCGCTCGGCAAGGGTATCTTTCAAGGCCAGCCCGCGCCGGGCGGCTTGGGTGCGGCCAAGTTCTGTAAGGGCATATTCGCCGCGCCCCTGCATTATTTTTTCGGCGTTGCCTTCGCTTTGGCCGTGCCTAATAAGGTAAAAATTGACGGGGGTTTTCAGCGCGCCAAAAAAATCAGTCTTCATCGTCATCCTCCAAAAGCTCGTCTTCACTCACAAGTGCGCCTGCAGTCGCGGCAGTATCTGCCGCAGGCAAAATCGCCGGCTCTTCGATAATCAGCAAGATTTCTGGCTCGGCAAACTCTTCAAAATCGGCCGTGCCGTCAAGGGCGGGTGTAAAGCCGAACCCCGCCTGCTCTGTAAAAACGCCGTAAAAAGCAACGGTGTTCCCCGCCGAAAAAACCAGCCGGCGGGTTTCGTCCACTTGGCTTTGTGCCGAAAAGAAGTAATGGTTCCCGTCGAAGGTCAAGCCCAACTGTCCGCCTTCGGACACAATCAGCGAGTGCCGCGTTCTAAAAGGCAGGCTTATTTGGGAAACGCCCCCGGCAAAGGCCGCTTCAATTTGCAGATACGGGCTGTCGCCATCATTTTGAGTGGTAAAGGTAAGGCTTGTCCCGCCGGGTATTATGAAAGAGGCATGGGTGCTGCCGCCGGAGGCTGGGGGCAAAAGCATACTTTGCGGGCTTACGGGCACTTGGTTCCCGGCGGCATCCACAAAAAGCATCCCCCGAAGGTTTTCGTTGGCAAGGTTGAACTCAAGGCCGCCGAAAAAAAGCCTTAAACCGCCGTTTAGCGGGTAAACAAGGCCGCTGCCCACCTCCGGCGGCTGAGGCGACTGCCCCCTTATCTGCATTAAGCCGACCTGAATAGAAAAATTCCCCTGCCCGGAAAACTGAACGGCAACCAAAAAGAGGAAGGCCACGCAATAAATTGCGATTAGCATGAAAATCCGCCCAACGAAGGGCTTATTGACTATGTATCGTCTTTGCATAACTCATTGTAACTTATAACGAGCCATGATTTCCAGCTCCAGAAACCGCTTTGCGGAAAAATTTTGCGATTTTTTTCTGCGGAGTAAAGCGTGCCGCATCTGCGAGCCATATAGTATGCGAGGCAAGTTTTGCTGTATAATCAACTTTGTAG
>WRKI01000026.1 GCA_009778155.1 Spirochaetota bacterium
ATTTATCAACTCTGTCCCTATCTTTGCAATTTTTGCCTCTTTACGTGAGAAATTTGAGGGGGAGTGGTAATCAAAAAGAGTAAATGTAGAATTGCTGGAAGCACGATAGACGCATGAACGACACGAACCGGGGGTTGGCGATGTTTTATTGGAAGTATCTCACACAAAGGCACGAAGGCACAAAGTTCAGCTTAGAAAATGCCGCTTCATCCATAGATTTATCTTCTATAATACGCTCTATTGTGAGGCAAAAGGAAGGCTCAGGCCTTATCATAATCCCCCCTTTGTGCCTTTGTGTGAGCCTTTCTCCAACTCTCCAACCGGCGGCTAGAAACGGGCTTTTGTTCTGTGGTATAATGTTGCAAAGGAGATATATATGGAAAAAATTAGATTCGGCAGGACGGGGCTTGAGGTCTCTAGGATTGCCTTCGGCGGCATTCCGATTATGCGCCTTTCAAAAGCGGATGCGGTAAAGCTGGTCGGCCAAATTATCGATACCGGGGTAAACTTTATCGACACGGCCAACGCATATCTGGACAGCGAGGAAAAAATCGGCGAGGCTCTTGCGGGCAGGAAGCGGGGCGACTTTGTTCTGGCTTCCAAGTCGCTTGCCAACGACAAAAAAACCTTCAGCGAGCACATCGATCTAAGCCTCAAAAGGCTGAAAACGGACTACATCGACATTTTCCAGATTCACAACATCGGAACGCCGGCAAAACGGGAGGCGGTTTTTGCCGAAGGCGGCGCAATGGAGGCTCTTTCGGAGGCGGTCAAAGCGGGCAAGGTGCATTTCCCCGGCTTCTCCAGCCACAATGTGGATATTGCAATGGAAATTATGAAAGGCGGCGATTTTGCAGTCGTTCAGCTTCCGTTTAATTTTTTGGACGACCAGAGCGAAAAGGCCGTTCCGCTTGCCAAGGAGCTTGACATTGGCTTTATCGCCATGAAGCCGCTTGGCGGGGGTATGCTGGAAAGCGCGGAGCTTGCCTTCCGCTATCTTTTGCAGTTCGACAATGTGGTTCCAGACCCCGGAATCGAAAAAATAGAGGAAATTATCGAGATTGCGGACATTGTGAAAAGGCGGCCGCCGCTTACCGGCGAGGATAAAAAAGCGATTGAAAAACTCCGGGTGGAGTTGGGGCCTGTTTGGTGCAGGCGGTGCGAATACTGCCAGCCCTGCCCGCAGGGGATTCCGATAAACGCGGTTTTGGTGGTGAAAAGTTTCCACAAGCGTTTTACGCCCGACCGTCTGAAGTCGATGGCCGGCGGCGCGGTGGAAAAAGCGGCCTCCTGCAACGAATGCGGCCAATGCGTAAAGCGTTGCCCATACAGCCTTGAAATCCCGCGCCTTGTAAAGGAAAACGCCGCCTTCTACAACAGCCTAGGCCTGTAGGCCTGCCGGGTCGTGGCCGAGGTGCTTCACCAGGGAGGCACCTCGAATTTTAGCCTCACACAAAGGCACGGAGGCACAAAGGGAAGAGGAACACGGAGAAGAGGTTTCATTTTTCAACAAAAATCACGGTGTGTGTAAAAAATCATACAGATCACAAAAAACATGGAAGGTGGACGATGCGCTATCTTATAAAATCCCGCCCATCTTCTCCGTGTTCCTCCGTGCCCTCCGTGGTGAAAATTCTTCCTTCCTTTGTGCCTTTGTGCCTTTGTGTGAGATACTTCCGAGTTTCGTGTCGTTTATCGTGATTTTTACGCTAAAGTTCCTTGACTTTTCTGCCGAAAGGGGCTAGAATTAAATTAGCGAGCCGGTAACGGCGACCTTTGCGGCATAATTTTTTACTTCAATTTTGAGACACGCCCCTTTGCCCCTTGCAGCCTGTTGAGGAAAAAGCCAGGCTTGCCGGCGGCTTCGTTATAAAGGAGAGGGAAATGAAAAAAACGCTGTGTTTTATTGCCTTTTTATGTTTGGCCAAGGCCGCTTTTGCCAACGACGTGCCGGGCAGAAGCATTTTTGTAGAAGGAACCGCTCCCAACGCGGCCTTGCAGCAGTTTTTCCAGTCGAACTTTAGCATGGAAGCTGCGGCCATGTTTTACGATGTAAAAGATACAAGGGATGAAGCCGCCTTCACCTTCCGTTTTACCGTCGCCCACAACACCGTTACATGGGCGGACGGCAGTGTTACCGCCCCGCCTGCCGGCGAGCCTCAGTTTGCCATAAGCATAAACTTTATAAGAAATGTCGATGACATGGAAATCGTCGGCTTTAGCCATTTTTTTACCGACTACGAGGAAATGTTCGAGTACAACCAGTTTTTGATTTTCCGGGCTATCGTGCTTGTCCCGCCGGACGAGCTGCAAACGGCCGCCCCTGTCATGGCCGCGGCAGGCAACCCCAACTGGCAGTTCCCCACTTTCGCCCTGCGCGTCTCCCTTGATTTTCAGATTGTGTTTAACAACCTTCAGCAAAACAGCCCCGCTTTTAGCGCAAGTTGGGACACCAGCCCGCACGCGAATAGTTTTATGGGGCGGCCTGGGGCGACTTTTGGCTTTGAAATGTTTTTGCTAAACTGGATGAGCCTAGAGCCGAACCTTCAGATAAGCATGGAAGAGGTGCATTTTGAGGGTTTGCTCGCTTCTACTTATGTAAACACCGGGGTCGGCCTTCGCCTGAAGTTTCCCATAAGGTTTGTGCCGGGGACGCTGTTAAGCCCTTATGCGGCTTTTTCATATTCGCTTACGTCCCTGTTGAACCCGCCTTATATTTATTATAATTTCCCGCCCTTTGCGGTAGGCGGCGGCCTTCAGTTTGCCTTTCGGGCAGGCGGCTCTGGCGCTGTTTTTTTGAATGTCTCCGTTATGCGTCAGTTGGGCGAAGTTCTTATGCACAACTTTTCAATGGAGTTCCCCAACCCCTATGCCATACCCTTCCAGCGTTATGCCGTGCGGATAGGCCTTGGCTACAGCTTCGCCCTATCAGATCGCCGGGGCGGCGTTTTTAGCAGGTAGGCGGAAAGGAAGATGAGGGGGCGGAAGAAAAAAAACTTTTTGCCTATTGACAGAACGGCGTAAAAAGGGTATAATGATTATGATGAGCAACAAAGCTGATCAGAACAATACAGTTTCTCGAAAGTTCCGGGTGCGACCCGCCGCGCTTGGCAAGGGTGAATTTACCCC
>WRKI01000027.1 GCA_009778155.1 Spirochaetota bacterium
AAATTGGGCTTGCCCAATTTGCGATGCAAAAGGAGCCTGCTCCTTTTGCACGGCTTGCCCAATTTGCGATGCCAAAGGAGCTTGCTCCTTTGGCACGGCGAGACCGGCCAAGCGGGAGGTTCCCGGAATGTCGCGTACTGCGTTTAGGTTGCGCGAAAGATTGCGCACCCAGCGTTTGCCGAAACGCTTGAAGGTTGCCATGTTTACATCGTCCTTCATCGTCCATGCACGAATGCGGGCTTCCACCGCCCCGTACCATTCTTCGTCAAGCCCGGCAAGGGCTTTGTTGCGCATAACAACCGGCGGGGCTTTTTCGCCGCCTTTGGCAAAAAGCGCAAGAGCCTCGCTTATCCCTTCGCCGCCGCCGGCAATAAAGGCGACATTTTTCCGCAAAAGCAGACTGCCCAAATCGCGTGTTTCCAAGGCCTTTGCCAAAATCGACGGATACTTTTCTACGATAATGATCGGCCGCTGCGCGGTCGCACCCGCGCCGGCACCGGCGGCCTCGGCTACAGCCTGTGCGCTGTAACCCAGACCAAAGCCAAGAATGACAACGGGGGAAGCCCCCACCGCATTTGCGTCCGCAACTGCGGCCGCAACAGATTCCGCAAGCCGCCGCCCCTCCCGGCCCGGCTCCCGCAGGGAATGGACAGGCAGACCCTTTACCCGCAAAGTCGGCTCGCCGGATGCGGCCTTTTCCACCTGCAAGTCTAGGGCGGCCTCGCCGGCCCCCTCCCTTGCAAGCTCCTGAAGCAGGCCGGGGTAATGAGCGGCTAAAATCTTGCTGTTAGCTTCCCAAAACGACACGGATCATTCCAGTTCCAGCACAATGAGCGAGCCGGCAGTCAAAGGATAGCCGGCCGGCGGATACTGGCGGCGCACCCAGCCGTTGCCGTGAATCTGCACGTTAATATCGTTCCTAGCCAAAAGCGGAAGAAGGGCGCGTTTGGCCAAGCCGGAAAAGTCCGGGACATAATCGTACACAAGCGGCAAGACGGGCGTGTTGATGTTTATGGAAGCCGGGTGCAGTACCATCTGGTTGCGCCCGCGCAAAATGCCCAAGTAATCGACCAAGGCTTCGGCGGCCTGGCCTATGGCAGGCGCGGCGATCCTTCCGCCGAAAATTTCCCCCTGCGGTTTGATCACAGCCACATAAAGCACAAGGGCCGGGTTGTCGGCGGGAACTAGTGCGATGGTGCTGGCGATAAAGTCCGTGTTCGAGTAAGTGCCGGTTTGCGGGTCGATCATCTGGGCGGTTCCCGTTTTTACGCCAATGGGAATGTCCGTTATGGCGGCTCGCCAGCCGGTGCCCGCAAAGGTGGCCGCATGAGCCATGTACTCGCGCATAGCGCGGGCAGTTTCCGGCTGCAAGACCCGCCGGGGAGTGCCGCCAAAGAGCCCGCCAAATGGCGCGCCGTCCCAGTCGCTTACAAGAGTGCCGTCCGGGGCGACAATTGCCGAGACGATTCTTGGGGGGACAAGCACCCCGTCATTTGCAATCGCGCTGGCCGCTTGAATCATCTGCAAGGCGGAAACCGAAATTTCCTGCCCCAGGG
Organism: Spirochaetota bacterium; assembly: GCA_009778155.1. Classification (GTDB taxonomy): domain Bacteria; phylum Spirochaetota; class Spirochaetia; order Treponematales; family Breznakiellaceae; genus WQXQ01. Next base: position 1,557 of record WRKI01000027.1, read on the forward strand.
CGATTGTAGCCCTTGATCGGTCTGACCACTGTTCAGGCTGTCTTAAAATGCCAAAGGTTTCGCCCGGATTGCCCGCGCCCGTTCTTGCGCCAAAACCAAAATCCCTCATGCGGCCGTTAAACTCGGCGTTTCCAAGAAGAGCCGCCGCGTGGGCTGTGCCGGCATTGCACGAAATCGCGATAATATCCCGCGCGTTTACCCAGCCGTGATGCCCAAGACAATTGATAACGATGCGCTCCCCCAGGTTGGTTACCCGCACATAAGAGCCGTTGCAGAAAAACTGCGTGCTGCCAGACATGACCCCCGCGTCCATAATAGCGGCAATCGAAAAAACCTTGAAGGTGGAGCCGGGTTCAAAAGCCCACAGAGCCGGCCTGTCCATGCGCTGCATCGCGCTGGAGGCTTGTATGTTGTTCGGATCGAAGCCGGGCACCGAGGCCGACCCCAGAATGTGCCCGTTGCGGGGGTCCATCGCCATAAAAATTACGGATTCGGCTCCTGTTTCGACCAAGGTTTGCGTGGCAATGCGCTCCAGAATGTGCTGTACGGTTGTGTCGATTGTAAGCATTACTTGGCCGCCGTCCATTCCGGCAAGCACGCCGTCAAAGGCGAACTCTATGCCGGCAAGGCCGCTGTTGTCGTTGCCCACAAAACCGATCACTTGGCTGGCCAGGGTGTTAAGCGGGTACACCCTGCCAACCACCGGCGCAACCCTCACCCCTTGAATCCGGTGCTCCGCAAGGGCAGCCCGGACATAGTTCGATGTGGCCATATCGACCTGTCTCTGAATATAGAGGAAGTTCGCGGAGGTGGCATCTATCCGCTGGCGCATCTCCGCAGGGCTTTGCCCCAAAATCGGGGCAAGCTGGTTTATAAGAGCATCCATGTTGTTGACGGACGGCCGCCACAGGCTTATGTCGTAAAATCTGGCTTGCATGGCAAGGAAGCGCCCGTTTCTGTCGAGTATAGCCCCGCGCTCTTCCATACTGCCCGCCTGCCCCGGCTGGGCGGCCGGCTGCCCGGAAAGCATCAGTATTCCGTAATTAATAAGAAGAAACAGGGCAAAGGCCCCTATCGCCGAAGCAAGAACAATCAAGCGTTTTTTTTTGTCCATAATTAGTACCACACCACCCTTCCGAGTATATTGCCTATTGGAACCGGCCCGTAGGAGCGGGAATCGATAGACATTAAGCTGTTATCGCCCATAGCAAGGAAAAAATCATTGCCAACAAGAGCGCCGATGCGTTTTACCGCAAGTTCCCCCAGCGGGGTGTAAAAAACCACGATTTCCCCTACCCTGGGGGTTCGCCAGCGTATAAGGTAACCCTGCCGCCAAGGCAAGCGCAAGCCAAAGTGCAAGCGGCTTACTACAAGAACCGCGCCGTTTTGAATCGCCGGCTCCATAGAATGACCGTGGGCGACCATAAAATCAAACGCGAAAATATTTAAGAACAGGGCGATTGCCAACGCCCAGATAATAGCTTTTTCCATACTGCCGTCTGCCGTTTTACATTATAGGCAACCTCTAAAAACTTCAGTTTTTAGAGGTTTTCGTACCCTTTAGAGAAAACCGCAAACTCCTAACTGCCTGCAGTATAAGGAGTTAGCGGTT
>WRKI01000028.1 GCA_009778155.1 Spirochaetota bacterium
CACCCTGCCGGCGGCTTTTGGACGCAAAAACCGTTAAAACGGCTGGATAACGAACTGCGCGCTTACCTACATTCCACGCAGCTCGTTATCCAGCCGCGCCTTGGTCTCGTTGTCTATGATCTGCTTGTCAAGCAATACGCCGTTAAGTATGCCCAAGTAATTTTTTAGATGTCCGAAATGGTTTGTTTCCATTTTTTCCATTCTGGTTTCCATCTTTTCCATTCTGGTTTCCATTTTTTCCATCCTGACTTCTATTTTTTCAATCCGCCCGGAAAGCCCGCCTATTTGGGTGGAAAGCCCGTCTATTTTGGCGCTTAAACCGCTGACTTCTATCTGTTTAAAGCCGTATTTTAGAAAATTGAAACCGTGCCTTGCAAAGCCGATAATCAAAATAACGGCTGCCGCAAGCAGCAAGAAAGTTCCTGCCGCAGGGGAGGTGTCGCTTACAAATCGATTCAAAATATCCCAGCCTGTCATTTTTTTACCTCTGTACTACAAGATAATTACAAACGGCGCATTTGTCAAGAGAAAAATGCGGCAATTCAGCAATTCTCAATTTAGGGAAGTTATAGGAAGAATTTTCACCACGGAGGGGGACGCGGAGTTATGAAAATTCACGGCTACAAAGTGCGATACTCCTAGGGAAGCACTGCTTGCCAGTCCTCCGTGGTGAATTTTCCTACTTGCTCTGTTAAATGTAGAATTGCTGGTGGCAATTTTTACTGCGGCCTGCCGGCGGGCGGCGTTTTTGGCCGGCTTTAAGGGGCGTTCTCCTAAAAACGGCTCATTTTGACACAGTTTTAGCGTGAAAAACACCCGCTTGCGTCATTTTTTCACACAGGCCTTGCCGGGCGGTCTGGATTTGGCCCAAAAGGGGCGGGGCGGCTGGCCTCTATCAGTTCAAATTTGGCCAGTTTGACCCCGAAAAAGGGCTGCGCTAGGTCAAAATTCGGGCGTTTGACCCCAAAAAAAAGTTTTTTTCGCTTTTTTCGGTTTTTTTTGAAAACTTGGCACGAAAATTGCTATATTATAAGAGCCGGTTGAAAACGAGCGGAAAGCATCCCGCCGAAAGGGGGAACGGTTCGTTGAACCTGTTTCTGCCAAAACAACCGGGCATAACAGGAGATTTAGTTATGAAAGCGATGACTTATCGTCCAATCACAATCCAAAACGCGCTTAGCGACATCGATCGCTATTTCGAATCATTTTTCGGGGACAGCCTTATGGGGGCGGCCCCCGCCTTCAACCGCCTGCCGGCAGTAGACGTGCGGGAAACAGACAGCGCCTACACGCTGGAGATGGAACTGCCGGGCTTTGACGAAAAAAACGTCGAGATCAACGTGAACGGACACAACCTGTCCGTCGTTTCCAAACAGGAACAGTCCAAAGAAGAAGGCGGCGACGAAACAAAGGGGGCCTACCTTCTTAGGGAGCGCAGGCTTAACACCTTCCGACGGTCATTCAAGCTGCCAGAAGGCGCGGACCCGGAAAACGTAAGCGCGGTCTTCAAAAACGGCGTCCTTTGCATGGAAATAAAAAAGAGGGCCGAGTCCCAAACGCGGACGATTCAGATTAACGCCGGCTAAGGCGCACTCTGGACAGATTCGACAGGGGAGCCGCCGCTTGGGTAAAGCCAGGCGGCTCCCCTTTTTTTTCCTCAAAGCCCGCGATTTTGGCCGAAAAAAACGCCGCCTGTGAAAATTCCGCTTGCGCATTTTTAGCCCCCGCGCTATAATATAGGAAGGAGGTAGAACTTGAGCAAAAATTCAATTTTCATGACCGTGTTGCTAACCGTGATATGGGTCGTCTTGCGCGAGGAAATTTCAGTTATTTCGGCAGCCACCGGGGCAGGCATAAGCCTGTTCTGCGTGTTCTTTTGCAATAAATACCTTCCCTTGCCAAAAACGGCAAACATCAGCTTTTTTCGGCTTTCCGCCTATCTTTTGTTCCTGCTAAAAGAGATTTACAAAGCCGGCTTTTGGGCGATAAAAATTATTATGAAAGGCTCGCGCACGGAAGTTCTGGAAGTTAAGACTTCAATCGGCCACCAGTTTTCTAGGGTCGCCCTGGCCAACTCTATTACAATCACACCAGGCTCGCTTTCGCTTGACGTAAAAGAAAACACGATTTCCGTTCTGTGGCTGGCGGAAAAAGAAAAAAACAAGCAGCAAATACAAGAGGCCGTCGGGCATACGGTTGAATTAATGGAAAAAAAACTTTCAAAATTGCAAGAGTAAGGGGTAACGGCGATGGTCATACTGTGGGTAATGTTGGCGTATCTTGTTTTATACCTTGTGCGCGTTATATTGGGGCCGTCTATATGGGACAGGCTTTTGGGGCTTAGCCTTATATCTACCAAGGTTTTGCTCATCGCCGTTCTTTACGCGTCTTACTATGACACGGCGTACATACTGGACATAGCCCTTGTAGGCGCGCTATTGGGGTTTATCGGCATCATATTTACAGCCCTGTTTTTGATGGGAAGGATGAAAGGGGGGAAATAAATGGAACTTGCAGGCGATATTATTATCTGGATCGGGACGGCGTTTGTTTTTTTCGGCGTGGTCGGCATTTTCAAGTTCGATAACTTTTACACAAGAATGCTTGTCGCGGCAAAAATAGACGTTGTCGGGATTATCACCATAATAACCGGGATAGTCGTAAGGCACGGGTTAAGTTTTTTTTCGCTTAAATCGGTTTTGCTCTTGGGGGTAATGCTGCTCCTTACCCCTATGGTATCCCACATGATAGCGCGCGCGGCATATTTAAGCGGCTACCAGATAGGGAGCATAAGCGGGCAGGCGGATAAAAAAGATGCCGATAGCGCGAATGACATATAAGAGGTGTTTATGAATATGTTGCAGGCCCTGCTTTTTTTCTGGTTTTTAAGTGCTGTTTTTGTCGTAAAAGAGCGCAGGATTGTAAGGCTGATTATCTATCTTGGGATTTTCGCCGCAATAGGCGCGGGGGGCTTTTTGCTCTTCGGCGCGCCGGACTTGGCAATGGCCGGCATTATCCTTGGAGCGTTTTACACGATTATCTTTATCGTGTGTTTTGAAAAATACTACGACCTGGCTTACGCACCGGATGCGGCGGCAAGGCCGGGGGGGGAGGGGGCGGCACCGGCCGTGCCGTCGGCGGCCGCATCGTCGGCGGCCGCGGTTTCGCCG
>WRKI01000029.1 GCA_009778155.1 Spirochaetota bacterium
CTGGGCGCGCTTACGGGCAAGTCGCAAAAGTGCGATGCCTGCGCCGGCCCCCGCGCCCGGGGGGAGGCCCCCGCCTGCGTCGCCGCCTGCCCGGCATACTGCCTTGAGTTCGGCGATTTGCAGCTTTTTGAAAAAGAGCGCGGGCCGGGGTTTGCCGCTGTGCACCCGCTGTCAACGGATAAAAATGCGACAGAGCCGTCGGTGCTGATCAAGTTACGCAAAAACCGCTATGCGGAAAACTGAAGGGAGCGGATTGTGTTTGTCATAATAGGAAGCGGAATCGCGGCTTTGAGCGCGGCGAAAGCGATACGGGATCGTAGAAAAGATGCGATTATAACGATGATAGGCGAGGAAGGCTCCCTGCCGTACAGCCGCCCCATGCTTACAAAAATCCCCTTGCGCGGCTCTGCGCCGGGAATTCCCCCGTTACACGACATTGAGTGGTACGGCGAAAATAAAATCGATTTGCGCCTTGGCGTTAAAGCCGTCGCGTTGGATACGGTGGCAAAAACCGTAACGCTTGACACCGGCGAAAAGTTGCGTTACGACAAATGCGTTTACGCCGCAGGAGGCGCGGCATTTGTTCCGCCGGGCTTTAGCGCGAAAAACGCCAAGAACATAATAAGCGTCCGCCGGGATAGCGACATAAACAGTATCAAAAGACTTGTGCCTTGCATAAACCGCGCAGTGGTTATTGGCGGCGGCATCATAGGCATTGAGCTTGCATGGGAACTGAAAAAGGCCGGCGCGGAAGTTACTATAGTAGAAACTGCCGCGCATATTTTGCCGCGCATTTTGGATGCGCAAACTGCCGGCCTTTTTGAAGACGCGCTCAAGGCGGCCGGGATACGGATTGTTACAGGCGCGGCACTTGGCGCGTTACGCGAAGACAGTCCGGCGGCCTTGGAGCTAGCCGGTTCGCTAGTTGCAGTCTGCGCCGGCATACGGCCGAATGTTGCCCTCGCAAAAGCCGCAGGGATTAAAACAGGCGGGGGGGTTCTTGTAGACAAGTTTATGCGGACAAGCGAAAAAGACGTTTACGCCTGCGGCGACTGTGCCGAGTTTGAAGGCCTTTGCACAGGCACATGGGAACACGCCAAGGCCCAGGGGGAAACAGCCGGCGCCAACGCCGCTTCAGCTAACGGCGGCGCGGACAGTCTAGAGTTCCAAGGGGGAGCCGCCGCCGTCATTGTCAATGCGGCAGACACTCCGCTTTACTGCATTGGCGACATGGGGAAAAAGCCGGGCGTAAAGTACGAAGAACGGGTAAACAACATCGCGCATCAATTTGCGCCGCAATTTGCGCACCTTTTAGTCAACAACAGGACAAGTTCCAAACTGGGTTTTGAAAAGTATTATTATGCCGAAGGCAGTCTTACCGGCGCTGCCCTTATCGGCAACCTTGCCAATATGGAAAAAATCGAAATCGAAATAAACCGGCATAATTTGAGTCCGGGCGTAAACACAAAAAGCGGCTAACAGGAGGGCGCAAATGGACAAAATTTTACTGCAAAAATGGATACATTACACATGGCTGTCGGACTTTTTCGCCGATTTTGCCAAATGGGAAAAAACGACACACGCGCTGTCCCCTCTGTTAGGCGACACTTGGGCAAGACAAGCGAGGGGGCGTGCGGAATTGCAACAAGAGTACGACGAACTTTTCAAAGGCTGTCATGCGGACATTTACATACCGCTGTGGGCATCCGCCTGTATGGGAAGGGGCGACATACTTTTCGATGAAACCACCCTCGATGTAATCAAGTTTTATTACCGGCACGGGTACAGGCCGGTAAACATGGACGGCAACCCGCCGGACTTTATCGGTCAGCAGCTTAGGTTTTTGGCCTATCTGTCGGCCGCTTCCCTGCCACAGACGGAAGAAGAATTTGCCGGCCGCTTCCTTGCCGACACGGTAGCGGAAATCGCAAAAGGCCTGCGCCAACACGCGAAATCGAGCCTTTTTGCCGACATCCTGAACATTCTTTTGAAAATTACATCTGGCGATTTTGATACGCAGTGGGATCAAAGCCAACTGACATTTGCAGAGAACTTTCTTAAAATGTCGCACGACGGCCGCGTTTACAGGGACGGCGCGGCAGAGCCAATCCCCCTGGGCGAAAAGACGCTTGTAAAAACCGCCGGGCGCAACAATTGCGGTGGCAAGTGCCCGCTAAGGGCGGCGGTGCAGGAAGGCTGTGTGCTTTACATCAACGCCGGGGACGAGAAAAACTTCCCGCATATCCGCCCCTGCCTTCGCGGCCGCTCTTACCGGCAAAACTACCTTAGCGGCAAAAGACTGCGTTACCCGATGAAGCGCATTGGCGAGCGCGGGGAGGGCAGGTTCAAGCGCATAAGCTGGGAAGAAGCGGCCGATCTTGCCGCCGGCGAAATCGAGCGCATAGGAAAAACCTACGGGGCGGCTTCCCGTTATGTGAATTACGGCTGGGGCGTAAGCGCGGTTCTGCGCCCGGACGCATTTGTAATGCGCCTGTTAAACCTTGACGGCGGCTTCCTTGGGCATTACAACACTTACAGCTTTGCCTGCACCTTTTACACCACGCCCTTTATTTACGGCGATCTTTTAAGCGGCAACGGCATTGCCGACGTGCTTAACACAAAACTGCTGGTTTTGTGGGGGCACAACCCGGCAGAGACAATCTTCGGCTCGGAACGCAATTACTATCTTACAAAAGCAAAGGAAAAGGGAGTGCGCATAATCGTAATAGACCCGCGCTTTAGCGATACCGCCGCGACCCTTGCCGATGAATGGATCGGCATAAGGCCTTCGACTGACGGCGCGTTAGCTGACGCAATGGCCTACGTTATCTGGTCGCAGGGGCTTTACAACAAGGAGTTCATGGACAAATACTGCCTTGGTTTTGACGAAGAACATCTGCCAGCAGAGGCCGCGCCCGGCAGCAGTTATGCGACATACCTGTTCGGCAAAAACGACGGCGTTGCGAAAACCCCCAAGTGGGCGCAGGCCATAACCGGCATCCCGGCCGAAACAATCGAAAGGCTGGCGTGCGATTACGCGACATCCAAACCCGCCTGTCTTTTGCCCGGCTACGGCGTGCAAAGGATTGGCAACGGCGAGCAGACCGTGCGCGGCATAGCCATGCTTGCAAGCCTTACCGGAAACATCGGCATCCCAGGGGGGGGGGCGGGGGGCTTTGGCGGGGTTGTAGAGCGGGCAAGG
>WRKI01000030.1 GCA_009778155.1 Spirochaetota bacterium
TAACGACGAGCCTGTGCCGGGCGGCGGCCACCCGCCTGCGCCGGGTGTCCCGGCCGTAGGCTTTAAGACAAACAATTGCGGGGGGGTGCTTGGCGGCATTTCCAGCGGACAGGAGCTTTTTTTCAAGGCCGCCTTCAAACCGCCGGCTTCAATCGCCAAGCCCCAAAAAACCGTTGACAAAACAGGCTGCCCCAGGGAGGTTTCCGCCGGCGGCCGCCACGATGTGTGCATTGCGCCACGGGCTGTCGCCGTGGTGGAAGCTATGGCCGCCCTTGTCCTTGCGGATTTTTTGCTTGGGCGGTTAAAACACTGTAGTTTTGGAGCTTGTAACGCATGAAAAAAACAGGATTGTTGGTTAGCATAATATTGCTTGCCGGCATATTCAACGGTTGCACAGCGATCTGGCCGCAAAACAGCGCAATAGATGCCGGCGAAACCGCAGTAAAAACGGAAGCGTATTTTTGTTTACAGGCCTCTGTCGAAAATACTGGTTTAGGCTCTGCCAATGTCTGGTTGAGGCTTGTGGATGAAGGGACTGTGTGGGAATGGTCGCCTCCTTACAGAATCCTTAGCTTGAACCAATTTGCAAGCTATCACGAATTTAACGGTTGGGAAGACGGCTTGCGATTTGTTTTTACGACAGAAACCCCGGTGCATGATTTTAGGCTTTTTGGAATTATGCGGAACGAAAACTTTGGGGGCGAAGGCGAAAGGCGTTTTTCCATAATTGACATATTCTATGTCTTGGATGAACTTACACCAGAAATGCCCTTTGTAATAAGCGGGGTGGATTTTGGGGTTAGGCTTCCAGTTACCGGATTTTCTTTTATAGACCTAGACGGCGAAACAAAATACTTCACTTTAGGCATAAGCAATCGGGACGGCAATATTGAGATTTGTGAATTTTAGCCCCGGCTGCCGGCTCTTATTGACTTCACTCCGCCTCCAGGGGGATAAAATTGAAGGTTCCCACGTCGAAAAGCCCCATGTCGGTAAGCTTTAGTTCGGGAATCACCGAAAGAGACATGAAACACAGACTCATAAGCGGCTCCAGCTTTTTGTTGACACCCAACTCGGCGACAGCCTTGTGATCAATCGCCTTGAGCTTTGCATCGACCCATTCGCCGGACTGGTCGCTCATGATCCCGCCCAGCGGCAGAGGCATCTCTTCGATCACCTGACCGTCTTTCACAAGCACCGCGCCGCCGCCGATTTCCACAAGACGATTCACCCCGCAGACCATGTCCGCATCGTTTACACCCACCACAATTATATTGTGGGAATCGTGCGCCACGGAAAGTGCCACCGCGCCGGCCTGTATCCCGTAGCCCCGCAAAAGCGCCACCCCCACATTGCCCGTTCCCAAATGCCGCTCCACCACGGCAATTTTTGCAATATCGACGGAGTCGTCGCGGACAAAGGCCCCGGATTCGTCGCGGGTTACAGTCGCCTTGCCCTTCCCCGTAACAATCCTGCCGGAAGTCAAATCGATCACCCACACCGTGTCCGACTTCAACTTCAATTTTAGCCTTGCCTCGGAAAAATCCTTAACATGGAAACTGCTACGCAACTGGCGGTCGTCGCTTTTCCCGGCCGCTTGAAGCCTGTTTGCGACAACCACGCCGTTTTCCGCGCAAAGCACCCCCCGCACATACACCCTACTTACCTTGAAATCCTTGACATCCTTCGCAATCACAATATCCGCCCTAAGCCCCGGCGCAAGACCGCCGCGATCCGCAAGCCGGAAACATTCCGCCGCGTTAAGAGTGGCCATGCGCAAGGCCGTCATCGGGGAAAGCCCCTCCTCTACGCAAATACGCAGGTCGTTGTTCAAGTGCCCCTGCTCGAAAACCGTCGTCGGCTGGTAGTCGTCCGAGCAAATGACACAACGGCGGCTGTTTTCCGCAGTTACCGCCGGGAGCAGGTTCCTAAGATCGTGGCAGGCCGAGCCTTGGCGCAACAGGACATACATACCAAGGGCAACCCGCTCCGTCAATTCCTCCGGTGTGGAGCACTCGTGATCGGTGTGAATCGAAGTTGCCGCATAAGCGTTAAGAAGCCGCCCCGTAAGCCCCGGACTGTGGCCGTCAATCTGCTTGCCCGCCGCCTTTGCCAAAAGAATCTTCTCCATCACCTCTTTGTCCTTGTAGACCACGCCCGGATAATTCATAAGCTCGCCCAAGCCCAAAATATACTTGCTCTTGATAGGCTCGGACAGCGCCCAGGAATCCAGAACCGCCCCGGCATTTTCAAAAGGCGCGGCCGGCACGCAGGAAGGCAGCATAAACTTTACATCCATCGCCGTATCCCTGGCCGCGACAAGCATATACTTCAAGCCGGCGATACCGCAAACGTTTACAATCTCGTGCGGGTCTGCAATGATCGTGCAAGTGCCCAGGGGCAAAAGCAGCCGGCCAAGCTCGCCGGGGGTTAAAAAGGAAGATTCAATGTGGATGTGCGAGTCGATAAAGCCCGGCAGAACATACTGCCCGCCCGCGTCAAAAACCTCAAGCCCATCGCAGGTGCCCGGCTCGGCCAGCGCGGCAATCCTGCCGCCGCAGACGGCCAAGTCTTTTTCGACAAACTGCCCAGAGTAAACGTCCGCGACAATGCCGCCCTTGATTACAAGATCGGCGGGAACCCGGCCGGCGGCCGCATCGATTAATTTTTCCAGCGTCTCCCTGTTCATGCCGCTCAAATTCCAAAGATCGGCACAAGGAAGCTGACCAACACGCCGGCGACAAGCCCGATAAAGGGGTCGGACAGCGCGGTTACAAGAAGCGTCATGCCGGCGGCCAGAAACTCAGGCCGCGCCGCTCCGTTAAACGCATTGAAGGCGTTGCCGGGAATCGTTGCGAATGCGCCAATGACGAACAAAAACCCCGCGATTGACTGCATCGGCACAAACCGGGCAATTTTGGGCAAAATGCCCGTAATCAAGATGACGGCCATGATCAGCATCATCAAAACGCCGGACACAAGCGGATTGGGAGCCGCGCCCGTCGCCGAGATTATCGCTTCGACCGGCGCACCGCCGAAAAGCGCGCTCAAGTTGGCAAGCCCCGAATACAGCGTCAAGTGGTTGATGTTGGGCTGCACCCCGGCCATTCCCGCCGTAATGTTGCCAAAGGCAATGTTCGATCCGATTGTAAGGCAAACCAGAGCCAGCGCACCGCGCACAACATTGTAGTTTAAGACTGGCTT
>WRKI01000031.1 GCA_009778155.1 Spirochaetota bacterium
GGCTGTACCGCAGGGGCTTGCTCCGGCTGAACCGCCGCCGGCTGTGTCGCGTGGGCTGGCTCCGGCCGAACCGCCGCCGGCTGTACCGCAGGGGCTGGCTCCGGTTGAACCGCCGCAGGCTTTGTCGCTGGGGCTGGCTCCTGCTGAACCGCCGCCGGCTGTGGCGCAGGTGCGGGTTCCGGCTGAACCTCCGCCTTGGTTCCGCATTTTACGCCACAGGCCGCGCCGCAGGCCGCGCCGCAGGCGGTGCAAAATTCCGCGCCCTCTTTTAGCGTCGCGCCGCATCCGCCGCAGGTTTGCGCCGTGCCCAAAGTCGTCGCGGGCTGTGGCTCCGGTGTGCTTTGGGGCGGAGAGCCGCTGAAGTCTATCAGCATTTGGTTTAACACTTTTACCGTATAGTCGTGTTGTTTGTTATCACCAGAAGCTAACTCCCTTGTTACGATGTTTCCGGCTTCCTGTAGTTCAACAAAAACTTTATTTCCAAACAATGCTTTTTTTTCTGCGATTTTTGTTATAGACGGCCAGGGATCGCGGGAAGCGTTTTTATCAAAAAAAGGCGCGGCGTAAACGGCTTTGTTTGTTAGCATTATGTTGGCGGAACAAAAAACGGGGTATTCATCCTTGGACAGTTTTTCGTTGAAAAACATATCGTTAAAGCTCTCTGCGTTTTGCTTCGCCGGGAAAAAACCACTGTCGTTTGCCGGCGTGCCGCATTTTTCCAGCAAGCCTTCGATGTACTTCGCCGCCTTGCCCTTCATCGCGGCAATTTCCGCCTTCCTCGACGCGTTTTGCTCCGCAAGCTCCGCGTTTTTCGCGGCGGCTTTTTCGCCGCCGAAGTCTTGCCACATTATGTTCAATATGTCAAATACGGAATCTTTCGGGGCAATCTGTTCCGTGGTAAAATTGCGGCCGCTTTGCAGTTCGATCAAAAGGCAGTCAACAAGTTTTTTCCCTTTTTGTTTTTTTGAAGGCGCTATTTTGTTTATGGATTGCCAGGGCAGATAATTAGGGCCTTCGCCGTAATTTTGGTGGCAATAAATAGCTTTTTTTGTCAACAGCATCCCTTTTTTTTGCGAACCGAAAATGCCGGTGGAGGAAACTATGACTATAGGAAAACTGTCATCCTTGGCGGCCTGCGGAATTTCTTCAAAAGCTTTCAACACATCCTGAAACTTGGCAGTTTCGTCCGTGGTGAATTTTACAGGAAACGAAAAATTAGAGCCGTCCTGATTCGCGTTTTTGAGCTTCGGGCATTTTTTCAGAAGAGCTTCCGTGTAGTCAACAGCTTCAACTTTCCCGACGATCTCTTTGCCGTATTTTGCCTGGATTTTTTTTTCATCAACCTTAAACGAGTTGATAAAAGCATCCATCAGCTCTTTGTATTCCTGCTTGTCGTCTTTGGGCACACCGATATTAAGCCCGAAATGAATCCCGGCCTTCTGGTTGTATGTCAAATAAGCGGCTTGAAAATATACATCTTCTGTATGGCACTCGTAACAAACGGCGGGAAAACCGTCGATTTTTGTGTTTTTTTTATTCGAGACAGTCCATTCCTGCGGCAGGGGGAGGTCGCCTGCGGATTTTACTTCCGCGCCGAAAGTGCACATCCTTACTTCGTATGTAAAGGGAAGCTCCTGATTGTCGATTAAGGCCGTGCCTTCTTCTTCGTTAAGGGGAAGATTTAAATCCTTGAAAAATACCGGAACCGCATACGACCAGGGGTTGATGCTGGAAGTTTTCGGATGCAAAAAATTAGCCGCCGCATTATCCGCGCCTGTATTTTTCGCGGCGGCAACCGCCGACTTTGCCGCCGCCCTTGCGGCCGCAAGGCGTTCCCTTGCGATCTGTTCGGCAAGCAGGCGTTCCTGCTCTTTTTTTTCCGCGTGTTCCTGCGCCTTTTTCGCGGCCAGTTTGCCCCCGGCGACAAGGCCGGTTACAGCAAGCCCGCCGACCGCAAGCACGCCCTTTGCCACATACGGGGCAACGTCTACAAGGAATCCGACCCCGGCAGTGTCCAGATTTCTTTTCAGCGTCAGCTTGTCGTGTTCAAAGGCGTGCTTCAACCCGCTGCCGCCACCCCCTCCCCCCGTCTTCGCTCTAAAAGCCAGAGCGCAGTCCGCGCTGCAAAACGGCGCACCTTGTTCTATGTAAGGCGTGTCGGTAAAGCTACGCTTGCAATATCCGCATATACTTCTCTTTGTCATAAAAACCTCTCCTTCAAATTCAAATATGAGCCGCGCACGGCGGCCTTGCGCCTCCCATACGGGGCTTGCGCGCCCGCTACTCCCTCGCCCAAATGGGGCCGCGCCGGACGTAAGTGCCGGCCGCCCTGCCTTGCCCTACCCAAAAGTTCACAAGGTTTTCCGGGAAGTTTCTTTCCATAAAAGGCTGGTTCATTCCGGCGGGAATGGCAAGGCGGGTCAAGGTTTCCAGTCTGGCGTTTATGTCGCTGGAAAACATAGCCCAAAAGTGATCCATCTGCGGCAGCGGCGGCAGTATGGTAAGCTCTTCGATAGGGTTAAAGACAAACGCGCTGTCCCCCAGTGTTCTAAGGCTGGACGGAAGCGTTACGCTGCGTATGTTGTTCGTGCCAAACGCGCCATCTCCAATGCTTACAAGGCCTTCGTGCAGGGTAAGCTCGGCGATTTGGTTGCCGGCAAATGCCCCCTCCCCTATGCTTGAGATGTGGCCGGGAATGACAAGGCTTGTCAGCCTGTTGGCGGCAAAAACGCCCTGGCCGCCAATTTCCCGCAAGCCGCGCCCGAAAACTATCTCGGTTATGCCGCACCTTGCAAAGGCCGAATCTCCCAGCGTGGTAAGAGAATCCGGCAGGGCGATGCGCGAAAGGCGCGGGTTGTTCAAAAACGCGCCGTCCCCGATGTTTACAAGCCCTTCGTTAAACGTAACCTGCACAAGGTTGTTCTGCGCAAACGCGTCGTGCTCTATCACCGTAACGGTGCCGGGGATAACGACGCTTGTAAGCGGCGGCGCGCCGCCCTCCCTGTTAAGGCGGAAGGCGTTTGCCGCGATGCCCGTTACGCGCAAGCCCCAAAGGTAAGCGGGGATTACCACGTCCGACACGCTGCCCCGCCAGCCGGTTATGGTGAGGGTGTTGTCCGGGTTCTGGCGCACGACAAAGTCGTCGTCGCTCTGCGTGCCGATGTTTGCAAGCTGGGAAAAGGCGCGGCTTACGCTGTCCCTGTTAAGCT
>WRKI01000032.1 GCA_009778155.1 Spirochaetota bacterium
CGCCTTCGTAGCGGAAAAAATCGACTACGGAGCCGCCGTATTCGCGTGATTCTTCCAGCGTGAGAGGCAGGTCCGGCTGGCTGAGGTTTTCTCCCCTGGGGCGGTGGATTAAAACTTTGCTTCCGCCAGAAACGGCGACGGAAGCGGCGATTGAGCTTAAAAGCTGCTTCCGCCACTGGTAGGGAAAGGGCGGGTCTAGAAAAATTATGTCGAACCGGGTTTTGGCGCGTTTGAAATAAAGCTCGGCCGACATGAAGCGCAGGTTGATCCTTACCGGCGAGATTCCGGCGTTGGCTATGAGGGTTTTGCGCTTTAGCTTGTCTTGCTCCACGGCCTCTATGTAGGCGGCTCCCCTTGATGCGGCTTCCAGGGCTATTATCCCGGAGCCGGAAAAAACGTCAAGGAAGGAAAGCCCGGACAAATCCCCAAGGCTGGCGAAAACGGACTCCCGCATTCTGTCCATGCTTGGCCTTATTACCCCGTCGGGCACTTCCACCCGCCTGCCGCACAGGGAGCCGCCGGTTATCCGCAAGGGACTAGACGCTTTCCAAAAGGCCGGAAAGTTCGGCACGGCTTACCGCTGCGCCCGGCTCGTACTGCTCTATGTGGGTGCTGAATTTGTCGATAGAATCGCGCCTTTTGTTGCTTTGCGCCACCAGCGAAGAAATAAACTCCTTGCTTTGCTGCGAAAAATATGCGGAAAAGGGGCTGTGGCTATTGGAAAACTCGCTTAAAAGCCGGCGGAACTGCCATTCGGCATCCATAATGTTGTCTGCCTCCCTGTCGCGGTTTGGGAAATCCGGGTTGGCAGTAAGTTTTTCCGCCAAAATTTCCAAGACGCCGTTTATAAATTTCAGGTCGTCCATGCTCTTTTGTAGAAAAATCTCCGCATCGACATCAAGGCACAGTATATCGCCAAGCATTCTCATTCTGCAGTTCAGGGTAAATACGATATCCTCAAAATTTATGTTCTTGTTCATTATTTTTTAGTATCGGCGGAAAAAGGGCGGCAATGAATAGGGAAAACCGGCAAGAGCCATGCTTTTTTACACTCTGCGCCTGCCGGCTGCAAAACTGGGAATTCCCACCACGGAGGCACGGAGCTTTGCTTTGCGAGCCGCTGTCCGGCTCGCGCGTTTTCGGGTTGGAGCCAGCCGCTACCGTAGCCGGAAGCCGATGCCGATTGTTACGTCAACGCCGTGGCCAAGGCGGGCGTTGTCGTAAGTTACAAAGCGGTGGTTGCCGGCCTCTGGGTCGGCTGGTGTTGGGGATGCCGCTCCAGAGACCCAGTGGGGGCCGTTATTTATAACGTCGTTTTCCCAGCGAGTGCGCAGGCGCACCCCGTAGGAGACCGCTGTGCGCAGGAACACATTCTCGTTAATGGAAAAATCCATGCCGCCGCCCAAGCGGAACCACAGGGCGCTTGAGTCAAGGGGGTCGAACTCTAATGCCCGATATTCGATGACCAGTACAGAAGCGCCGCCCGTAAGGATGATCCGGTAGGCAATGCCGGCAAGCGGGAAGACTGTTATTCTGGGCGAAAGCTCCACCGGGAACTTGCCCAAAAGTCCGATTTCGATCCCCGTGGGGCTTGGCGTGCCTAGACCGTGATCAAAAATGGTAGTGCTGTTCCCGATTCTGGTACGGCTCGATCCTGTGCTGGTAAAGTAGCCGAATGAAAGCTGGACAAAATGGGCATCCAAAAAGATAGAGGAGGCAAAGCCGGCATAAGAGCCGTGCCAGTAAACTTCGTTGCCCAGCCAGTTTTCGGCGGCGCTTGTGCCGGCCTCGGTTACACTGCCGGACACGCCGCCGCCGAAGTCGCTGATCAGCGAGGTGCTAATGCCGAAGCTGAGGGGCAACTGCGAAAAAGCCTGCGCGAAAGCCCCGCCCGCGCTGATTGTTGAAAATGCCGCGACAAGCGCGGCAATGCCGAAAAATTTTGTTGTTTTCTTCATATAGTTCTCCTTATTGCTGGAACTTCTGCCAGCCCCGTAACTACCGCCGGCTAAGGCCGCACATCGCTAGGCGGCCGGACACCGCTAAGCGGCCGCATGGCCGCCTATAAATCCATTCCTCTCGGTGCGCGACCTCAAGGTCGCACACCGCTAAGCGGCCGCATGGCCGCCCTATAAATCACTCCTCTCGGTGCGCGCGACCTCAAGGTCGCACACCGCTAAGCGGCCGCATGGCCGCCCTATAAATCATTCCCCTCGGTGCACGGCCTCAAGGCCGTACAAGCCGAAAGCCCAAAGATTGGTCCTCCGTCATAGGCGCGCCCATTCCACTCCGGCTCGCCGAGCGGGCATTCTGCCAAGTAAGAAAGCTGACGCTGCCGCCGCGGACCACTCGCAGATTCTGCAAAGGCGACTCATGCCGGTCCCACACCCATTCCCGCACGTTGCCGTGAATGTCATACAAGCCCCAGGGGTTAGGTTCCTTCAAACCAACTTCCCGCGTAACGCCAGGGCTGTTAAAACGGAACCAGCCTATCCGGTCAAGGCTTTCTTCGTCAGTCCAGTCTTGCGTCCCGTCGCTAAAAGCCGTGGTAGTCCCGGCGCGGGCGGCGAATTCCCACTGCGCATCTGTCGGCAGGCGGTAGCCGTTGGAGCCGGGCACGATTTCAACCGCGTCCCATACGTCAAAGTACTGGCTGTTAACGTTTATCGGCATAGCCGGCGGCCAGTCGGCGGGGTCGGTGCTGCCGTTTATCATGTATGCCGGGGTAAAGCCTTCCCTTTCGCTCAGCCGGTTGGCGAAAACCAATATGTCAAACCAGCTTACGTTTGTTACCGGCCGCCTGCCCTGCACATCTCCGCCTACGGGGTTTGAGTTACCCCAGCTTGGGTTGCTTCCCATTACCGCAACCCACTGCGCCTGCGTTACCGGGGTTTCGCTTATCCAAAAGCCAGCACTTATCGTTACCCAGCGTTGGTCTTCGCTTCCGTTATACAACCTGCCAATTTCACCCGGCGGACTGCCCATAAGAAAGGTTTGGGGTTGGCCGCCTACGCGCACTTCGCCCATGTCCAGGTCGCGTGGGCCTATGACGATACGGTCCCCGTGGCTGGGCGGCGGCTCGCCGGGGATGGTAATGGTTCCAAAGCCGGACGTGCCTAAGTTGCAGCCGGCCAATCCGAAAACGGCCGCCAATGCGGCCGCTATGATCAGTTTTTTCATGCGAAACTCCTTATGTTTTTTTGTTTGAGAAAAAA
>WRKI01000033.1 GCA_009778155.1 Spirochaetota bacterium
CACAAAGCACTGATTAGAAAGCCCTGCTTCATTCCTACTTCTTCCTTCCGCTCTTATGTTCGATAATGATGCAAAAGGAAGGCGCGGGCTTACCGTAACTCAATCCTAACCTTTGTGCCTTCGTGTCTTTGTGCCTTTGTGTGAGATATTTCCGAGGTTCGTGTCGTTCATGCGTTTGTCGTGCCGCCCTCTAGCCGCAGGTTCGGAAAATTGCTATCATTTGTTTATGTTACAGGTTGTGTATTTCCCCGCTTGGCTTACTCCGGAAATTTTCCCAGGGTTTCCCCTGCGCTGGTACGGATTGATGTATATCGCGGCTTTTGCCGTCTCCTTTGTTTTGTACCGCCGCCAGGTAAAGGAGCGGAATTTCCCCATTAGCGATGACGATCTTTCCGGGATGTTTTTTGCGGCAATTTTGGGGCTGCTTTTGGGAGCCAGAATTTTTTCGACAATCATTTACGACACAAGCGGCATCTACAGAAGCGCGCCTTGGCTTGTTTTTTGGCCATTCCGTGGCGGCGCATTTACCGGCCTTCAAGGGATGAGCTACCACGGGGGGGTCTTTGCCTGTTTTTTGGCCATCTTCCTGTATTCAAAACGCAAAGGCTTTAACTTCCGCGAGGTCTGCGATATGTTCGCCGCAAGCGCGCCCCTGGGGTTCACTTTTGGCAGGCTTGGGAACTTTGCCAACGCCGAACTGTACGGCCGGGTAACAGGTTCCTCTTTCGGAATGATTTTTCCCAACGCCGCCCAACTGCCAACCTCGGAGGGCTGGGTGCAGGAAATGGCCCAGGCGGCAGGCATCGCGATAACCGGCCCTTGGGTAAACCTGCCGCGCCACCCCTCGCAGTTGTACCAGGCCTTTTTCGAGGGGCTTGTCCTGTGGGCGATTATCTGGTTTTTCCGAAACCGCAAACCTTTTAAGGGGTTTTTAGTCGGGCTTTATTTTGCCGGCTACGGCTTTTTCCGTTTTTTTGTCGAGTACTTCCGCCAGCCGGACGCCAACCTGGGCTTCCGGCTGGAGCTTGGGGCGGTAAGGGGGCTTCCCGTCTCTTACGCGCACCCGTTTTTAAGTTTTACCACGGGGCAGATTCTGTCATTTTTAATGATAGTCTTTGCCGGGGTGTGGCTCTTTGTAACATCGCGCCTTCCCGACAGCCGGCCGGTGGTGCGCGTGTATACCGGCGAAGAAGACGACAAACCCGACTACAGCGAAACACCGGCGCAACGCAACAAACGCCGAAAAATGAGAAAAAAGCTGAAGTGAGAAGGGAGGCTCACACGGAGGCACGGTAATTCGGAATAACCTCACACGAAGGCACAAAGGCACAAAGCACAGTTTAGAAAGCGCCGCTTCATTTCTACTTTGCCCCTTTTTGTACTTTATTGAGGCAAGAGGAAGGCGCGGTCTCATCAATTTTAGCCCTCTTCCTTTGTGCCTTTGTGCCTCCGTGCCTTTGTGTGAGTTAATTGCCGGCCGGCCGCCCGGCCGCCGGTTAGCTCCCGACAGCTTCTCTGGCTTTTTTTACAAGGTGTTCCCCCATAGCGAAGGCTTTGGAGCAGTCTTTGGGGAACTGTTCGCTTTTTACCTGTTTTTTGTGAGCCTCGTCAAAAACCGTGCAGACATATTTTGAGTAATCGTCAAACTGCACCGTGTCGTTGGCCGCCATCCATTCGCAGTAGCCCAAAAGCCGGGCTATGTCGGCTTCGCCAAAGGCAAGCGCGCCCCTGTAGCCGGACGTCTCCATGTAGCTTTCCGGCACGTTCATCGTGTAGATAAAACCTGTGGGGATTTTTCTTTTGAGAATGCTCTTGTAACCCTCTGTGTATTCCAGCGCGGGGAACAAAAGCCGCTCCATAAAACTCCGCATCATGCCCGTAACCGATTCAAAGTAAACGGGGGAGCCTAAAACAAGAGCGTCAGCGGCAAGGGCTTTTTCCAGCAAAGGCCGAAGCGCGTCCTTGTAAAGACAGATGCCCGGCTCCTTGCAGTTTTTAACCTTGCAGGCAAAACAGCTAATGCAGCCCTTGTATTCAAAATCGTAAAGATGCGCAATTTCCGTTTGCGCGCCGGCCGAGGCCGCCCCTTCAAGAGCGTGGTTGAGTAAAACGGCAGTGTTGTGCTTTTTGCGCGGACTGCCGTTAATCGCTAGAATTTTCATAAATATCCCCTTTTCAAACTTCTATATCGGAATCGTAGTCGATGCCCGGCATATCAAAACCGTGGGCTTCAAAAAAATCGTGCTTTACGCCTTCGATGTCAGTCTCTGCGAAAACATTTTCCGGCGTTACGCTTTCCATAACTTGGGCGACCTTTTTTTGAACGTCCTCGCGCATTTCCCAGTCGTCAATGCGGATGCGCCCCTCGCCGTCAACCGGCACCGCCCCGCCCGCATAAAGCCTGTCGCTGTAAAGCCGGACAATCTGTTCGATACAGCCCTCGTGAAGGCCGGCATCCTTCATCACCTTGAAAAGGCTGGCAAGATAAAGCGGGATAATCGGGATAACCGCGCTGGAGCGGGTTACAAGGGCCTTGTTTACCGAAAGCCATGCGCCGGCGATTTTCCCCGCATACTTCGCATTAAGATCGCGGCAGGCCCTTTCCAAGTCTTCCTTGGCGCGGCCTATGGTTCCGTTTTTGTAAATAGGCCAGGAGTGCTCCGGGCCTATGTAGCTGTAAGCCACCACGCGGCAATCCGGCGCAAGCAGGCCTTCGCCCGCAAGAGCGTCCACCCAAAGCTCCAAGTCCTCGCCGCCCATGACCTTTACCGTGTCGGCAATCTCGCCATCGCTTGCGCTTTCCGCCGAGGCCTGGGAAAAAGTGCCGCTCATTATGTCCAGCGTTTTGCCAGAAAAAGTGCCGCCAATAGGCTTTATCGCCGACTTGTGCGTAATGCCCGTCTTAGGGTCTGTCCGCACGGGCGTGGCCAAGGAGTAGACAACAAGGTCTGCCTTCGCCTCGATCCCGGCCTCTTTTGCCGCCTGTCTTAACGCTTCGGCCGCCTGCGCCTTCATTTCATCGCTGAAGGCGTTGCCGTCCAGGGTTTTGAAAACAAGGCCGGCAGCGGCCGCCGCTTTTTCAAAGGCCGCGTTGTTGTAATAGCCGGGCGTGGCCGTGCTGGATTTCGAGGCGGCTTTTTCCATTGAAAGCCCCACGGTGGCCGCCCCGTAGCCGAAGGCCGCCGCAATCCTGCTTGCCAGGCCGTAGCCGGTGGAGCCGCCCAGAACCAAAACCAGCT
>WRKI01000034.1 GCA_009778155.1 Spirochaetota bacterium
GGAGAAAACCTCAGCCAGCCGGACCTGCCTCTCACGCTGGAAGAATCACGCGAATACGGCGGCTCCGTAGTCGATTTTTTCCGCTACGAAGGCGAGCAGCCGGTTTAGAAGAGAAAGACCCCACCTCGACCGGGAACCACAGCTTTGCCCCCTCTTCATGCCCCCCCAAAGAGACGGCCGAGGCTTTCCTTGTAGGGAGGGCGGCACAGACCTTTTTCCGTTACAATGCCGGAAATTAGCGCGGCATCAGTTACGTCAAAAGCAGGATTGTAACAAGGGATTTCTTTAAGCGCGACAGGCTCGGCGAAAAACTTTTCTTTTATTTCGGCAGGGTCCCTAAGCTCTATGACAATATCGTCCCCGCCGGCACATTGAAAGTCTATCGTCGATGTCGGAGCCAGAACATAAAAAGGAATACCATAGTACTTGGCAAGAATAGCCACCGCGCTCGTGCCTATTTTGTTGGCCGTGTCCCCGTTAGCCGCTATCCGGTCGGCACCGACAAAACAGGCCTGAACCCAGCCCTTTTTCATAACCGCGCTTGCCATATTGTCGCAAATCAGCGTTACGTCAATGCCAGCCCTGTGCAACTCGTAACTTGTAAGCCGGGCACCCTGAAGAAGCGGCCGAGTTTCGCAGGCAAAAACCTTAAAACCCAACCCCCTCTCCTTGCCAAGAATTAAAGGCCCAAGAGCCGTCCCGTAACGGGATGTGGCAAGAGCGCCGGCATTGCAGTGAGTAAGCACCCCGTCGCCGTTTTTAACCAGCGAAAGCCCATATTCTGAAATCGAGCGGCAAGAGGCAATGTCCCCCGCGTGTATCGCACTGGCCTGCGCCCCCATTAGCTCTATAATTTCCGCCACCGGCTTGTCGCGGTTGTCCATTGCGACCTTTTCCATGAGCGAAAGCGCCCAGCTTAGGTTTACGGCAGTGGGACGCGACGAGTTAAGATATTGCGAGTGCCGCTTGACCTCGCTTAAAAAATGCGCATAATCGCTTTCCCGGCAAGCCTTGGCAAGGACATAAAGACAGTATGCGGCGCAGATACCAATTGCCGGCGCGCCGCGCACTTTAAGACCTTCGATTGCGGCAAACATCTCCCCCGCACTGCGAAGGTTCAAATACTCGCTTTTGTTCGGCAAAAGACTCTGATCCAGAATGACCACCGCGCTTTCATCGACACTTAAACGGACACTGTCCCCTTCTGCAAAAATCGGTTGAATACCGTTCATTTTTTTTCTCCTTCTAAAAAATGCGATTTTGCCGGCTGCGCACTTGACAAAAAAAGCAAAATCCGCTAGACTATAAAATATATGGAAATGCTGATTAACTCGACGCTAATCAGCATTTCCCGCGGACTAAAGTCCGATGCATCTTGCTCATTTCATTGCGCAAAATGCGGGTAAGAAGCAATTATTAAATCCTCGATGGGATTTAATAATTGCTTCCATAATGGCGAAAGGCCTTGCGCTCGCCAGTTTAACAGGGCTGTCCGGGGGCAAACCATGTTTCCGAACAAGCACAAATGCGGCTGTCGTATAACGGCATTACCCTAGCTTCCCAAGCTCGTGACACGGGTTCGACTCCCGTCAGCCGCTTTGTTTTTTGCTACTTTTCCTCTGCTTCAACAAAGCGGGGGCTTAACGGGGGTTGCGTGCCTCCGTTTTTCATATCGCTTTCGACTATGGCGCTTACCTTGTCTTGAAGCTCCCGGTTCCAGACTGTGCTGCAGTTTTTGCCGTTTCTCTTGGAAATAAACAAGGCTTCGTCCGCCCGGTTGATTATCTCGTTTATGCCGAGCACGGCCTCCACTTCGGAAAATGAAAAAATCCCTATGCTGACGCTTACACTGGGCAAAGGGACATCCCAGGGGATTTTCATCTGCAGCGCATTAGTCCTTAAACGCTCGGCGATGTACCAAGCTGTCTGCTCGTTAGTTTGGGGAAAGAGGATGGTGAACTCCTCGCCGCCGAAACGGGACAAAATGTCGTTTTTTCTAAGCGAGTCTTTGAACATGAGAGCAAGACACTCCAAAGCCCTGTCCCCGGCAAGATGCCCGTAGTTATCGTTGAAATTTTTGAAATTGTCCACATCCAGAACAAGAAGAGAAGACGAGTAATTGTAAAGCCGGATTCTGGCAAGCTCTTCTTTAAGACGAGTCATGAAAAAACCGTGATTGTAAAGACCAGTTTTTACATCGTGAAGAGACTGCTGGTAATGCAAGTGATTTTTTATCGCGTGGGAGATGAAGCGCACAAGCTGTTTAAGATACTCCAACTCTTTTTCGGTGTAATCCTCGTTGTTGTTTTTTTTGCTGACCAAAATTATCCCGTACAACCCGAAAGGCCCCAAAATGGGAATAACGACATTGGGTGCAGCTTCGGCAAGCGCCTGCGCCAAAGCCGCGTCTTTATGCTGTTCTGCCCAAAGATCGAAGTTTACCGGGTCTGGACTACCGTCGAAAAGCGCTTCAAAACGCGAAATACCGCTGATTTTTATGTTTAAGTTTACCGCCTCGGCATTTTGGTAGGATTTTATGGTTACATCTTCCCTGTTTTGAATAGGCTTCCATAAAAAGGAGATGAACGAAGGATTGAAGAGATCGTTTATTTGGAACACCGCCGTATCCATAATCTCGTCTATAGTCGTGCAGTCGAAAATGTTAAGACCCCTGAAAAGAAGACTTTCAAAACTGCCGATTTCGTTACACAACCTGTCGATCAAATCAAAAACGCCGATACTTTGCAAAAAATCCTTGTTAGCCGCAATCTGGGGGCTGTCCAAAAGACCTTTTTTTTCGTTTTTTTCGCTGAAATCCCGCATTTTGTAAACCAAGCTACAGAAAACGCTCGCAAATACTGCGCCGCCACTTTCCGCAAACCTCTTTGTCCTCCAATTCCAAGACTTTTTTAATCCTAAAACCCATAGAGTCATAAGAGCTGTCGTAATGGACAACGCCGAAACGGCCTGCCCCTAGATAACAAATAGCGTCGCGACTGCCAAGCTGCTCCGTTTCATTAAGCCGGGCAAGAACACAGTCGAAATGCAAGGGAAGCCCCGAAACCTTGTCGGAAATAGCGGTCAAAATATCCCGAATCGGTTTTTGACACAAAGGACATTCGTAAAGCTGAGGCGCTTCCAAAGGCGGCCTTGCAGTCTCCGTCCAGACAGGCCTTTGCCGGCGATCCAAGGCCGGGCTTTTTTTGAACCTGCCCCCCTCCAGAAAACCCCCCCCCCTGTCGCTCCTGTCGCCCCTGTCCGCTC
>WRKI01000035.1 GCA_009778155.1 Spirochaetota bacterium
CCCCCGGTGGCGGCCGCCACCGTCGCCTCGAAATAATCCGCCCAAGTTTTTTCCTCGCAAATAAGGTCTGCCTGCTCAAGGCCAAGGCCGTAGTCCGCCGTCATGCGCTTTAGACGAGCAAGGGGAAGCTCTACCATTGCATCGTCAACGGATTTTAGAAACTCGGCATCGGGGCAGAACACCGGCAGGTCAGGCTCTGGGAAATAGCGATAGTCGTTTGCATTTTCCTTTTGCCGCATTGCGACAGTTTCGTCCTTGTTTTCGTTCCAGAAGCGGGTCTCCTGCGCCACGGTTTTGCCGGCATCCATCATCGAACTGTGCCTTGCAATCTCGTAATTCACGCCCAGCTTGATAAAACGCGATGAGTTCAGATTTTTAATCTCGACCCTTCTCCCCAGTCCCTTTCCGGGCAGGTTGATCGAAACGTTGGCATCGGCTCGCAAACTGCCTTCTTCCATATTACCGTCGCAAACGCCAAGATAGCGCACCATGCGCCGGAACTGCTGGACAAAAAGTTCGGCCTCTTCGCCCGTTTCAAGATCGGGTTCCGTAACAATTTCCAGAAGGGTAGCCCCCCCCCGGTTGTCGTCCAAAAGCGAAACCTTGCCGGCGTGAATCATCTTTCCCGCATTTTCCTCGACATGGCATTCCTTTATGCGCACCCGCTTTTTAATCTCCTTGCCGGCGACCATCCCCTCAATGTCAAAATATCCCTTTTGGCCGATGGGCGACGCAAACTGTGTTAGCTGATAATTCTTCGACAAGTCCGGGTAAAAATACTGCTTGCGCTCGAACCAAGTTTGTTCGGGGATCGTGCAGTTCAGCGCGCGCGCCACCATCGCGCCCATGCGCAGCGCCTCCAGATTGAGGGCGGGCAGGGTGCCGGGGTAGGCCATACAGCCCAGGCAAATGTTCGCGTTAGGCTCGTCGCCAAAGGCCATGCGGCAATTGCAAAAAGCCTTCGTTTTTGTAAGAAGGTTGATGTGGACTTCCAGTCCGATAAATGTCTGATACATGGCTATCTCCAAAATGCCTTAAAGCCGGCAGGCTGTGAAAGAGGATGCTTCTGCTCGTAGCCTTGCGCTATGTCAAGCAGAGTGCCTTCCGAAAACGAGCGTCCGACAAGCTGAACCCCGGCCGGCAGGCCGTCCTCCAAAGAGGCGGGGAAAGCGAGCGCCGGCAGGCCAGTAAGGTTCGCGGGGCAAGTGTAAACTTCCGCAAGCCGCTGCTCCAGCATGGAGAGGGAAACCTGCCCACGGGCGAAGGCTCTAAAGGGATACACCGGCATAAGAAGCGCGTCGCATTGTGCGCTCAAAAGCTCTTCCAAGGTTTTTTTCAAACCTGTGCGAACCCTTTGCGCGTGCAGATAATAACGCTCCTGAATGCCGGAACTCAACAGATAGGTTCCCAGGGCAATGCGTTTTTTTATCTCCAGCCCGAAGCCCTCCCTGCGGGAACCGCTGACAAGCTCTTCCGGGTTTTCCGCATCCGCCGGGCGGTGGCCGAAACGGATTCCGTTAAAACGCGCCAAGTTCGCCGAGGCCTCGGCGGTGGCGATTGTAAAATACGCCGGCCCGGCAAGCGCAATGTCCGGAATCTCTACATCGACAAGGCTGTGCCCCAAATCGGCCAGCCGTTGTTTTACAAGATCGAAGCTCCGGGAAAGAGCCTCTTCGCTAAGGCCCGACAAAACCGCCCCCTGCGCGGCGGCAAGGGCTGCGGCCATAGCCTTGGCAGAAAACACCCCGATTTTTTTCCCGCCGGATTGCGCCGGGTAAAGCGCCCCGACAGTGGCTGCGGCCTCTGCTGGCGCGTCTTTGCTGTTTTGGTCTTTGGCATCCCTGCCACGGACAAGCGCGAAAACAGCCCTGCACCGTTCCGTCGTGTCGGCGGTAATGCTGAGGGTGTCAAAGCTGGAGGCATAGGCGTTAAGCCCGTACCGGGACACCGCCCCGTAGGTCGGTTTTAGAGCGGCCAGCCCGCAAAAGGCCGCGCTCTGGCGGGCGCAGCCGCCTGTGTCCATGCCCAGCGCGTAGGGGACAATGCCGGCCGCAACCGCCGCCGCGCCGCCTGAGCCGCCGGGCACACGGGACAAATCCCAGGGGTTGCTGGTTTTTTTTATCGCCGAGCTGTCCGTGGAAAGCCCCGCGCCGAACTCGTCCATGTTGGTTTTGCCAATGGCAAAGCCGCCGGCTTCTTCCAGCTTTTGGACCGCCGTCGCGCTGTAAGGCAGGCGGAAGTTTTCCAGCATTTTCGATCCGCAGGTAAAAAGAAGCCCCTTGACAGCGACGCTGTCTTCCGCCGCAAAGGGAAGCCCCTTGACCAAAGCGGCCGCTTCAGCCGGCGCAGCCGGTGCCCCCGCCGCCGCGCCGCCGGGCGAGCCTTCAAAGTTCAGCTCGGTAAAAGCGTGGATTTTGGCCTCCCACTCTTTGGCGTATTCTACAAAGTCCTTGGGTAAATTCATGGCAATTGCACTCCGTATATTATGGAAAAGTTTGCAGTTCCCTACAAAACATTCGGTATGACGACAAAACGGCCGTCTTTTTCGACGGCATTGGCGATAAGCTCAACGCCGTCTACATTGGAGGCCTCGTTCAGCGCGTCCTGCCCGCCGGTCTTAAAGTAAGCCGAGTTTACAAGCGGGTTGGCAAGCGGAACAATGCTCGGCTCGCACCCGGCGTAACCTTGCATGACGGCCAAATAGTCCAAAATCTCATTCATGGCAGGAAGCGCGTCCTGCATTTCCTGATCGCTAAGGCCGGCATAGGCCATAGACGACATCCTTTGCAATTCTATAAGTTCCATGCTTCATAGAATGGCATTTTAGCCCCCGCGTGTCAAGATACCGGCCGGCGCGTTTTTTTTCAAGGCAATCTCCAAAAACTTCAGTTTTTGGAGGTTGCTTTGGGAGCGGTTTTCAGCGGGGAAGCCTCCGGCGGCCAAGTTTTGCCCTGTTTGGGGGCTTGCGGGGGGCTTTTGGCGGGTTCAAACTGCTGGATTTTTCGCCGGGCGGAAAATTTTAGCAAAAAAATCCAAAAAAATTGCAAAAAGGGCTTGACAATTTTTCCGGGAACTGCTAGGCTTTTAGTAGGCTGTTCGAGGGTTATGTTTGGGCAAAGTCCAAGCGAAGGGACTCTTGAGCAAGCCCAATGTATGCCGCCCCTGGCTGTATTGCCGGCGGTAAAATTTGCGAAAGGGGGAAAACGAGGTGATCAATACTCAAAAACTGTCATGTAGCCTAGGTATCGGTGTATTTACCCCCCCCCCCCCCCCC
>WRKI01000036.1 GCA_009778155.1 Spirochaetota bacterium
AAGGAACGCTCTGGCGCAAGGCCTTTCGGCAGACATGGTGAGCAAAATTACCGGCCTTGACATTGAAACCATTAACGGCCTGTAGCTTTGCCGGCGGGTGTATCGAATTTTAGGGAACCAGTGATTAACTTCGAGTTAATCAC
The DNA here is from genome assembly GCA_009778155.1 of Spirochaetota bacterium. Classification (GTDB taxonomy): domain Bacteria; phylum Spirochaetota; class Spirochaetia; order Treponematales; family Breznakiellaceae; genus WQXQ01. The sequence continues at coordinate 144 of WRKI01000036.1, forward strand.
TGGTTCCTTAGAAAGCGCCGCTTAATCTCTGCCTTGACAGCCGTCCGCTGTGCCTTTGTGTGAGATACTTCCGAGATTCGTGTCGTTCATGCGTTTATCCTGTGTTTCCCCTCTTAACTATTTGCGAAAAATCTGCGAAAATGATAGTATGAAAAGGATAAATAAACATCTGTTTTGCGCTTGCTTTAGCGCAACGTTATTTTTGTTTGCCGGGCAGTACACCCACGGCAACCCGGCTCTGGGTGAGGGGCTTTTCGCGCGCTTTGTTACAAGCAGGGGCGAAATCGTCGCCCGCCTTGAATTCCAGCAAACCCCCCTTACAGTAACCAACTTCGTCGCGCTGGCAGAAGGAACCATGAACGCGGCCTGGGGCAGGCGCTTTTACGACGGGCTAACCTTCCACCGGGTCATCTCCAGAGCCAACGGCGATGCCCACGACTTCATGATACAGGGCGGCTGCCCCCAGGGAACCGGCATGGGCGGCCCCGGCTACCGCTTCCCCGATGAAATCTCCCCCGCCCTGCGCCACAACAGGCCGGGCGTGCTCTCAATGGCAAACGCCGGGCCGGGCACCAACGGCAGCCAGTTTTTCATCACAATCGTCCCCACCCCGCACTTGGACGGCCGGCACACCGTGTTCGGCCATGTCGTGCAGGGGCAGAACGTGGTCAACAATATCCGGCAGGGCGACAGAATCGAAAGCGTAACGATAATCCGCAACGGCGCGGCGGCCAACGCCTTTGTAGCCAACCAAGCGGCCTTTGACAGACTGCTTGCGGAAACAAACCGCGGCATCTCCGAAAGAATCGATGCCCAGCGCAACGCCGACCTCGCTCTTATCGACACCCGCTTTCCCGGCGCGCAAAGCACGGAATCGGGCATACGCTACATCGTGCAAAGACAGGGAACAGGCGCGGCCCCGGCCGCCGGCAACACCGTGCTTGTCAACTACACGGGGGCGCTGCTCTCCGGGCGCGTTTTTGACAGCTCCAACATTCAGGGGCGGCCTATCGAGTTTGTCGTAGGAGGCGGAATGATAATCCCCGGCTGGGAAGAGATGGTCATGGGCATGAGGGTCGGCGAAAGAAGGCTGGCCGTTATCCCGCCGGAGCTAGCCTACGGAGACCGCGAACTGGGCGGCGGGGTGATTCCGGCAAACAGCTTTCTGGTCTTCGAGATGGAACTGATCGCGGTACGCTAAGACCTGCCGTGCAAGCCATCCCTCTTAAGGATTTTTCGGGAACTTTGAACGAATGTTCGCAGTTTCCGAAAAAATCCAGTAACCAGCTTGCATTTCAGTTGGTTATTTGTTAAGATGCAAGCAAAAGTTTGTGCCGGAACATGGTTTTGGCGGAATAATAAAAATGGAGATTAGCATGGTAAAACGAGTTTTTTCGCTGTTTTTTATAACAGCGGTTTTGGGGCTTTCCAGCTTGACGGCTCAGGAAATAATCACAGCCGAGCGTTTTTTGGAAATGGTGTCGGAGCGTTACGGCGCAATTTCAGACTACGAGGCGGATGTCGTCATCCGCTCCGGGAATACCGACATGGTAGGCCGGCTCAGCTACCTTTCGCCCAACCTTTTACGTATTGATTTTTCGCGCCCTGCACAGCAGGTTATAGTTTTTAGCGGGGACACGCTCACCGTGCACCTGCCGGAGTTCCGGGCCACCCTTACCCAGAGCATCAGCCAAAGCAACAGGAACCCCGCCGCCGGGATTGGCATGGTAAGCCCCCAGGGTCTTACCCTTCTTAGGCGCAACTACATTGCAACCTTTGTTACAGGCCCGAACCCCGTTCCCCTGTATCCCGGCTCCAGCGAGCAGGTTGTGCAGTTGCGGCTTACAAGGCGCGTCATTTCCGAAGGCTTTAGGGAAATTATCCTTAGCATTGACAACGAGACAAGGCTTATCCGCCGGATAGAAGGCAGGACAGTTGCAGAAGGCATCGTCCGTTTCGATTTTACCAATGTAAGAACCAACGTGGGAATTCCCGAACAGCGTTTCGTGTATGTGCCGCCCCCCACCGCAAACGTTATCAGCAACTTTTTGTTCAGGGATGTAGATTAATGGAAGCAGCAGATTAGCTTGGAGCTAATCTGCTGTTCCGAAAGTGCCGATAAAGAGGGGAAGTGTTTTAGGGGAAGTTTTATGGTAGAATCTCTTGGTGAAAAATTACGCTCCGCGCGCGAAGAAAAAGAATTGTCGCTGGATCAAGCCAGCCGGGAAACGAATATTTCCATTCGTTTCCTAAAAGGGCTGGAAGCGGAAAATTTTACGGATTTTCCGGCAGAAGCCTATGTTACCGGCTTTATAAGAAATTACGGCGGCTATCTTGATCTGGATGTAAAAGACCTGCTTTCCCTGTACAAGGCTTACAGGATTCAGGAACAGCCTGTCCCTATGGAAAAGCTGTTAAAGCCCCAGTCAAGGCTCCCTAAGTTTGTCATTTTTCCTGTGGTGATCCTGCTTGTATTGGGCGCGGCCGGGGCGGCTCTGTATTTTTTCTTTCTGGACTTTTTGGAGTCAGAGGGCGTTACCATAATCCGCGTTTCAACCGAGCACACGCTGGAAGGCAGTTCTATGGAACGCCGGCTCTTTACAGACGATGTCGTTGTGGTTCCGACCGCAATGGAAGACTTCCGTGTTCAGCTTGCCAACTTGGGAGAAACCGTCGCGCTTAGGACGGGGGACAATACGGTAGTTTTGGATTTAGGCCAAGAGGCCACCCTCGATCTTGAAGATGGCAGTTTTACATACCTGCACGTCAGGGCGGTTGATTTTGTAAGAAACAACCCTTCAATGGGGGTTTTGCTGCATTTTAACATCATAAACTCGGTAGAGCCGGGCGACCTTGCGCAATTGGCAAGCGTGCCTTTTGCCGGCGGGGTGGCCGCCCCTGGTTTTGCGGCGACCAATGTCCTTTTTTCATCGCCGAACCCCTTCCCTTTTACATTGCAGGCGAACTTTACCGGCTTTAATATGTTCCGCTGGGAAATCCTTTTCGAGCGGGATCGCAGGGAGCGCAACGAAAGGCATTTCCAAAGCGCGGACGAGCTTATTATCCAAGCTCAAAACGGCATACGGATATGGACGTCTAACGCGCAGGCCGCCCGTTTCCAAGTGATCGGCGGGGGGCGCAATG
>WRKI01000037.1 GCA_009778155.1 Spirochaetota bacterium
CCCGTTTTCGGCGGTAAAATCTAAGGAATTTCACGACAAAACAGCATTCTCGGCGAATGTCCGCAAGGGGAAATGGGTAAAATCGAAAAGCTTGAATAAAATGTGCGTTGCGCATCATAGAGTTGTTCGGAAACAGCGTTTTATGCACGAGGTTTTTGAACAAATTCAGCTTAAAACGGCTTGTTCCAGAACAAGTCCAGGGAGTTTTTTATGAAAAAGATTTTGTTCATACTGCTTGTTTTTCTTGCTAACGGCGTATTGTTTGCACAAGCACGGGCTGCAACCAATTCCATTACCGAAGCTGCAAATCTTGTGGGGAGGCCTGTTCCATCAGGCTTTACGCAAACAAGTAGAACGAATTTTGTACGACAGACGGCAGAAGGGCTTACTATCAGTGCGCTTGCAGAAAATGGTATTGTATTTCTTTCTATGGTTGGTCTTGCATTTCCAACAACACATGAAGCATCAGCGCAGAGTGGAATTTTTTTTAGAGAAATTGAAAGCAGAGGAACTTTTTTACAGCCATTCTTCGAGGGTGATCTTTACAGGGTTGGAAATGTTTATGCTTTTATTGGGCCACTCGGACGGCGCGATGATGGTTTGATTGTGGCTTCAGTAAGCTTTGCAGCGAATAGATGGGATTTCTAAAGGAGCTTTGAAAGCTCCTTCAATTTGAGAGTAATCTGGAGGTTTTATGAGTAACAACCAAAAAAACGCAATCGCGTTTGTGTCAAAAATTCCCGAGTTTCAAAGAAACTTGGCATTGTTGCAGGATTTTCTTGGCAGTATAGAAAATCATCAATTAAAAGCGTTGCTGAATTTTTTAAGCAAAACAGAGCTGTTGTTTACGGAACAAAGTGTTGCCGGAACTTATTCCATCAAGACTGGAATCGCTTTTGACAAAATGACAGCGGCAGGAATTTCCTCACTCATAAAAGATATTGAAGAGGGAAAATACGGTTTGTAGGCCGCGCTGTAAAACCACCCGCGTCACGGGAGCGGGCTTGCGGAGCTAGCTCCCCGGCGGCTTCCGTAAGCCGCCGGGGAGCTTTCCCTTAAGGCCTGCAAACGCGGCAATCAGCTTATGTTATCGTATGCTTCAAGAAAAGCCCTGTCATAGTCTTTTTTCGCCTCGGCCAGCTTCCGCAAGGCGCAGGCGGCGTTAAGCGAAATGGAAGCCCGCGTTTCAGCCGGCATGAGCAGTTCGAAACTTTCTATTTCAAAAACGGCCGCAAGAGCTTCCAGCGTCCTGTCGCTAACCCAAGTGCGCCGGCTTTCAATGCTGTTGACCGTCTGCCACGAAAGCCCGGCCAGTTCGGACAGCTTTTCCTGCGAAATACCGAGAATGCGTCTGTGTTCCTTTATATTCGCCGCCAAAATATGCCGCAAACTCTGCTCATTTACACCCATACAACCCGCTTTTATCCCCAACAAGGCTTACGCCAAGGCTTGTGCCAAGGCTTGTGCCAAGCTTAAGCCAAACTCCCTCAAACACATTCTACAGCATAATATGGAAGAAAAGCAAGCCCGTCGGCAGACGGCCGGGAAAGCCGGGCAGATTCCGCAAAAAAAAAAGTTTTTTTTCGCAAAACCGCTTGACAAAACGGTTAGTCGAGGCTAACATTGAAGTTAGTCAAAGCTAATTTACAGAGGAAACAAAGCCTCTAAACAGGAGCGATTATGAAAAAGGCGGTGTTGTATTTATGGTAGAAAGCGAAGCGTTCACACTTTTGGAACTTTTCCGTATGGGAGGCCCGGTAATGTGGCCCCTTGTGTTTTTTTCGATAGCGGTAGTCGCGATTTCGCTTGAGCGGGCAATCTATATCTTGTACCAAGACCTGCGCGTTGACGATTTGGCACTTCAAGTTTCGCAATTCGCCGGAAAAGGCAAGTACAGGGACGCGGCCGGCTACCTTTCGCGGCAAGACAAAAGACGCGCGGCCGCCGGCATATTGCTGGCCCTCTTGAAACGCGGCTTTAACTTTCTTACAGCAATAGGCACTCTCGCGCCGCTGACCGGCTTTCTGGGAACAGTAACCGGGATGATAGGCGCATTCAGGGCCATAGCCGAGGCCGACGACGTGAACGCCCAGATAGTCGCAGCCGGCATTTACGAAGCCCTTGTTACGACCGTGTTCGGGCTTGTCATCGCCATAGCCGCAATGATAGCCCACTCGGCCTTGGCGCACCTTGTCAACAAGTTTGTCGCCAACGTCGAGTCAAGCTGCTCGAATCTGATCGCGCAGCTAGGAAGCCAGTCGCAAAAAATGAGGAAGGCCAAAGAGTGCAAGTAAAACGGAAAACAGGGCAGGGGTTTAGCGAGAGCGCCGCCGCAAGCGATCTGGCCTTCCTGCTTATCATTTATTTCCTTGCGATATCGGGTTTTAACATTAACATGGGATTTCTTGTCGAGCTTCCCGCGCAGGATGCCCGGCGCATGGTGCCGGGGGAAGACATTTTGCGCTTCGAGCTTGACCGGGCGGGGGGCATAATCCACCAAGATGCCGCAATCGGGATTTCCCTGGCGGAAAGCCTTATCCGGAGCGCCCGGGCGGAAAACCCGGGCGTGGCGGTAGTCCTTGGCATAGACCCGCAGGCGCAGTGGCAGAGCGTCGTTTCTTTCGTCGAACTGGCGCAGCAGATGGAAATAGAAGCATTTTCATTTTCCATGACCCCGGGGGGGCCGCCGTGAAGATGCGCCGCGGGGAAAAAAAGCCCTTTGCAATCCCGATGAACTCAATGTCCGACATCGCGTTTCTGCTGCTGATCTTCATAATGCTGGTGGCGCTGATAAACTACCGGCTGGAAGTGCCGGTAGATTTCGCGCAGGCGCGCTCGGCCCTTGTTACGGATGCCGGACGCAATCTTGAAGTGTGGGTGGAAAGGGGAGGCTCCGTGCATCTGGACGGCTCCCCGGCCAGCCTTGCGGCGTTGCAAGAGAGGGTCGCCAGGCTTTACGCCGAAGAGCCGGACACCCGCGTTCACATAATAGCGGACCGGTACACTCCGTATCTGTATGTAAGCGCGGTGCTGGAAATATTGCAGCTTTACCGGCACGGCGCTGTAAGTTTGGTGGTACAAAATGTTGAATGAAAAGATTTTGAAGCCCGCGGCCTTCCTTGCCGCCGGTGCCCTGCACGTCGCCGCGATTTTTTCTGTCGCGATGAACCCCGGCGGGGATGTCGCAAGGGAGGCCCCGGAAAGGGCGCCGGTAATGCGGCTTGCAAACATAGCCGAAATCCCGCTCCTGCCGCCTGCCCCGCCCGCACAGGCCCCCCCTCCCCCCTGGCAGCGCCGGCTCCTCCG
>WRKI01000038.1 GCA_009778155.1 Spirochaetota bacterium
GAAAACATCGAGATTTTGCAGGGGCTGATAACCGATTTTTACGAAATAGAAATAACCGGCCTTGCGATCAGCAACCCGTACAGCATTGCGGATTACAGGGAAATACTGGACGGCGCGGAGTTCGTGCAACTACGGCACACGATAAAGGACATATCGGCAACGTTCAAACTTTCGCCTGACTTTGCCGAAAAATCCGATTTTATATCCGAACTGCAGGTGCGGAAATCCCGGTTTTTTGACGAGCGGGCCTTGTACTATCCGTTCAACCGGTTTTGCCAAAATTACAACCTGGCCGGCAACATGGTAAAAGATTCCCAGGGCAGGCTGAACAAGTATTCCAGCTTGCGCCCTGTGTATGCGCTGAACGTGCTGGGCTACACGCATTTTGACGACAGCTACAGCGACAACGCCCTGCACATTTTTGAACTTTACGACATAAAACGACAGCGGCCGTACGGGAAAGATTTGATAAAAATCGCGTTTTTTGAACTGACGAAAAATGCCGGACTAACGGAAAACCAGCGGCATTGGCTGGATTACTTCAACGGAGGGGCGGTCAGCGATACCGCGCCCGATTACATAAAAAGGGCAAGCCACTTGATTGAGCTTGTCAATTTAGCGGAGGAAGAGAAAATGGTAGTGCAGGCGCTGGAGAAAGCAGAGGCAATCAGAATTGCGGAAATTGACCAGGGACGCTTTGAGGGGCGGCTTGAAGGCCGGCTTGAAGGCCGGCTAAAAATTGCTCTAACCATGATAAGAAAAGGCGAGCCGTTAGAAAAAATTATAGAGTACACGGAGTTGCCCGAAGGCGAAATACAGGCGCTACAGGCGAATTCGAAGACAATTTAGGGAAACGCCGATTAACTCGAAGCTAATCAGCGTTTCCTTAAGGCAACCTCTTCTTCATCCCCGGTGGAAATTCTTCGCTTTGTCGTCGACAGGGACTTGCTCCCAGGGCAAGCAACCCACCCTGCCTTGGTGTGAGCCTTCTTCAGTGCTGGCGAGGGCTGGGGTTGTATTGCATTTGTTGCTTGTTTTGCGATAAAATTATTCATGCTAAAAGCTATGCGAAACATCGGCATCATGGCGCACATTGATGCTGGTAAAACTACAACCACGGAAAGATTTCTCTTTTACACCGGGAAAAGCCATCGTATTGGCGAAGTTGACGATGGCGAGGCGACAATGGACTGGATGGAGCAGGAACAGGAGCGCGGCATAACCATTCAAAGCGCGGCCACCACCACCTACTGGAAAAACTGCCAAATCAACATCATCGACACACCCGGCCATGTTGACTTTACCGCCGAAGTCGAGCGGTCCCTGCGCGTGCTTGACGGGGCAGTCGCCCTCTTCGATGCCGTGCGCGGCGTGGAACCCCAGACCGAGACCGTATGGCGGCAGGCGGCGCGTTACCAAGTGCCCTGCATCGGCTATGTAAACAAAATGGACAGAGCCGGCGCAGACTTCTACTTCGTATTGGAAGACATCGAAAAAAAACTGGGAGTCAACGCCACCGCCCTGCAAATCCCCATAGGAAGAGAAAGCGGCTTTGAAGGCGTGATCGACCTAATCGAAATGCGCGAAATCCGCTGGGACGCGGGCAGCGACGGCGAAAAAATGATATACTCACCCATAGACGAAAGCCGGCAGACAGACGCAAAACTTTGGCGCGAAAAATTAGTCGATTCCCTTTCCAGCGTTTCGGACGAACTAACCGAAAAGTTTCTTGCAGGCGAGGAAATCGAAGCGGCCCTTCTCAAGGCCGAACTGCGAAAAGCCGTCGGAACCAGAGACATCTTCCCCGTGTTCGCCGGCGCATCAAAACGCAACATCGGCGTACAACCCGTAATCGATGCGGTCGTGGACTTCCTCCCCGCCCCCAACGAAGTCGCCGATGCGACAGGCCACGACCTAAAAAAAGAAGAGCCGGTCAACATCCCCTGCGACCCCAAAGGCCCCCCCCTGGGGCTTGTCTTCAAAATCCAAAACGACCGCGAAGCCGGGAACCTCTGTTATGTCAGAATGTATTCGGGCAGTTTGAAGTCGGGCAGCGCCCTTTACAACGCGGGCAAGAAAAAACGCGAGCGCGCCAACAGAATCCTGCGAATGCACTCCAACAAATCAGAACCGATGGACACCCTCTACGCCGGGGACATCGGCGTAATAATAGGAATGAAACTGGCGCAGACCGGCGACACCATAGGCGGCGAGGGTTGCGCCATCTTGCTGGAAAAAATGCAGTTCCCCGAGCCGGTAATCTCGATTTCTATCGAGCCGAAAACGCTTTCGGACATGGACAAACTCAAGGAAACCCTGGCGATTCTGGCCAAGGAAGACCCGACTTTCACCACAAGGGAAAACGAGGAAACCGGCCAACTGATAATCTCCGGCATGGGCGAGCTTCACCTTGATGTGCTTGTTACGCGAATGCTCAAGGAGTTCAAATTGGACGCGAAGGCGGGCAACCCGCAGGTAACGTACAGGGAGTCGATAAGCCGCGAAAACGAGCAAAGGATGGCTTTTTCCCGCGTGATTGCCGGCAAGGAAAACGCCGCCGCGCTTACCCTGCGGGTGGAGCCTGCCCAGCGGGGGGCTGGCAACAGTTATGCCTGCACCGTCAAGGCCGGCAGCGGCAAGGGCGACCCGCCCAAGGAGATTCTGGAGGCGGTGGAGCGCGGGGTGAACGGGGCTTTTGCCTCTGGCATTGTCATGGGTTACCCGGCCATTGACATTTTGGCGACGGTTACTTCCATAGAATACTCCGAGCTTACCGGCACGGAGTTTGCTTTCGAGGCTTGCGCGAACATGGCTTTTGACGAGGCTTGCCGCGCCGCGTCCCCGATTCTTCTGGAGCCGATTATGGCGGTAGACCTTACCAGCCCGCACGAGTTTGTGGGCGAGGTGATGAGTCTTGTAACCCAGCGCGGCGGGCAAATTTTGAACATGAACTCGAAGACTGGAGCCGACGAGATTAAGGCGACGGCTCCTATGGAGAAGATGTTCGGTTTTATGACCAGCCTGCGCAGCGTAAGCCAGGGCCGCGCCAGCTTCAGCCTTGAGTTTTCCCACTTCGAGAAAAAGTAGCCGGGCGGGGGCTTTCTCGAAAAAGCCCGCACGAAGGCACGGAGGTTAGGCGTGCCTTCGTGTGCCATCTCCGGGAAACTCCTAGGCAGGCTTTGCCTGCCAGACCCCCGTGGTTTTTACTTTTTCCTTTGCTAAATGGAAAATTGCTGCATTTTTTTCAGCAATTCTACATTTACTCTTTTTGATTACCACTCCCCCTCAAATTTCTCACGTAAAGAGGCAAAAATTGCAAAGATAGGGACAGAGTTGATAAA
>WRKI01000039.1 GCA_009778155.1 Spirochaetota bacterium
CGACAAGTGTTCCCATGGTTATTGCTCCTTTGTGGTTTCGTTAATACTATTGTATCATGGTTAAGCGAGTAAATCAACTCTTTTTCCGATTATCACCTTCTTAATAGCTTGAACAAAAAAGCGGGATACAAAAAATGAAAACGGTAATTCCTTGCAAAATAAGCTACTCAAAAACGGACAAGTGCTGGTATGTTGAATCGCCGGGTTTCTATGACGGCTACATTACTTACGGCGATTCTCTGGATGAAGCTAAAAACATGGCTGTCGAGGCGACTCGCGGGCTTCTTGAATCTTATCTTGAACATGGCGATAAGGTTACCATTCCAAAAACGGTAAAAGGTCGCGGCTGGCACAATATAGAGGTGGAGCCAGGGTTGGCCTTTGCGCTTTGGCTACGCAATACCAGGCTTTCCCATAATATGTCCCTTGCCGATATTGCTGAAAAAATGGGGGTAAAACACAATGTTTACCAGAAACTTGAAAATCCAAAGACGGCAAACCCTACTTTGAAAACGCTTAAAAAATTGGAGTTGATATTCGGCGAAGAATTGCTCGCCATTTAACGCTTGAAGGCGCAAGGCAAACGCATGAAAGGTCAAGGGCTGGGAATTTACCCCCAATTAAACTTACGCAGAGACACGGAGGGATGGCTCAGGCCTTATCATAATCCCCCCTTTGTGCCTTTGTGTGAGATGCTTCCGAGGTTCGTGTCGTTCATGCGTTTATCGTGAAAAACCGCCTCGTTGCCATTGACAAAGGCTGCGTTTTTTGTTACTTTATATCTAGGGCGTACAAGCCCGGCGCGGCCGCACGGCCGGCGCTTACAATTAAACAGGAGGCTAATGGTGAGCTTACGCAAAGCAGGCGACACGGACAGTGACCCTTACAGTAGCAAGTACCTAATCGCGGGCGCGGGCTTACTTGTGCCCTCCGCCTTTTGCTGCTAGGGAAACGATGATTAGCTTCGAGTTAATCAGCCTTTCCCTAGATTACCCGGCGTTTTTCGACAAAAGTTTTTTGTTAAAAATCCGCTTTTACTGTTTTGTGTCCTCTAAACAACCGATGGTGGGAAACACAGGAGGATACCCCAATGGAGAACCCAATTTTATCGCTGTTTAACGGCGACACTGCGTACATATCAAAGTATAAAGAAATACTTTCCGGCATGAATATCGTGGATATTGCGCAGGCTCTTGAAAAACTTGACAAAGAACACGCCATCACCCTTTACAGAATTTTGCCAAAGGGTGTCGCCGCCGAGGTCTTCGCGCACATGGACAGCGACCGGCAGCAAAATGTTATCGAAGCCCTTACCGATATTGAAGTGGGCGAGATCATGAATATGCTTTTTGTTGACGACGCGGTGGACTTTATCGAAGAAATGCCCGCAAACGTGGTCAAGCGCGTTCTGCAAAACGTGCAGGCGGAAAAACGCAGCCTTATCAACCAGCTTTTGCAATACCCGGAAGATTCCGCAGGCAGCATCATGACCACAGAATATGTGGACTTGCCAGAAAACGCAAGCGTGCGCGAAGCCTTTGACACAATCCGCAACACCGGGCTTAACAAGGAGACCATCTACACCTGCTACGTTATAAGCCGCGACCGTCTGCTTTTGGGCATTGTAACGGCGAAAAACCTTATGCTTGCTCGTCCGAATGATCTTATAAGCGGCATGATGGAAACAAAGATTGTCTATGCCAACACAACCGACGATCAGGAAGCGGTTGTCGAGCAGTTCCGAAAATACGATCTTCTGGCAATCCCGGTGGTTGACAAAGAAAAACGCCTGGTCGGCATTGTTACCGTTGACGATGCAATGGACGTAATTGTCGAAGAAAGCACCGAGGACATGGAAAAGATGAGCGCGCTAAAGCCCTCGGCCGATCCTTACCTTAAAACAAGCGTTTTAACGCTGGCGAAAAACCGCATTGGCTGGCTCTTGGTGCTTATGCTGTCGGCCACTTTTACCGCTATGGTCATCGAAGGCTTCGAGGACGCGCTTTTGGTTGTGCCTCTCCTTGTGGCTTTTATACCGATGCTTATGGACACAGCAGGCAGCGCAGGCTCGCAAAGCGCGGTTTTGATTATCCGGGGCATGGCGTTAAACGAGATCAAAATCGAAAATATGCTTGCCGTCTGGTGGAAGGAACTGCGGGTGGCCGCCCTTTGCGGCATTGTCCTTATGTCGGTGAACTTCGGGCGCGTTTTGATAATGAACCAGAACTTTGAAATCGCGCTTACGACATCGCTTGCGGTATGCGCGACGGTTATCATGGCGAAAACGGTGGGCTGTTTTTTGCCCGTAGGGGCCAGGCTGATAAAAATCGACCCGGCTGTTATGGCATCGCCTGTCATTACGACTATTGCCGACGTGCTTTCGCTTATCGTCTACTTTAACTTGGCGCGGTTAATCATTAACATATAAAAACGCAGGAGAAAAAAACATGACCCAAATTATTGTATTCATCGCGCTTGCCGGGATTGGGGGAATGGCGCTTGGCGGCTTGGTTTCCGTAATTATGCTGCGCAAGCCGTCGGAAAAAATTACCTGCTGGATGATGTCCTTTGCCGCCGGCGTAATGGTAAGCATTGTGTTTTTCGGGCTGTTACCCGAAACGCTGGAGCTTGCCAGTGTCGCGGTCAGCATCTTCGGCCTTGTCCTTGGCATTGTCGTCATAATGGCGCTCAACCGCATTGTTGACCGTATTGCCCACGCAAGGGAGGAAGAGTGGGGGCTTCACCACACGCACGAAGGTTTTTACCATGCGGACGAGTTTATAAAAAGTCCCAAGGCGTTAAAGTCCGGGGTTCTGCTTCTTATAGCGATAGCCTTGCACAATATTCCAGAGGGCATGGCCATAGGAGCCGGCGGCACTCACGACTACCGCATAGGGTCGCTTTTGGCGCTGATGATTGCCCTGCACAATATTCCGGAGGGTATGGCGGTGGCCGCCCCGCTTTTGGCCGGAAACATAAACCGATGGAAGGTATTGCTCATAACAGCTCTGTGCGGCTCCACAACTCTTATTGGCGGTTTTGTCGGGATTTTAATCGGGGGTGTTTCTGATTTTGCGGTTGCCCTTTCCCTTTCAGCCGCCGGCGGCGCTATGCTCTACATTGTCTTCGGCGAGATGATTCCCCTTGCTGCCGTCATGACAAAAACCCGCACCGCGTCCGTAGTAACGCTGTTCGGCATTATCGTGGGGATGTTCCCGGCGCTGCTCTAAGGAAGCAATGATTCGGACTTTAGTCCGCATCCTCGATGGGATTTAATCATTGCTTCCCTAGAGGTTGCCTTATATACCACAATTCACCGTCCGTCAACTGTACGAAAAAACATACAGCCGCACCCCCTAAACAAACATCGCAATAAA
>WRKI01000040.1 GCA_009778155.1 Spirochaetota bacterium
AAACGATGATTAAATCCCATCGAGGATGCGGATTAAAATCCGAATCATCGTTCTTACCCGTATTTTGCGCAATGAAATGAGCAAATACAGAGGGAACTACTGATTAGCTTCGAGTTAATCAGTGGTTCCCTAAGTTTAGCATTTTTTACGGCGGGTTATCCACACTTCGTACGGGCTTGCTTGGAGTGGAGAATGGCCAAAATTTTTTGCCGGCGTATTGACATTTTTTTGCAAATACTGTACAGTAAAAGCAGGTCGCAAGAGCATCGATCCGATGCCGGCGCGGCTGGCATCTCGCCGCCTTAGCTCAGTTGGTAGAGCACTTGACTTGTAATCATGAGGTCTCCGGTTCGAATCCGGAAGGCGGCTTGACCCCAAAAAAAAACCCGCCGTGGCGGGTTTTTTTGCGTTCAACTGTTTCCGTAGCCTACCCGATTTCCGCAATCGGCTGTTGCGCCGTAACCTGCGTTCCGGGCGGAACCAAGAAATGGATTTTTCCGGCAGACGTAGCCTTAACCTCAAGCTCCATCTTCATCGATTCCAGAATAACCACCGTCGTGCCAGCCTGCACGCCAACCCCTTCGTCCACCGCATAGCGCAAAAGCGTGCCGGCAACAGGCGCGGGCAAAACCGTTTTCCCAGCCGCCGCGGCCGGGGCAGCGGCAGGAGCCGGCACTGCCACAGGCGCAGGGGCGGCCGACACGACCGGCGCTGCCGGCATAGCCACCCCGCCAATCTCGGCAATAGGCTGCTGCGCCGTAACCTGCGTTCCGGGCGGAACCAGAAAGTGAATCTTCCCGGCCGCCTGAGCCTTCACCTCAAGCTCCATCTTCATCGATTCAAGAATGAGAACCGTCGTGCCCTGCTGGACATTTGCCCCCTCATCCACAGCGTAACGCAAAAGCGTGCCGGCAACAGGCGCGGGAATAGTCGCAGTGCCAGTTACCACAGGCGTTGCCGAGGGAATCGGCGCGACAGCCGCAGGCATAGGCAGGGGAGCGACAGGAATCGGGCTGGAAACATAAAGCGGAGCGGCGGAAACCGCCCCTCCCGGAGCAACCACAACCGCGTAGTTAGTCCCGTTTACGTTTACCGTGTAGCTTTCCGGCTGGCCAGGGATTTTTGCAATCGGAGCCGCCGCCGCAGGAACCACCACAGGAGCCGCCGCCTTGACAACTTCCTCCGCCTTAAAGACCACCGGGCCGTCCGCCCTTGTTTTGAAAAAGTTCGGCGCAACCTTGGGGAACATCGCATAGGTGATAACATCTTCGGGTGTAACAGAGCCGGTTCCCAAAAGCTTTTTCGCCTCTTCCTCCAGCTTGCCGTACTCGGCAGGAATATCATCCGCCGGGCGGTGAGTAATCTCCTTTTCCATCTTTAGAGATTCAAGCGCTTTTTTAACGACATCGGCATTTTTCGCAGCCGGGCAACTGCCGTACCTGCCCGCCATAAGGTCTTGGAACTCGCCCGAAAGCTTGTTGTACCGGCCAAAAAGAACATTGAACACCGCCTGCGTCCCGACAATCTGGCTCGTCGGCGTTACAAGCGGAGGATAGCCGGCATCCTTTTGAACCAGCGCGATCTCCTTCAACACATCGTCAAACTTGTCCGACGCCTCCTGCTCTTTAAGCTGGCTTTCAAGATTGGAAAGCATACCGCCGGGAAGCTGGGATTGCAAGATGCGCGTGTCCGCTCCAAGCAGGCTGGATTCAAACTGCTTGTAATTTTTACGAACCTCGCGGAAATAGGCGGCAATCTCCAAAAGAAGATCAATGTCAAGCCCGGTGTCCCACTCCGTCCCGCGAAGAATTTCGACAATCGTTTCCGTCGGGCTGTGGCTCGACCCCATAGACATAGAGGAAATAGCCGTGTCCAGCACCTCCGCGCCGGCCTCCGCGCCCTTTAATAGAGCGGCAACCGCCATACCCGTCGTCGCGTGAGTGTGAACCTCCACCGGCAAGTCCGTTATTTTTTTAATCGCCTTGACAAGCTCGTAACTTTTGTACGGAGTGAGCAAGCCGGCCATGTCCTTTATCGCGATAGAATCCGCGCCAATGTCAACAAGCTGTTTTGCAAACTCCGTATACTTTTCTATAGTATGATACGGAGTAACAGCGTAAGCGATAGCCGCTTGAATATGCTTGCCGGTTTTTTTCGCGGCCTTGGTTGCGGCTTGGAAGTTTCGCGGATCGTTTACCGCGTCAAAAATCCTAAAAATGTCAACGCCGTTTTTTGCGGCAAGCTCGACAAATTTTTCCACAACGTCATCCGCATAGTGCCGGTAACCCAAAAGATTTTGCCCGCGCAGAAGCATCATTAGCGGTGTTTTCGGCGCGGCCTTTTTGATCTTCCGCAACCTTTCCCAGGGGTCTTCGTTCAAAAACCGGATGCAGGCATCAAAAACAGCCCCGCCCCAGGCTTCAAGACTGTAAAAGCCCACCTTGTCAAGTTTGTCGCAAATGGGCAGCATATCTGCCGTAACCATTCTCGTAGCGAACAGGGATTGATGGGCATCCCTTAACACAAGTTCCGTTAGCTTTACCTTTGCCATGTTTCCTTCCTTCTCTTAAAAATGTTTTGATCTGCCCAAGCGTTTGGGCGCACTTAATTATTTTTACGGTATTCGAACACGGCGGCGGTAATGGCCGCCGTTATCGCGCCGTAGTCGTTCTTTCGATACTCGGCAATCGCGACAGCAATCGCCGCCGTTATCGCCTCGCCCGGTTCGCCAGCCGGCAAGCCGGCACCGCCAGCGGCCACACCGGCCGGCACAGGGGGCGGGAAGTAAGAAGAGGCAGTGCTTTCCGGGTTCGAGCCTTCGGCATCTTTCTGTTTTTTGTTAATTGCAACCAAAATTGCAATAACAACGCCCAAACCGAGCCAAGCCCATATCCCGCCAATCTGGAACAGTTCAATTACGGTCATTTTTTGCCTCCATTCTAGTTTTTTTTGCAAACCATATTGCAAAGAGCCTGTATCCTTTCATTATAACAATAATCCCTGCATCTTGGCAAGAGGGAATTTGCCAAAACGATGGATTTTCCGCCATCTTCCCTAGGGAAGATGCATTTTGCCCGCCGGTGCGGAGCGGGGCCAAACCCGAGAAAGGCCGGGCCGTGAATTTACCCCCGGCTAACTCACGCCAAGGCACGAGGGCGCGAAGGTCAGGGCGGAATTATGATAAGGCCGCCTTTTTTTGCGAAAACCCTCTTGACATTTTTCAAAAAAAGTAACATAATTTATCTATGCGCCGTTCCGCCGCATGGCCGGCGGGCGCGGGCAGGCCGGGGTTGACCGTCCGGCAAAACAAGAGGAAGGGGGTAAAACGGTGATTTGTGGACAAAACATAATTGAAATTCTCGTTGAGCCGTATGCCATAAGGCCTTATGCGTTAAGTCCTTATGGCATAATGGTTTACCCCC
>WRKI01000041.1 GCA_009778155.1 Spirochaetota bacterium
CCTCCCCTCCCCTCCCCTGCTTTTCAAGCCGGCGGAAACGGAGGGCGTTTGCCAAAGTGCCGCCCCTGTTGCCGGCGCCGGGGTGGACTACCATCCCCTGCGCCTTGTTTATTACCGCCACCCTGTTATCCTCGTAAATAATGTCAAGGGGGATGTCCTGCGCCTCAAGCGTGGGCGGCAAAGAGTCCTGCCAGGCAAGCTCCAGAAAATCCCCTTTTTTTACAAGCCGCGACAGTTTTGCCGGCTTTCCGTTGACTGTCGCCTGCAAGCTCCTCGTTTTTATCTGCGAGCGGGTCAAAAGGCGCAAATGTTCCGATACAAAGCGGTCTAAACGAAGCGGCAGGCCGGGGGCTTCTTCTATTGCGCGGGAAAAAAACGGCATCAGGGTTCGGAAAGCTGGGGCTGGGGGGAATCCGGCTCCATGCCTAGCGGCTCCGCCTCGCCGGCCTCCGGCTCGCCGCCTATCGGCTCTATCGTGATGATGATGTTCCCGGCAGGCAGGCCTTCTAGACGCCGCTGTTCGGCGCGTCTTCTTGACTGCACGATGAAAAGATCGACAAAGGCCAGCGCGGCCGACAGGCTTGCCGCGTAGACGAAGGTCATCTCGCGCTGTCTGTTGTTCATTAGCTCGGCACCCGCTGTCCTTATCGGCCAGGGGGCGAACTGGCGGCTGTAAGCGTCAAAGCCCATGTTCCCGTGGACAGACCACCGGTAGGTGTCCATCGCTATAGTCGAAACCAAAAGCGAAAAGGGAAAGGTGCCAAAAGCGACGATGTTCCAGCGGCGGAAGTCCCGCGCCCACTGCGGCGATGTCGATTCCGCCGCCGGGTGTTGCACGGCCTGAAAGTTAGTCGGGTGGACAGGCCCCGAAATGACTTGCGCCCCCACCGGCTGCGGCAAAAGGCCTATTACAATGGAAAAAATCAAGAGTATCTGTATTTTGCCTGCCGCCTGTCTCATTTTTACCTCTCTTGCCTGTCCCCAAAAATCGCGCTTCCTATTCTAAGCATGGTCGAGCCTTCTTCTATGGCTATCTCGAAGTCGCCGGTCATGCCCATCGAAAGACAGCCCCAGTTTTCCGCTGGGGGGAAGCGTTTTTCAAGCTCCGCCTGCGCCTTTGCCAACTGCCGGAAAGAGGCGCGGACGGACAGCGCATCCTCGGTAAAGGGAGCCATTGTCATAAGGCCGCGCGGGAGGAGGCTTTCGGCTTTTAGCACTGCCTCGGCCGCCCTGAACAGAGCGTCAAAGCCGTCAAAGCCGCTTTTGCTTTCCTCGCCGGTGCGTAGTTCCAAAAGCAGGGGCAGGGGGGAAGCCCTGCCGGCGGCCTGTTTTTCAAGCTCGGCGATCAGTTCCATTCTGTCGGCGGACTGCACGCAGTCGAAAAAAAGCGCGGCCGTCTTTGCCTTGTTCCGCTGGAGGGAGCCTATCATGTGCACCTGTACCTCTGGCCGCTGTTTTTTGTAGGCTTCGAACTTTTCCACGCCTTCTTTTACCCGGCTTTCGCCGAAAAAGCGGATGCCCGCCGCCCGTGCTTCCTCTGCCATGTCAAGGCTGTGAAACTTTGAAACGGCCATGAGTGTAACAGTTTCCCGCGCTCTGCCGGCTCTTAGGCAGGCGTTTTGTATGCGTTCTTCAAGTTCGGCTATGTTTTGCGCTATCGACATCGCTTCTTTAATTTTACACTAGCGCGGCAAAAAATCAAGAGCGAAGAGGTTAAAATCAGCAATTCTATATTTAGCAAACCAAGGAAAAAATTCACCACAGAGGAGGAAGAATTCTCACCACGGAGGGCACGCCCGGCGGAAAACTGCCGGGCGTTCTGCCCGCGGCCTTTAGCCGATTATTATGTTGAGAATTATGATCGTAACAAGCCCCGCGCCCCAGGCCACAGTCGAGCTGATCGACGACATCCGGATCTGCTCCTTGGCATCGGTAACGCCGCAAAGACGGTTTACAACCCAGAAATAGCTGTCGTTAAAGTGCGAGAAGAAAATCGCGCCGCAAGCCGCCGCAAGAGCGCCCATGAGCATATTCCCGCCGGCCGCCAACACAATGGGAGCCGTAATGCTGGCCGAGGTAATCATCGCCACAGTGCCGCTGCCCTGCACGAACCGGATGAGCGTGGAGACGACAAAGGGAAGGAAAATAATCGGGATGGGCGTTCCGGCGATACCGTGGGCAATAAAAGCCCCAACGCCGCTTTGCGTAAGCACCGCCCCCAGCGCCCCGCCGCCGCCTGTAACAAGCAAAATGATGCCCGACGCGCGAATCCCTTTTTCCATGTTTTCCATAACAACCTTGCGCTCGCTCTTAAAAGCCAGAACATAAATGCACAACAAAAGGCCAATGCCGACGGCAATAACAGGCGTGCCAAGGAAGATGAACACAAGGAAGATACCTTGGTTCAAGCCCTGCATATTGAGAATGGTGTTGGTAAGAATAAGGAACACCGGCAAAAGCAGGGGCAAAAAGGAGAGAAAAGCCGAAGGCAGATGCTTGTCCGAGTCGTCCGCGCTAAGGTCGTACACCGGCGGCTGGTAGGGGCCGCGAATCCATGTTTCGCCGTCTTCGGAAGGTATCTGGTACAGCTTCGTTCCCAGCCACTTAAAGTAAAAGATCGAGGCAATCATCATGGGAATTGCCACGATAAAGCCGAAAATGATCATCTGGCCTACATCCACGCCGAAAATGCCGGCAACCCCAAGCGGGCCTGGCGTAGGGGGAACCATAATGTGCGTGGCCAAAAGCCCCAAAGAAAGCGCGCCGGCCAGCGTGAAGATGCTCTTTTTCGTTTTGCGCGAAAGCGACTTTGCCAAAGAAGAAAGAATAACAAAGGCCGAGTCGCAAAAAACGGGAATGGACACGAAAAACCCGGTAACGGCGAGGGCCGCTTCCTCGCGCCCCTTGCCGAAAAGTTTAAGGAAGGTGCGCGCCATGCGCTCCGCCGCGCCTGATGCCTCGAAAATCGTGCCCATCATTACGCCAAAGCCGATAATGATACCTATGCCGCCCAGCGTGCCGCCGAAGCCGGCCTGCACTGCCGCCGTAACCGCCGTGGGAACCATGCCTGCGATTAAGCCTATCATTACCGCCGAGATAATCAAGGCCAAAAACGTGTGTATCTTTGTCTTGAGAATCATGAAAATCAAGGCCGAGATACCGATTACCAGCGCCAGAATTAACTGGGTTCCGCTTGCTTCTGTCATAAAAAAATCCTCCTGCTATCTTTTTGCGTTTTAGAGCATTCTATAGCTGGCCGCCTGCTTATGGCATTATGACAGGCTCCCGGCTTTTACAGTTAGCCCCTTATTCAAACCTTACGACAAAACCCGAAAAAATGCAAGGGCCCGGGCGAAGCACGACAAACGCATGAACGGCACGAACCTCGGAAATATCTCACACAAAGGCACAAAGACACGAAGGCACAAAGGAAGAAGAGGAAGCTCACACGGAG
>WRKI01000042.1 GCA_009778155.1 Spirochaetota bacterium
TTGCCGCCGCCGCAGGCCAATGCCGTGCAGGCGGCCGCCGCGCAGTGGGCCGCCGTGCAGGAGGCCGCCACCGATCAGCCATACACAGCAGCCGAGGGAGCCGCCGCCGGGCAGCTTACATGGCGGCAGGCCTACGCCGCGTTCTTGCGCGAATTTGCCTCTGAATTTCCAGGCCAATCGGACCCGGACTTCTTCGGCAGCTTTTTGCTGCTCAACACAAACGATACAGGCATCCCAACCTTGATCGTTTTTGCAACCGACGTGGGTTTTGGCAATTTTACCCGTGGGGCTTACGCTTTTTCTGACGGCGCTCTTAGCCCGATCGAGTTGGGGGATATGCCGGGCACTGTACATGGCTTCTATATGCCGCCCGGGGACACGGGCATTGTCGCGGTGGGTACTCTTGGCGGCGACATATCAGCCGCCACGCACTATCACTGGCTGGAGCTTGAAGGCGGCGGCTTCCGCCAGCGTGTATCTGGAATGTACCAGTTTAGGCGGGAGGACTGGGACGACCGGGACAGTCCGTGGCGGAGGTTTTTCTTTATTGACGAGCAGGAAGTCAGCGAGGATGAATTTTACAGCGTTTTCCTCCGCTTTTCCGAATGGCCTGACGACAGACCACGGATAAGGCAAATTACGGAAGAAAATATCCAAAACGTGGTTTTAGGCGGTGCATGGCGGCAGGCCTACGCCGACTTGCTACGCGAGCTTGCGCCCGAACTTATAAACTGGGACAACAGCCCCGGATATTTTTTCCTATATGACATCAACGGCACAGGCATTCCAAACCTGATCGTTTTTGAAGACGCGGGGGATTGGGGCCGTCTTCATCCCCGCAGTGCTTACGTTTTTGCAGGCGGCACTCTTAGCCCGATCGGGTTGGGGGGTATGCCGGGCTCTTTATCGGGCTTATTCATTCTGCCTGGGGACACAGGCATTGTCGCTGTAATAGGCGGCGGCGACTGCATGGAGTTTGACTTGCTGGAGCTTGAAGCCGATGGCTTCCGCCGGCGCGTGTCGGGGATATTATGCACTGGTGGGGTTTACGGGATTCACCGTATTGACGGGCAGGAAGTCAGCAGGGATGAATTTCACAGCGTTTTCCAGTTCCGCTGGGACGACTTGTGGGCCGAAAGCTTCCGGCATATATGGCGAATGACGGAAGAAAATATCCAAAACGTGGTTTTAGGCGTAGATCAGCCATACACAGCAGCCGAGGTAGCCGCCGCCGCGCAGCTAACGTGGCAACAGGCTTACGCCGACTTGCTACGCGAGCTTGCCGCTGTTCCAGACCAATGGGGGATGTCGCCCTCCCGCGATTTTTTCCTAATTGACATAGACGGCACTGGTACTCCAAACCTGATCGTTACTGAACATGGAGTTGGCGGGCAACAGCATTTCCACAGCGCTTACGCTTTTGAAGACGGCGTTCTTAGCCCGATCGTGTTGGGGGATATGCCAGGGCTTGAAGTACGGGAGTTCTATATGCCGCCCGGGGACACAGGCATTGTCGCGAGGTTTTTTATGCCCGAACTCCTGGCGTTTGACTGGCTGGAGCTTGAAAACGGCATACTCCGCCGGCGCGTGTCGGGTTCGTCCGTGTGGTGGGGGCCGGAGAGGGGCACGGTTTACACGATAGACGGGCAGGAAGTCAGCGAGGATGAATTTTGGAGCGTTTTCCACCGCGGGAACGAATTGCCTGACGGCATCCAACGTGGGTGGCGAATGACGGAAGAAAATATTCAAAACGTGGTTTTAGAGTGAAAACTCAAAAGGAGATACAATCGAATGAAAAACGGCCATGAATTGCCGGACAAAGAGCACGCAAAGAACGCGCCCTTTCTTTTACCCATAGAGGACGTGTTTACAATCCCCGGACGCGGCACTGTCGTTACTGGCCAAGTCCAGCGCGGCCAGATTAAACAGAACGACGAGGTCGAAATTGTCGGCGTTACCCCCACAAGAAAAACAGTCGTTATCGGTATCGAGATGTTTAACAAGATAGTCGATTCCGCTATTGCGGAGGACAATGTGGGGCTTTTGCTTCGCGACGTTGACAAAAAAGAAATCCAGCGCGGGCAGGTGCTTGCGCAGCCGGGTTCGATACGGCCGCACACCGTGTTCAAGGCGTTGATCTACAGCCTTCCCGCAGAAAAAGGCGGGCGGCAAAAGCCCATCGCTGCAGGCGACAGCCCCGGCTTCTACTTCCGCACGACGGACACTGCGGGGGCAGTCGAACTGCCGGCTGGCGAAGATGTGGTCATGCCCGGCGGCCGCGCGGAAATAACCGTAGAGCTTGCCCAGCCAATCGCCTTGGAAAAAGGGCTTCGATTCATTATCCGCGAAGACCGCCAAAAAGTCGCTGTCGGCCAGATTATCGACATAGTGAAATAAGGGCGGCGGCGGGGATGCGTTTATATGGAAGAAATCTGCGCCGGCCGTGGAAAAAGCGGCAACCCCCTTGTTTCCCCGCAGCAATTCTCAGTTTGGCGAAGATGTAAGAAGAAGGGAGCACACGAAGGCACAAAGGCACAAAGAGCCGGCGGAATTATGATATGGCAGAGCCTTATTCTTACCTCAATAGAGTGCAAAGAGGAGGCAAAGTAGGGATGAAGCGGAGCTTTTTAATCTGTGCTTTGTGCCTTAGTGCCTTCGTGCCTTTGTGTGAGATATTTCCGAGGTTCGTGTCGTTCATGCGTTTGCCGTGTAGGGGCGGCAGGCGGCTCTAGACGGGGAAGGGCAAAGCGGGTATAGTTAAGGCATGGAAAATGAATCAACAACGCGGAAATGCACCGTCTTTTTGTCGCCGAAAAGCGACATCGTCTTCAAAGCGATCTTCGGGAACGCGAAATATGTGAAAATACTCATCAGCCTGCTCAAGGCCGTGCTCAATCTCCCGGACGAGGAGTACGAGGAAGTTTCCATCGTAGACCCGCACCTGCACAGGGATCGCAGAGACGGCAAGCTGGGCATAGTGGATGTCAGGATTAAAACGAAGTCCGGCAAAATCATCAACATCGAGATACAGCTAAGGCCCAAGCCGGACTTCCTTAATCGGGTAATCTTCTACCAGTCGAAAATGATAGCCGCGCAACTGAAGAAAGGCGAAAACTTTTCGGCCATGCATAAGGTTGTCAGCATCATAATCGCGGATTATGACCTGTTTCCCGGCAATGAAAAGTATCACAGGTTTTTTACGATGTGCGAGCCGGGCACGGGGCAAAGGTTTGCCGATATGCAGGAAATCCACACGCTGGAACTGAAAAAACTGCCAGAAGAATGGGACGGCACAGACCTGCACGCGTGGCTGCAGTTTTTCAACGCCAAAAGCAAGGAGGAGTTAAACATGATAGCGGAAGCGCACCCGACAACGGAGATAAAGCAAGCCGTGGGACGCTGGGCGGAACTGACGCAGGAAGAAAGCGCCAGCCTGATAGCCGAATCCGAAGAAATGTACGAGCTGG
>WRKI01000043.1 GCA_009778155.1 Spirochaetota bacterium
GGGGGTGGCGCCGGCACGGCAATGCCGGCACGGCACAACCCCCGCCGATTTTTTCCGGGGGTGGCGGTATGGACAGCGAGTATATTCTTCACATAGAAAACCTTAGCAAGGAGTTTCCCGGGGTTAAGGCCTTGGACGAGGTCAGCCTTAAGGTAAAAAAGGGCGAAATTCATTCAATTTGCGGCGAAAACGGCGCGGGAAAATCCACCCTCATGGGTTGCATATCGGGCGTTTACCCGAAAGGCAGCTTTACCGGCAGCATCCTCATAAACGGCAAGGAAACCGCTTACTCCAGCGTCAAGGACTCGGAAAAAGACGGGCTTGCAATTATCCATCAGGAGCTTGCCCTTAGCCCCTATCTTTCAATTTACGAAAATATTTTTCTTGGACACATGGAAACCCGGTTCGGCATAATCAACTGGACAAAATACATAATGGAATCGAAAAAGTACTTGGACATTGTCGGCCTTAACGAGCAGCCGGAAACGGTGGTCAGCAAGCTGGGGGTGGGCAAACAACAGCTTGTGGAAATTGCCCGGGCGCTGTCCAAAAAAGCAAATCTTTTAATTTTAGACGAGCCGACTTCCTCGCTTAACGATGACGAAAGCGAAAAACTCCTCGACTTGATTCTGGAGTTCAAACGCCAGGGCATCACCTCTGTCATCATTTCTCACAAATTAAACGAGGTCTTAAAAGTCGCCGACACTGTTACCATTCTTAGGGACGGCAAGTCGATCAGCACCTTCGACGTAAAGGCCGACCAGCTGACCGAAGAGATGATCATCCACGACATGGTCGGGCGCGACTTGACCCAGCGTTTCCCCAAACGCCAGAAAAAGGACTTTGGCGACACTGTAATGGAAGTTAGAAACTGGACTGTCTACCACCCGGAATACCACAGCATGAAGGTTGTGGACAATGTTTCCTTCTTCCTGCGCAAGGGCGAGATTTTGGGCTTTTGCGGGCCTATGGGCGCCGGGCGCACCGAGCTTATGATGAGCATTTTCGGCAAATCTTATGGCTCCCGCGTGGAGGGCGAGCTTTACATTAACGGCGAGCGGCGTTTTTTCAACAACGCGAAGGCGGCGATTGAAGCAGGACTGGGTTATGTTTCCGAAGACCGCAAGAGCCAGGGGCTTGTTTTGATTCAAGACATTAAAACGAACATTGCCCACGCAAGTTTAAGAAAGCTGTCCCGTTACGGGGTGATGGACGAAGAGCGGGAGGTGCTCGAAGCGGAACGCTACCGCCGGGAGCTTAAAATTAGAACGCCTTCTGTGGAACAGCTTGTGCGAAATCTTTCCGGCGGCAACCAGCAAAAGGTCTCTCTTAGCAAGAATCTTCTTGCCGAGCCGGAAATCCTCATGGTTGACGAGCCGACGCGCGGCATAGACATTGGCGCGAAAACTGAGATTTACGGTATTCTGAACGATATGATTGCTGCTGGAAAAAGCGTGATCATGGTTTCATCGGAACTCCCGGAGGCTCTAGGGATGGCCGACAGGATTTATGTGATGAACGAGGGGCGCATTAAGGGGCAGTTGGACAGGGAAGAGGCAAGCCAGGAGAAAATTATGCGAATGGCTTTGGTTGGATAGGGGAAGTGCCGGGATTGTGTAAGTTGCAGTGGCAATCCCGGTGCAAAAGTGGCGGGCGCATTTGCGTTAACGTTTGGGGGTTGGGCATTTGCGCGGAAAGGTTTCACCGTAAGGGTTTGAGGAGGCTCTATTATGGGAACAGGTGTGAATCAATCGGGAACAAGCATTCAAATTGCGGATTCTAAGGCGTTGGTAAAAGCCAACTTCCGCAAGTATTCGATGTTCCTTATGTTGGCGTTGATTATGGGTATTTTTGCTTTTACGACAGGGGGCATCAACCTTAGCCCGCGCAATATAACCAACATTTTCTTTCAGAACAGCCATGTTCTGATTCTTGCCACGGGAATGGTCATGGTTATTATCGTGCGCGGGATCGACCTTTCCGTGGGTTCCGTTTGCGCCTTTGTCGGGGCTTTAAGCGCGATGATTTACAACACCGGCATAGGGATGCCTCTTACGGTGTTGTTTTCCTTGATGATCGGCATGGGGATTGGCGCGTTTCAGGGTTTCTGGGTGGCCTATGCGAAGATTCCCGCCTTCATTGTTACTCTTGCCGGTATGCTTCTTTTCCGAGGTTTGACGTACATTATTACGCAGGTTAGGCCTGTTACGCTTATCGACAATCGCTTTGCCTTGTTCGCCACGGGAACGGTCGATGAGATTATGGGCACTAGCAGAATCGGGGAATTTTTACCGATGTCCTTTGTCTTTGCCTTGGCTGTTTTGGTTGTGTTCTTTGCCGTGGAGGTTATCGGCCGGCGGAAAAAAATCGCCAACGGTCTTATGGTTGTTTCCAGCACGCTTTTTGCGACTAAGCTGATTCTGGTTACGGTTTTGGCGCTGGCTTTGGCCGATCGTTTTGCCCGTTTCCGGGGGCTTCCGGTCGTGGTTATTGTGCTTGCGGTTACGATTTTTATTTTCCATTTTATGTTGAATCACACGGTATTGGGTCGTTACATTTACGCGGTGGGCGGCAACGAGCGTTCTGCAAAACTGTCGGGTATTAATTCGGAGTTTGTTATTTTCACGGTGTTCGCTTTCATGGGCACTCTTGCCGGGCTTGCGGCGGTTGTGTCCACTGGTTTTATGAATGCCGCTCTGCCTCAGGCGGGTAATCTTTTCGAGCTTGATGCTATTGCCGCATCTTACATTGGCGGTGTTTCTGCCGGCGGCGGTATTGGGACGGTTATTGGTGTTGTGGTTGGCGGTCTTGTCATGGGTTTTATCAACAACGGTATGTCTCTTATGAACATGGGCACGCACGTTCAGTTGGTTGTTAAAGCGCTGATCCTCTTGATGGCGGTTTTCTACGATGTATACACTCGCCGCAAGGCCGGGCTTAACTAAAGTTCAAATCGCTTGAAAAAACCGACAGCCCCGCCCCTCCCGGCGGGGCTGTTTTTTTGCGCTGGGGGGAATTCACCACGGGGGAGGAAGCACACAAAGGCACAAAGACACGAAGGCACAAAGGTTAGGATTGAGCTACGGTAAGCCCGCGCCTGGACTTCCCCCGGAAAGCTGGAAATGAAGTTAAGCCCGTGATAAACCTTTAAGGAGAGGCGAAGCATGGGAAGACGGAGAAAATACACAAGGGACTTCAAGGAATCGGCGGTGGAACTGTGCCGCGGCAGCGGGAAAAGGTCGCGGGAAGTCGCGGAGGATTCAGGCATCAGCGCGGGTAAAAATTTTGCAAAATTTTTTCAAAAAAAAATTGCAAAAGGGCTTGACAGTTTCTGCAAAAAAGGCGATACTTTTAGTATACGCTGTTACTGGCAGTATTGCTGGGGCTAAATTTGCAAAAAGGGAGGGATTGGTGATTTATACTCAAAATCCGTCTAAGATTTTAGGCGTGGGGAATAGCTGTATCTACCCCCCCCCCCCCC
>WRKI01000044.1 GCA_009778155.1 Spirochaetota bacterium
CCCTGGCGGCCTCGATGCGGCTCATAACATCCGCGCCGAAACTGCGCTGGTCGTTTAATTCGACGGCCGTGTCCAAGGGCGAGCCGGTGTCCAGATCGACAAGTTTGGCCGCGACAGTCGTGGTTCCAATATCCAGGGCAACACCCGTCCGGGCGACCCCTGCCCGGTTCTTTGACGGGGTGGGGGAGCCAAGCTCGCTTGCAATCTCGCTGGAGATTATCGTGAAGTTGTCCAGGCATTCAATGGTAATGTCGCCGGCGGCAGAGGCCAGGCAGGCGTGCACCAAAGCCCCTTCGTCGGGGGTGTCCCCGGTAACCTGCCCCGACACAAGGCGCACCTTGCATTTTCCGCACCTCCGCCGCCCGCCGCAGGGGGCGGACAGAATGATGCCGGCACGCGCAAGGCTGATCAGTATGGATTCGTTTTCTTTTGCGCCACATACGACCGGGCTATTGTGAAGGCGTATTGTCATTGAACACCACCATTGAAAAAAATGTTACGGTATTTGCGCCGTTATTGTAGCGGAGGCCGCCGGCGCGGCTTAGTTCCGTTACGTCGATCCCCGCCGCCTCGACAGCGGGGAACACCCTGCCGGGGAAGCGGCAGGGCTGGGGGTAGGCGCACAGATCGCATAACCTGCAGGCCCCGGCTCCGTAAACGGGGTTGGTCTTGCCGAATTTGTCGTGCAGTTCCAGGGTTAGCTTGTCGTGGTATTCCTTGGCGCTCATCATTCCTTCAAAGTCGAAGGAATCTTCGATTGCTGTTTTGGTGGTAAAAACAAAGGCGTGGGAAAAACCCAGAATTTTTTCTTGCAGGGCTTCCATGCTGCCTATGGCCGGCGGGCAGCTCCAGCAGTTATTGTACTTCCCGCAAGTGTTCTGCTCGCAGGCCTTCAATAATTCCGGGGAAAAGCTTATGTCCTTTGTAGCTATGACCGAATGCTCAAAGATGCGGCCTTCCAGCAAATCACGAAACTCCTTCACTGCAAACCCCCATTTCTCCCTATGTTATATAATATAACGTCTTATTGCCTTTTTTGGTACTGTATTTTTCAATTTTAGCAAAAAAAAGCTGTTTTTTAGCAAAAAAGTCCTTGTGCATCTTCCCGCTCGGCGGTATAATAAAACCAAGTTGCATTTTTCAAATATAGGAGGCTAGTATATGAGTGATTTTACAGGGGCTTTCAATGAAATTTCCGAGCTTCTGCAAAAGGGAAGGGCGAAAGAAATTGTACCTGCGGTGGAGAAAGCTTTGAGCAGTGGCGCATCTCCTGCGGATATTCTTGAAAAGGGTTTGATTTCGGGAATGAGCATTCTTGGCGCAAAATTCAAAAATGGTGATGTTTTTGTTCCGGAAGTGCTGGTGGCAGCCCGCGCTATGAACCAGGCTTCGGCGGCTTTAAAGCCGGCCTTAAAGGAAGCCGGGGTAGAGCCTTTGGGCACGGCCATAATCGCCACGGTTAAGGGCGATCTTCACGACATTGGAAAAAACCTTGTCAGAATGATGGTCGAAGGCAAGGGTATCGAGGTGGTAGACCTGGGTATCGATGTCCCCAAGGAAAAAATCGTAGAAGCGGTTAAGGGTTCCGAGGCAAAGGTTCTTTTGCTGTCCGCCCTTCTTACAACCACCATGCCTGCCATGAAGGAAGCTATCGAAGCGGTAAACGCGGCGGGTCTTAGGAGCAAGGTTAAAATTATGGTCGGCGGGGCACCGGTAACCCAGGGTTTTGCCAACGACATTGGCGCGGATGCCTATTCCCCGGATGCGGCCGCTGCGGCAGAGGCTTGCGCGGGTTTCTATTGATTTAGTTTGTCCCCTATGTCCGGCCGGCAAATGCCGGCCGGACATAGCTTGCTGTCATTGTTTTTCAACCGTAGCCTAAAAGTTTAGGGAATTCATTTTTGCACAAAACGAATCCGAAGGTAAATGTATGGAACATTTGCGTCTAAAAGAGATTCTCGATATTAAGCAGTTGAGAAAATTTTTTACGCATTTTTCCTTGGTTGTAAACCTTGACGTAGCCCTTTTTGACGCTTCGGGGCGCGAAATTATCGCTGTCAGAAAAGAAAACGCCGTGTGCCATTCCGCAAAAAACAATGTAAAGTGCCGGAAACACATTGCCGACAACAGTTTACGCTCTTCGGAGCTGGGCGAACCGTATATCTGCGCCTGCGCTTGCGGCCTTATCATGTGTTTTTCCCCGATTATTTATGCGGATCGGTTAATCGGCTCTATCGCCTGCGGCCCTGTCCTGCTTTGGGATGCCGACGAAGCGACAATCGAGGAATTTTTAGAAAAAACCAAAGATATGCGAATCAATGTGGATGTTGACAAACTGTTCCAGTCAATCAATTCCTGCACCAGCATAAACATAACAAGCGCGGCTCAAATTCTTTTTATGATCGTGGGCAGCCTTACAAAAGAACACAGCGTGTATCTGCAGCAAAGGGCTAAAATTACAGAACAGCAGGCAAAAATAGCCGAATTGATCATCAGCCAAAAAGAATTGCTCGGTTCAAAAAAACAAAATGAAGCCCCATCCAACTGCCTAGATTATCCCATCGAAAGGGAAAAAGAGCTTATTACTTGTATACAAAAGGGCAACATTGAGCAGTCAAAAAAAGCGTTGAATGTTCTTTTAGGGGAAATTTTTTCTTTTGCCAACGGAAACATGGATAAAATTAAAGTGCGCCTGTTCGAGCTTGTCGCTTTCTTTTCCCGTACGGCTATAGAAAGCGAGGTTCCCATGTCCGACATAGATAAAATAGTTGCCAACTCTTACAGCATTATTCAAAAAGATTTAAGTTTCGAGGAAATTTGCTTTTTAGTGAACCGTATAATGGAAGAATTAATCTGGCTTATAAACCGCAACAGCCGGCCTAAAAACTTGAACGTGTATGTTTCCAAGGCGATTGACTACATGATAACCAACACGGCCAAAGAGTTGACGCTTAAAGGGGTGTCGGACGCTGTCTTTATAAGCACTTTTTACCTTAGCCGCCTTTTCCGCCACGAGCTTAACACCACGTTCTCGGACTACCTTTGCAAAATACGCATAGAAAAAGCAAAAAACATTCTAAAAAATGAAAAAGACCCTCGGATTCAGGAGGTGGCGGAAAAGACCGGGTTCAACGATCCGAACTATTTTGCCAAATCTTTCAAAAAAGTAGTCGGAATGTCCCCCAGGGATTATCGAAAGATATTCCTGTGAGCCATTTTTTATTGAATAGAGGGAGCCGGAAAAAATTTAATTTGGTTTTAGATTTTTTTTTTTGCTTTTTTTTTGAAAAACCGCTTGACAAAAATTCTAAAGCGGGTTATACTTGAAAAAATGGGGATATTTCTATGGAATGCCCCCTGTAAGGTTTTTTCTGTCCGTTTTTGGTGACACTGCCAGCGGCAGACGTTGCCGACGGCAAATTTTGAAAGGAGGAAAGCGGATGCTTACATTGCGATTAACGGTAAGTCCTTATGTAGACATGGTTTATACCCCCCCC
>WRKI01000045.1 GCA_009778155.1 Spirochaetota bacterium
TTTATCAACTCTGCCCCTATCTTTGCAATTTTTGCCTCTTTACGTGAGAAATTTGAGGGGGAGTGGTAATCAAAAAGAGTAAATGTAGAATTGCTGCCGGAAACAGTTGCCTATTGCAAATGCCGCTGGCTGTCAATCTCTTTGAGGCAGATGCGTTTTACTTCTTCCATTAAATCGCTGTTTTTAAGCCGGGGAGAGCGATGCTTGACGGCGGCGGCAAGCGGCAGGGCTGTGGCAAGAACCAGCCTGCTTTGGCCGTCAAGATTCTGCCAAAAGCTGCCCCCGGACATAACCGGCAGGGCGGCAACCTCGCTTCGGTAACGCTCCAAAAAAACATCCGCGCTTAAACCCGCCCCGCCTTGCCCCGCCGGAAAAAAAAACTCCGTGCCGTCCACCGCGCCGCCGCCGCGCCGGACATTTTTTTCCGGCAGCATTATCGATGCACCCGCGCCGGGAACCGCGACAACCTCCGCTTCCATTTTTCCCGCCTTCTCCTCGATTTTTTGCCGGTAGAAACGCAAAGCGGCCGTTTCGTAGAACCTCCCGCTGTCGCCACCGGGCAAAAAAGGACTGCGGTATAAGAAAGCCGAATGCTGGGCTTCCAAAGGGCTTAGACGGCTCTGCCTTTGCGAAAAAAATGGAAAGACATAAGTTCCCCTGGCGTAAGTTTTGCCGCCGGGGTAAGAAAAATCGCAACCGTAAAGCCTTATGCGCCGGGCCCCCAGCCGCTCGGCAAGGGAAAGACAGGCATAAGTTACATTTGCCCCGGA
Source organism: Spirochaetota bacterium (assembly GCA_009778155.1). Classification (GTDB taxonomy): domain Bacteria; phylum Spirochaetota; class Spirochaetia; order Treponematales; family Breznakiellaceae; genus WQXQ01. The sequence continues at coordinate 771 of WRKI01000045.1, forward strand.
TGTGTCAAGCCGCAAAAGAGGCCGCCAATGCCGCCCCGCATAAAGCCCCAGAGGATGTCCGCCGGTGAAAAAAAAAGGCGAAAACGGAAGACGCGACAAAAGGGGCGGGCTTGCAAGGTCTAAAAAAAGCGGAATGTTCTGCGACCGCAGCCCCGGCCGTAAACCTAGAAAGTGATAAAGACTGATATGCTGGCAGTCGATTGAAACAACCGCGTCCGGCTCCACGCCCGCGTGCAAGAGCGCGGGAAAGGCTGTGTCCGCGCTTATGATAAAGGTTCCCCGGTCTTTTTCTTGCGCCAAAAGCCCCATTTGAGCGTCCAGCGAAGGGCCGGCGGCGCAAATCGCCACTTCCCCGGCGCAAGGCGGCGCAAACGCTTGCGGCGGCGCGTTTTTTATGTTGCGTATAATGTTGGAAAACCACCTAAGGCCGAAGTGCGCCTGCACGGAATAATCCTTGGAGACGCTTTCAACCGCTTCTTTTACGGCAGCGGCGGCGGCATCAAAACGCCCGGCACTGCCCGCGGCATCGCCGGCAACCCTGGGCTTTAGGGGCAGACTCGCCATGCCGCCGCAAAGGGCGGGCAGGTAATTCTGCCGGACAAACTCTTTTAACTCTTCCAAATCTGGATCGACCCACAGGCTGAAGCGTGGGTCTTCCAGAATTGCGCGGTAGTCCTTTGCGCGGAAAAGCTCGGCGATGCCGTCAATGTCAAAATCCACCGCCATTACATGGCTTACACCGGGGGCTTCCAGAGCGGCCTGCGGCGCGTAGGCGGCTCCCAGCCCGAAAAAAATGAAAAACCCCGGCGCGGCATCCCCCTGCAAAACCGAAAGGACAAGCTTTTGCCCTTCCCTTTTTGGGTCAACCATCGAGTGAAGCGGGCGGGCGTTTCCAGAAGCGTCAAGCAAGGCGGGGACAAGCTCCCCGCTCCGGGATTCGGCAAAGCTGTACCGCCCGCCTTTCTCCCCGGCTTCTAAAAGCCGAGCTTCCAAAAGCCGCGAGTGCAGCTTCGGGTTCCGCCGCGAAAGGGCTTGCATATTCCGGCTAAAGTTGTCGCTATCCACGCTGCCCCCCTCCCCCGAAGGCGCAGGCGGCAAGCTCCTTGACAGCCTCTTCCAGCTTGCAGTTTGGGACATTTTCTTCGCCGGGGAACAGCATGGGCGCAAGCTCGTCGTTCAGGCTTTGAGCAAGCTGGGCATCGCTAAAACTGCGGATCAGTGCCTGCACACCGAGAGCGGGGGCTTTTTTTACCGGCACCTTTTTGAAATCGATGCTTTTCGCCTTGGCAGGCCGCATGGGGGCGGCCTTTTCAAACATGGGATGGCTGCCCTCCAAAGAAAAAATGCGCGGCGGCCAGTGATTCAGGCGGTTTTTGAACCAAGCGGCGTAAATCTCCATGCTGCCCCCAAGACGCAGGGCGAGGGCGCGGGAAAAACACTGGCCGTAAACGGGGGAAAACCTTGAAGCCCGGCCGAAAAACAAATGATCAAAGCCGTGCGGCCGGGCGTGGGTTCGTATGCCCTTAATCGAAAGGTCAAGCCCTGCAAGATAAACATTGCCTCGGGTTAAAGCCAGCGCAAGTTCCACCGCGCTGGCGGCAACCGTTCCCATTTGGGGGATTAAAACCGAAGGGACGGCCATCTCTTTTAACACGATGTTCTGCCAAAGACTGCCTTCGTTTAACACAAGAAGCGGCATTTTTGAACACTGGGAGGGGAGCGCGGTAAAAAAGCTGGCCGCGATACGGGGCAAAAGTGCAACGCTTGGCGTTGCACTTTTGCCTTGCAGTTTTCCATTGCTTGGCAATGGAAAACTGCAGGGAGGGTTATTTTCAGCGCGGAAGAGGGGGTACAGATGGTGGAGCGCCCATGGGCTTCCGTCTGTGCTGATTACAATGTCCGGGATTATGCCGCCTTTTTCCAAAGCTAAAAGAGACGAGGAAGCCGCTATGACAAGCGCGCCTTCCCTGATCTCGGCGATTGCCGGCAGAGCGGCTTCAAGGGCGGGGCCTGCGCAGGCGACTACAACGGGGCTGTCCGATGTTTTGTACATAAGCGCGTTTTTCAAAAGGGGAAGGTTCTTGAAAAAATTCTTCACCCATTTTTTTCCCATTGCGGCCGTCGTCCTGCGCCCGGCATCCGAGCGTTTTAGAAAATCGACGGTCTGGGAAACAAGCTTTGCATAAGCGTCCCCGTAAACGTTCAGCGATGGCCGCCATTCGACCATGCTTACCTTGGAAACTTCCGCGTTGGGGATTTCTTTTTGCAAAAAATCCTGCACGGTTGTCGTGCTGTCCGGCCGCCATGCCGGGATAAAATGCGTTTCGGCGGTGTTAAAGTCAAGGCCGGCGTGAAGGGCTACGATTTTACAGTTTTTAAACCTGCTCTTCAGCGCCGGCACCAAAAAACCAAGCCCCGGCTCGATTAAGATAAAGCATTCGCAATAGGGGCTGATTTTTAAGGCGTCTAAATAGCGCTCCGCTTCAAAGTGAGGATTGTAACGGGAGTGCAACTTGACCATCGTTTTTCTTCGCGCTTTATGGTGGATTGGCGGCTTTTTCCAGCAGCCGCAAAAAGCCATACCGGGGCTTTTTGCGGCTCATTTTTATGGCAGCCTCCAAAAACCCAGATGGGGTTTTTAGAGGCTGCTCAGAGAAAACCGCTAACTCCTTATACTGCAGGCAGTTAGGAGTTTGCGGTTTTCTCTAAAGGGTACGAAAACCTCTAAAAACTGAAGT
>WRKI01000046.1 GCA_009778155.1 Spirochaetota bacterium
CGGGGAAGGTGTGCCCAAAGCCCCTGCAGAGCGGCAATTCCGCGCGGGAACCGCCATTTCCGCTTGCGCCGCCGCTTTTTTTGAGGTTTTACGGGCACGGTTTTCATAAAATAAAAAGAACAACGCGGGACTTTGTCAAAATGCTCATTTAATCAGTGCTTCCCTAAGACCGAAAAGATAGAAATCCGCCTGCGCCAGGACTTGGCCGACCGCCTGCCGAAAGAGCAAAGCAAAAGGAACGCCCTTGTGAACCGGGCGGTGAAAAACGAGTTTGAGCGGGTGGGCGGTTATCCCATGTCGACCAAGGCGGTGGCCGGCATGGAAAGCTGCGAAATTTCCACCGCCAACAAATGGGCGGCGGCCAACGGGGTCGCACAGAACGCCCGCCGGGAGTACCTGTGGCCGGAGCTGGACATAGCCCGGTTCCGCGAGCGGCCGCCGCCGGGAAGGCGCTGGCCGGAGAAAGAGGACGGCTGACTTTTGTAGGCTATTTGTAGACAGAAATGCGCAATGTTGCCGATAAGTCGTTATTGGATAAAGAGTTAGGAGATTTTCAGCACTTGCAAATGTAGAATTGCTGGCCAAACGTGGCTTTGCGGAGCTTTTGAGCAGTGATAATTCATCAATCACGTTGTTATTTCAAGATTGCCACAATCGATCTCTTGATATTGTTTATTGAAAAGCCAGCAGGTTATTCGCCTGAGTGCTCTTTGTACAGCTTCTCGTTTTCGGCATTGAGAAATTTGGCGATGAAGGGTGTAAGGTCAAGGTTGAGCATCCAGTCTTTTAGACGCAATTCTTGTTCTTGTCGCCGCCTGTTATTGCGTTCTTTGAATTTGTCAATGACAGTGGGTATGATTGGAATAAGCGCGACAAGTATCAATATGCGGCCGACATTGCCAAGAATTGCGCCGAGCCAATCTAGAGAGAAAGTCCAGGCGGGAAGATCGGGCAGAATGTCGTGCAGGTTGGGCAGGTTAGGCAGTCTTGGCCGGCCGGGCAGAAAGTCGGAGAGCCTGCCCGGCAGACCTAAAAGCCCAGTCCGGGCAGGCGCATCGTACAAGTCGGGCGCGGCGGGCAGAGCGGGCGGGTCGTACAAGTCGGGGTCGCCGGAAAGTGCGGAGAGGCCGATTGTAAAAGCAAAGTCTCTTACAATAGACCCTAGCCTTAAAGCAACCACCCCAAGCCCGCCGACAAGCACCGTGTGAAGCCCCGCCGCTTTAACGGATTCCATTAATGCGAAAGAAGCATTGGCAAAGCCGCCGGAGAGTTTGTCTGGCTCCGGGGCATCAAGCGGCAAGGCCGGCGTGGAAAAAGGTTTTTCTGTAAAGCCGTATTCTTTTGCAAAATGCCGCGCCCACTCATCTTTATATTTGGACAGTTCGGCATTCCATATAGCTTCTGTTATAATTTCTACACGCGCGGCAGAGATTTTGTTGCTTGCCTGCATAATGTAGATGCTTAAATCGTTAAACATAAGCTGTTTAATTTTTTCTGCCGCATTTTTGGATTCGGTTTTTATCCAAGAATCGATCCTGTTTTTTGCCAGAATAGCTTTTTTTGCGGGGGCAAGAGCCGGGTCGCTTTCCAGTTCTTGCTGTAGAGAGCCAAGCTCCCGCAGGCATTTTTGCCGGCGATTTTCTAGCTCTTCCATGCAGGCCGAGAATTCTTCGACCGCTTGCCTAAAAGTGTCTGTTTTGCTTTGCATAAAAACTCCTTGCGTGTTTGTCTCCCCGCCTTATGGAAGCACTGATTAACTCGAAGCTAATCAGTGCTTCCCTATGCATTTGCTCGTTTCACTGCGCAAAATGCGGGTAAGAACGATGATTAAATCCTCGATGGGATTTAATCATCGTTTCCTTATCAAACTGCATCCGGGAAACGGTAGTTGCCCTGTAGCCATGCGCTAATGGCTTTTTGAGCCTTTTGGTCTATTTTTGCCTGCTCTTTTCTTCTTTTTTGCATAACCAGTGCAAGTTTAATTGTGCCAGCTAGAACGCCTAACAGAAAAAACTCTAACCAAAGGCCTGTAGCGGCTAGGACGATGACGATAATTATTCCAAGAACAATAAAAACGATTTTCATTGCTGGCCTCTTAAATGCTAATTTTTTGGCCGTTGCTAACGGCGTTGATCACCTTGTCAAAATCGGCAAAGGGGCTGGAGGCCACGATTGTCGATAATCCCATTAAACCCATGTTTATCATGTCTTTGTCGTTTGTCTGCATTCCTTTGTTGATTACTTCAAAGGTTTTTAGAATGCTTGCGTGTCTTTCGCTAAAGACATGGGTAAACACTTTTTCCCACAAATCGTACTTTCGGTTGATTTCCATGGTTAATACTTTTGCCATTGCGTCGTAGCGGGCGGTTTCACGTTTGGTGTTTTCGCACTCACGGAAAAATCCCATAACTTGCGAAAACACTTCCGTTGCTTCAGAAACGCTTACTGTATCTGGCAGGTTGGATTCTAAAGAATTGTTAGCCATAACTTTCTCCTGTTTGGAAAGAACCGTACGGTTCTTCAAGGTTTTGCTTCAACCATTTTTAGCACATAACCGGCGGCGGCTAAAAGCGATTCTATTTCCGGCTTTTCGTTGTCCAGAAAATATGTCCCGCCGGTTGCCACCCGGTTTTCCCGTTCTTTTTTTGACGCATCCCCGTTGGGGAAAAGTTTTTTGTATACATCGTTATAACAGTATTGAAACGCGCTAATGCCTTTTCCAAGCCCAAGCCCCATTTCATCGGCGCGGCGCACTTGAACCCGTAGCTTCCACACTTCGTCTTCTATTCTGTCTATTTTTTCCAAGACCTCGTATTGTTGTGCTTTTAAGTCGGAAAACTGTCTGTTAAGCGATGCGTAGTGATCCAGCCCCTCAATGAGTGTGTACACACCCGCCGTGGCAAGACCGGTTTTGTTGGGCATTTTTTCCAGAATGGAAAGGCCGCCGGCCAGAGTGTTTTTTGCAAAACGTTCCGTGCTTAAAGATGCCGAATGCGATTTTAGATACGAAAGCGACTTTTCTATATCTTGTAAAGCATAGTGTTTTTTTTGCAATTTTTGTTCGACAATGCCTCGCTGGGCTATGCTAAGGTGTGCTATCATGTCTTGCAGTTTGCATACTTCGCCAAAAGCCATTAGGGTTATTTTATACAGTGCCCTTGCAAGCACCGTTCCCCTTTTATGCCAGCGTTCATACGACTTTATCGCTTTCTCTAGCCTTTCGCGTAACTGGTAAAGTTTGTTTTGTTCCATTTGGTTTCTGGAAACTTGCCCGCCGGAAACCATGTCCCAGATTCCGTCAAAAAGATCAGACATGACCAACTCCCTTTTTGTGTTTTTCCCCTATGATATTAATTTACCGCAAAAGGCTCTGTTTAACAAGCCCCAAACAGGGCTTTGCCGGCGGGCGATTTCCCGCAAGGCAACCCCTGCGGGAAACAGCCCGCGTTAGCGGAACCAGAGCCGGCCGACACCGATTGTGAAGCCGTGGGTAACCCCGTTTTCAATCGAGTTTGCGAACAAG
>WRKI01000047.1 GCA_009778155.1 Spirochaetota bacterium
GGGCGTTTCCCATTGCAAGCACGTTGACGAATTCGGCCTCGGTAAGCCAGCCCAGAACTTCAACCACCTCGTGCTGAACAAGGGGGATTGTGGCCGGCCCGCCGCCGTAGCCCAAAATGTTTGTAACAAAGAATACCCGGAAGATTTGCCAGTAGATCACGGGGGGCTTCCTTTTCGCCAAATTTTGTCGCCAAAAAGCGCCCACAGTAGCAGCCCCGCAATGATAATCGCCGGGTGCACGCCAAGGAACACAGTCAATGCGCCAACGGCCAGAACGTGCAGACCGACAACCCAGCGCGGCATGGACTTTGCGGCGGTTTGCAAAAACTGAAAGGCCAGCGTGCCAAGCATGACGGCGACAACGGGGATCATCGCGCGTGTCATGCCTTGCACCCACGCATACTCGCTAAAGCGGGCAAGCGTTGTCAACAGGCCAATCATCAATACGACTGTCGGGATTACTGTTGCAACAAGGGCGTTGGCGCAACCCAGAACGCCGCCCACCCGGTAGCCGATATAGCCGGCAACCTTTGTCGCCAAAGGCCCCGGCAGGGTGTTGGCCAAGGCGACGACATCTGCAAACTCTTCGTCAGTCATCCATTTATAGGTAACAACAACCTCGCGGTGGACAAGCGGGATAGACGACGGCCCGCCGCCGTAGCCCAAAAGCCCGCAGCGGAGAAAGGCCATGAAAATATTACGTTGCGACATTCTTCCTCCGTTGCTTTTGTTTTCCCTAAAAAGCCGCCGCCGCCCCGTCTGTGCGGGATTCGGTGCCGGCCGCCAATACGCCGCTTTCCGGGTCGCGCCAAATGATCTGCCCGCGACCGAAGCCGCCCGAATGCGCCGCCACCTTTACATCGTGGCCTTGCCGGGCAAGTTGCGCCGCAATGTGCGGGGGGAAGCTGTGTTCGACTTCTACCGTGCGGCCTTCCATCCATTGGAACCGGGGAGCGTCCAGCGCCATTTGCGGGTTCAGGGCAAAGTCCACCGTGTTCATAACCACTTGCACATGGCCTTGCGGTTGCATATACCCGCCCATAACACCGAAGGGGCCGACAGGGGTGCCGCCCTTGGTAAGGAAGGCCGGAATAATCGTGTGATACGTCCGCTTGCCGCCTTCCAGCCGGTTGACGTGGGCGGGGTCTAGGCTAAAGTCGTGCCCCCGGTTTTGCAGAGCGATGCCCGTGTCCGGCACAACGATCCCCGAACCGAACCCCATGTAGTTGCTCTGTATGTACGAAACCATGTTGCCCTCGCCGTCTGCCGTGCACAGGTAAACCGTGCCGCTTTTTGGAAGCTCGAAGGGCTGGGGGTCAATGGCGTTAGCTGAAATTTTGGCGCGGGCTTCATCGGCAAAGGCCTGGCTTAAAAGCCATGTTAGGTGATTTTGTTTCACATGACGCGGGTCTGTTACGATTTGTTTGCCGGCTGTGAATGCAAGTTTTAAGGCCTCGATTTGCAGGTGCGCGGTGTTTGCGCAATCGCGCACCGGGAAATCGTAATTCTTCAATATATTGAGCGCGGCCAAGGCAACAATGCCCTGTCCGTTAGGCGGAATTTCCCAGACGCTGTAGCCGCGATAATCCGCGCTGATTGGCTCTACCCACTCTGGCGAAAAGGCGGCCAGGTCGTCGGCTGTAAGAAAGCCGCCAGCTTTTGCAGCGGCACCGGCTATGCGTTCTGCAAGGCCGCCGCGATAAAAACTTTCCGCGCCGCTTTGCACAATTTCTTCCAGTGTTTGCGCGTGCGCGGGCGACTTCCACATTTCGCCCGGCTTTGGGGGGCGGCCTTGCGGGGCAAATGTAGCGAACCATTCGGCGAACTCCTCCCCTTTCAGCTTTTTGTAGTTTTCAAAGGCGCGTCCCCAAAAATAGCCCAGCGTGGGCGACACTGGGTAGCCGTTATGTGCATACTCTATGGCGGGGGCAAGCACGTCGGCAAGCGGCAGCCGGCCGAACTTGCGCACAAGTTCGGCCCACGCGGCCGGCGCACCCGGCACCGTTACGGGAAGCCAGCCGTATGCCGGCATCTTTTCGTGTCCCAGTTTTTTTACCGCCTCGATCGAAATTGAAGCGGGGGAGCCGCCGGAAGAATTTAACCCGTGGAGTTTTCCCTGTGTCCACACCAGCGCGAAAGCGTCGCTTCCGATTCCGTTGGATGTCGGTTCTACTACGGTAAGACAGGCGGCTGTTGCAACGGCCGCATCGATAGCGTTGCCTCCGCGCCTTAACACGGCAAGCCCTGCCTGCGCCGCCAGCGGTTGCGATGTCGCCACGCAACCTCCGCGCCCGTATATGACCGCACGCCGGGAAGCGTAGGGGTTTACTTCTGCATCAAACATTTTATCAAGCATCATCAAATCTCCTTTCTTCGCTATACCGGTATTCCCGACTGGCAGGGGACGGCTGTCTGGCACTGGCCGCAACCGTAATACTTGCTCCAGCCCCAAGTTTTTTCCGCATAAGGCATTGTTACCGACATTAGGTGATTGTAACAAAGTTCCTTGTCGCGCCCCTTTGTGTTTACGCTCCCTGCCGGGCAACGGCCGGCGCAGGCCGCGCAAGAGCCGTCCTTAAAGAACAGGCAGTATTCGCGGTGCGATGTATACGGGCGCACTGTGGGTTCCAAGTTTGCGCGTAACACAACGGAACCTAAACGATGCGCCTTGCCCGCCTTGGTGATTAATCCGTCGCTTAGTCCGAATGTGCCAAGCCCGGCGGCGTATGCGGCATGGCGGTGCGACCACTTGGAGGCTCTGCCGAAGTCGCTGGTTATCTGGCCAAAATCCGCAAGGCGATCCGGGGCGACGGCCTGCACTCCACGGGCTTGAAGCTCGGACAGCATGAGCTGGCACAGGGGGGCGTTTACTGCCGATTCGCCAAACCAGCGGGATCGCATCCAACGCTCGCCTGGGTAAAGTTTTTCGCGTGCGCTTTCTTCTTTGGTTGCCTGTGTTTGTGGCAAAACCCAAACCAAAACCGACAGTTCTTCCGGGCTAACATCGGCTTCCGGGTAGGCTAGCGAAAAGGCTTCTTTCGGTGTCCAGTGGCCGCTGCCCACGGCTTTTTCTTTGAAGTCCTGCCACAGCGGGTCTGCTCCTTGGGCTACGCCGAAGAGAGGGGCTTCCCAAAACGCTTCGTTTTCCATCATGCGGTTTGCGTCTGAACGGATTAAGCCTAGGGCGGCTTCTTTTAGGGCAATTACTAGGGGGTTGTTTTCGGCCATTTTTTTCTCCTTATATTGTGAATTCGTAATCTTATTTCCCCATTTTAGCACTGCCGGGGGAGAATTTCAACGGTCATAAGGCCGATCTGCATCAAGTTAGTCATGCTTAACCTTGAATTTTCGTTTTTTCCGATTTTTTTTCCGCAAAATGCAAAAAACCTCTTGACATTTTTTCCGAAATATGAGAAAATCATAGAATGAGAGGTATGTCAGAAAAAAATAAAGGGTTTTCTCGAAACCTCAAACTGGCAAGCCATGTTATGTCCTCATCCGCCTATGCGACAGCGTCCGCTTCTGCGGTTGCATCCGGCTTTATGGGGGGGGGGGGGGGGGAAA
>WRKI01000048.1 GCA_009778155.1 Spirochaetota bacterium
CCCGCCGGCAATGACTGTAGCATCGCCAGAAGCTGCCGGCAGGGAAAAATAGTTACGCGCACCTTTTTCCCAGGATGAGCCGTCCGGCACGCCATAAGGCGCGCCATCAGGCACGCGATCCGCGCTGGGTCTTTTCGTGCAAACCATGTCAACACCGGCCGCCGCAAGAGCCGCCGCCGCCTCGCCCTGGGCGCTTTCGTGCAAAAGATACAGCCCGGGGGCAAGCGTCTCGCGGATTAGCCCTGCCAGTGCCTTGGTGCCGGCAAGGTAGCGGCGTTCTTCGCAAAGGCTTAAAACAAGCCCGGTGCGCAGGGACACCTCGCCGTAGCGTTTTTCCCATTCATTAACCGTCCAGACAAAAACATCGCTTATCCTGCCGGCCGAAAGCCTCTGCAAAAGCCGCGTAATGTCCGCCGCCGGTATATTCCTGTCAAAGGCGCGGGATGCCGACTCCCTTGTCATTTCAAAGCGCGTAACGGTGCCGGCGCTCCGTATGTCAAGAGCCTGCGCCAGGGCGACAGCGTCCTCGTAGCTAATTTCGGGGTAAAGCGTGAAGGAAAAATCCGAGTCCGCCACAACCGTCGGATTTTTTTCCGCGACAGCACCCGCACCTTCGGCAAAGCCCAGGCGGAAAAGCCGCCCCCCGCCCCCCCCCTCATGGGGGCAGGACAGCAAAAGGCCGGTTTTTTCAAGAGCGTCCAAAAGCCGCTCCTTGTCGCCTTTTCCGGCATCCGCGCCCTGGTCGCGCAAAAGAATGTCCATGAGCCTTTTGAGCGTTTTTTCCGGGTAGAGCCTTTCCGGTTCAAGGCTGTCCAAAAGACGGCCTGCCAAAGCGACATTGTTTTGAACGCCCATCTTTGCAAGATGCTCAAGAAGGCCGAAAGGCACCTGCGACTGGCCGTAAAAGGCCATGCCCGCCGCGCACCACATAAGCCGCCCCCGCCGGCCTAGCGCGGCGAAATCCGAAAAACGCGCGTAAGAGGGAAGCAGTTTGCCATCCTCGACATACAAAAGACCGATTGCGGCAAAGGCTCCCAAAAAGGCCTGCAAGTCGATGCCGGGAAAAAGGACGCTTCCGTTTTCGATGAACTTTTTGCGAATTTCCCCCTCGTTTTTAAGGAAAACCTCCCCGCGCGATGCAAAGGAGAGAAGGGCGGCAAAGAGCCTGTCATCCACAAGGGCGGCCTTTTGCGCCCCTCCCCCCCCCGCGGCCTCCGCCGGAAGAGAGGGAAACAGGAGGGACAGGTTTTCGGCGGCCGGGGCCAGGACCTTTTGCAAGACGGGGTTCAAGGCCAAATGGCCTGCCCCCCCCGGGCGGGCTTCATCCCTCAATCTGTACAGGATAAACCGCTCTTCAAGGTTTACGATGATCCCGGAAAGCTCGGCGTAGCTCATCTCCCCTGAAAAAAAACTTTCAAGCTCGCCCGGAGCAGGCTCCCCAAGGGCGGCCACCGCCGCTATGACCATAGCGTCCTGCCGCTCGATATAGGCGGCCGCCGCTTTCTGGACATCGTCGCGCGAAAGAAAACTTTCAAGATCGTTGACAAGCCCCTGTTTGTTAAACGGGGTTTTTATTTTTCCGAACACACTCCTTACAAGCTCGAAAAAGGCTGTTTCGGGCACGGTCATCATCACCGACTTCCAAAAAGCTACCGGGCGGAAAAGGTTCGCTTTCATCCTCCCCCCCCCGCCGCCGGCACAGAAAACTGCGCTTCGTGCGTAATCGAATACTTGTAGCCCTGCTCGGTTAAAAACTTCCGGCGGTTTGCGGCAAAGCCTTCCTCGACAGTGTAGCGCGTAACAAGAGAGAAAAAATCCGCCGGCCGCTCTTTCGGCCGCAGTATGCGCCCCAGCCGTTGGGCTTCCTCCTGCCGCGATCCGAAGGAGCCTGAAACCTGCACCGCCATAGAAGCGTTAGGCAAATCGAGCGCAAAGTTCGCCACCTTGGAAACGACAATCACCCTAAGCTCCCCGCTTTTGAAGCGGGCGTAGATGCTCTCCCTTTGCGCGTTGGACGTTTTTCCGGTGATAAGCGGCGCGTCCAAAAGTTTCGCCAAGGAGTCAAGTTGGCCAAGGTACTGGCCTATGACCAAAATTTGGTCATCCGGGCGGCCTTGCACAAGTTTTAACACGATTTCCTCTTTTAGAGGGTTTTCGCTTGCGATGCGGTACTTTTCCCTTTGGCCGGCCACGGCGTAGGGGATTTTAAGAGGCTCCGGCAAATCCAGGCGTATTTCCGTGCAAAAGGCCTGGGCGATCCAGCCTTTGGCTTCAAGTTCTTTCCATAAAACGTCGTAGCGTTTCGGCCCGACAAGGCTGAAAACCGCATCCTCCGCGCCGTCCTCGCGCACGAGCGTGGCGGTAAGGCCGAGCCGTCTTACAGCCTGAAGCTCCGCCGTTATGCGAAAAACGGGGGCCGGCAGAAGATGCACCTCGTCGTAGATGATAAGCCCCCAGGCTCTTTCGCGGAACAGGCGAAAGTGTGGAAAGTCGCCCTCCTTGTCCGCCCGCCAGGTGATTATCTGGTAGGTGGCGATTGTTACCGGGGCGCAGGCTTTGGAATCGCCAGAGTACTCGGCAATTTGTTCTTTTTCCAGATGTGTTTTGTCCAAAAGCTCTTCCTGCCACTGCCGCACGGCGACGACGTTTGTCGTTAAAATCAAGGTGCTGGTGTTGAGCATGGACATGACCTGCATTCCCACGACGGTTTTGCCCGCCCCGCAGGGCAGAACGACAACGCCGTAACCTGTCCCCGGCCCCCCGTCGGCCACGACCGATTCGGCGGCCTTGATCTGGTAGTCGCGCGCGCAAAATGGCAGGCCGCGAAGGCTTTCGCCGCGCAGTTTTATTTCCAAGTCCTCGCCCTTGACAAGGGGCGCGTCGTCCCGCACTGGCCAGCCTTTTTTGATAAGCTCTCTTTTGACGATTCCCCGGTCGGTCAGTTTTAGGGAATAGCCGCCGTCTTCTTTTTCAAGGTATTTTTCCAGCACCTTGTAAGAGCCGACCTCGGCGTTGACCGCATCGTCGTCTATCTGCAAAAACAGCCGCTCGCCCCCCGGCTGCCCATCCGCCTCGTTGTACGCCATGACGATTTTCCCGTAGCGGGACATGGTGTCGGAAAAGCCGTCGGCTATGCCCTGGGGAAGCTCGTAGCGGCTGTGCTCTGTAAGGACGCTTACTATGTCCTGCGCGTCAAGGCCTGCTCCGGCGGCGTTCCACAGGGAAAGCGGGGTTATCCGGTAGGTGTGGACGTGTTCGGGCGACTTTTCCAGTTCGGCAAAGGGGGCAAGCGCCCGCCGCGCCTCTTCTGCCGTGTCGCTGTGGACATCTAGGAGTATGCTCCTGTCGTTTTGGACAATGAGCGCTTTTGAAGTTTTTTTTTCTGTCCCGGCAGAAGCCGCAGTTTCTATTTTTGCCAATCGGTTCCTCACCAAAGCTAATGATACACTTTTACGCCAGCATAGGCAATACGTCTGTGCGGGGGTGCAGCAATTCTACATTTAGAAAAGATAAGGCTTAATTTCCTTGAAAATTCATCACGCAAACCCGCCAAGACAAATTTTTAGCCATCAAAGTATCCT
>WRKI01000049.1 GCA_009778155.1 Spirochaetota bacterium
AATATTTCACACAAAGGCACATCGAACCTACGGTTCGCGACACGAAGGCACAAAGGTTAGGATTGAGCTACGGTAAGCCCGCGCCTTCCTTTTGCATAATTATCGAACATAAGAGCGGAAGGAAGAAGTAGGAATGAAGCAGGACTTTCTAATCAGTGCTTTGTGCCTTTGCGCCTTTGTGCCTTGGTGTGATTAAAATGGGAGTAAATTCCGAGGCTCGTGTCGTTCATGCGTTTGCGCCCCCGCGCGAGGCTTTTTTTCATCCCTCAATTGGTGTATACTGGTAAAGATGAAAGTGATACGCAGACTGCTTCCGTACATAGCCCTTGCCACAGTTTTGCTGGGCGCGGTGCGCTTTGTACTGCCCTTTTTTGTCTTCATGCCCTCCTCGCAAATAGCCGCCACGCCGGCCGCCGCCGGGCTTGCTTTCGATGACGTGTTTCTCACAACAAGCGACGGCCTGCGCATACACGGCTGGTACATCCCCGCCCCAAACGCCCGGGCAACACTACTGTTCTTCCACGGCAACGGCGGCAACATATCGCATCGCCTAGGTTCCATACAGATTTTTCACGACCTAGGCCTCTCCGTTTTCATTGTAAGCTACAGAGGCTACGGACAAAGCGAGGGCAGGCCCTCAATCGCCGGCACCGCGCTTGATGCGCTGGCCGCTTGGGACTGGCTCACCCGCTACAGACAAATCCCCGCCGGCAACATCGTCATCTTCGGACGCTCCCTTGGCGGGGCGGTGGCAATGGAACTTGCGGCGACAGTAACCCCGCGCGCCCTGATCTTGGAATCGACCTTCTCCTCCCTGGCCGACATGACCCCCTTCCCGGCCTTCGCCGCGCCCTTCCTGCTTGGCGGCAACTTTTGGCCAACGGCGGAAAGCGCGGCGGCCTTTAACGCCCCGCTCTTGATCATACACAGCCCGCAGGACGAAGTTGTTCCATACAGACAGGGCAGGCGCATTTACGAAGCGGCGCGGTCGGGCGGCAACGAGGTAACTTTTCTGGAGATACAGGGAAGCCACAACGCGGGCTTTATGCAGTCAATCGAGCTTTACTTTGCCGCGCTGGACGGCTTTCTGGCACGGACTTTCGGGGAAAATTGACAGAAGCCGGTTTCAGCCGGCATTTTAAGGCCTATAGGAGGATGATATGGCAAACGAAAACGGCAAGGCCGACATAGCCCTGATCGGGCTTGCGGTAATGGGCGAAAACTTGGTGCTTAACATGGAAAGCAAGGGCTTCCGTGTGGCGGTCTACAACAGAACGCGGGCGAAAACGGACAGCTTTTTAAGCGGGCGCGGCGGCGGGAAAAACATCGCCGGCTGTTACGACATGGCCGAGCTTGCCGCCGCTTTGGAAAAACCGCGCAAAGCCATGATCATGGTAAAAGCCGGCGATGCCGTTGATGCGACAATCGATGCGCTCTTGGCTGTCTTTGAAAAAGGCGACATCATCATCGACGGAGGCAACTCGAACTTTGACGACTCCGCCCGCCGCGCCGCCTACATCGAATCCAAGGGGCTTTTGTATGTGGGAACCGGCGTCTCCGGCGGCGAGGAAGGCGCGCTCAAAGGCCCTTCCATCATGCCCGGCGGCTCGGCGGCGGCCTGGCCCTTTGTAAAGCCGATTTTTCAAGCAATCTGCGCCAAGGCGGAAGGCGACGGAGGACAACCCTGTTGCGACTGGGTGGGCGAAGGCGGCGCCGGGCACTTTGTCAAAATGGTGCACAACGGCATCGAGTATGGCGATATGCAGCTTATCTGCGAGGCCTACGATTTAATGAAAAACTTTCTTGGAATGACCGCCGCCGAGATGGGCGATGTTTTTGACCGGTGGAATTCAGGCCCTTTGGGCAGCTATCTTATCGAAATAACGCGGGACATCCTGCGCTTTAAGGATGAAGACGGCCAGCCGCTTGTCGATAAAATTCTGGACAGCGCGGGGCAGAAGGGAACCGGCAAGTGGACGGGGATAGAGGCGCTCAAACTGGGCGTGCCCTTGACCCTCATTGGCGAGGCGGTCTTTAGCCGATGTCTTTCCGCCGCCAAAGAACAGCGAGTACGTTTTTCCCAAGTTTTTCCTAACGCGGGAGCCGCCGTCCCGGCCGACAAAGAGGGTTTTTTGCGCGATCTTGAAAAAGCTCTGTACGCGGCAAAGGTTGTGTCTTACACTCAGGGTTATATGCTGATGCGCGAGGCGGCTAAGGAGTACAAATGGAAGTTGAATTATGGCGGGATCGCGCTTATGTGGCGCGGCGGCTGTATCATACGCTCGGTTTTTTTGGGCAAGATAAAAGAGGCCTTTGACAAAAACGCCGATCTTGAAAACCTCATGCTGGATGATTTTTTTAGCGCGGTGATAAAAGATGCCGACCGGTCTTGGCGTGGTGTGGTTTCGGCGGCGGTGCAAAGCGGGATTCCCGCCCCGGCTTTTTCCAGCGCGTTAAGTTTTTTCGACGGCTACCGCAGCGAGCGTCTTCCCGCCAATCTTTTGCAGGCGCAACGGGACTATTTCGGGGCGCACACTTACGAGCGCATTGACAGGGAGCCGGGCAGTTTTTTCCACACCAACTGGACAGGCCAAGGCGGCACAACCAGCGCGTCAACCTACACGGTCTAAGGAAGCACTGATTAAATCCCATCGAGGATTTAATCAGCGTTTCCTTAGTTTCCGGTAACCACTGCCTGCATTTCTGCGATAAGGCTCGCGACAAACTCCCTGTCGTGCTCGTGCCGGGCAAAGTCGTCTGGGGAATAGACCTCGTTAAGGTAGCTTTCCAGCGCGGTTAATCTGGCAAGAATAACCTGCCGGGGCTGTGCGTGAAGAGCCGGGAAATCGAACACCAGCAAAATGTCCAGCAAACTTACAATATTGTAGCGAGCCGGATAACCGAACCAAATATTGCCGTAAACGATGGCCTTTGCCGATTCAATAAAAGAATCCGGCGGCTGCGATTCCGCCGCAGACAAAACCGCAAGCGTCATAAATGCGACCATCCGCGCCATCTCGGCGGCGCGGGCATCTATCGAGTCGCCAAAACCGATTTCCAAATTGCCTAACGCATGGTGCAACAACTCAAGAGCGTAAGCCCTTAACTCATCTGCTGGAATAACCTCCCCCGTGTCAAAATGAAAATCAGTACCGACAAGGTTTGCCCGGTTATTAAAAACCGTGATAAACAAATCGATGGTCTCCAGCCGGGCTTCATCCCAGACATGGGCATCGAAGCCCGGGGTGGCCAGTGGCGTAACAAATTGCAGAATGCGCTCTGCGATTCTGGCTTGTATGTGTGCCATGTTATCGTCCGCAGGGGCTGCCGGCCCCGGCGCCGCCCCGCCTTGGCAACTTGCGAAAAATATCGCGGCAGAAAGCAATAGCGGAATGGCCGCTGTCCAAATTTTTTTCGTTGTCATGTTTTCCTCCATAAGTTTAATTGCCGGCAACCACTGTTTGCATTTCTGCGATAAGGCCGGCGGCAAATTCCCTGTCGCGCTCGTGCCAGTAAGGATCATCCGGCGACTCAATCTCGTAAAGATAATTTTCCAGCGCGATCAACTTGCCAAGTATAATCTG
>WRKI01000050.1 GCA_009778155.1 Spirochaetota bacterium
TCCGCCGCCGGCACCGCCGCCACCTCCGCCACCTCCGCCGCAACAGTTCGTGCCCCCGCCGCCGCCTGTGCAGGAGCCGCCTCCTCATTTGTTTGTGCCGCCGGTGCCTGCTCCAGAGCCTGAGCCTCTGTTTGTGCCGCCTGTGCAGGATGAAGAGCCTTTGCCGCATCAGTTTATTCCCCCGCTGGAGGCCGAGCCGGAGCCGCCGCAGGCCTTGCCGCCGCCGCCCCCGGCCGTGCACTTCCCTACCCCGCCGCCTCCGCCTGCGGCTTTGCCGCCTTTGGAGGTTTTCCCGATTCCTCCCACGGGGCACGTCCATCCGCCGCCTGTGGATTTTGAAGACATGATCATTATACCGGGGCTTCCCTCGCCGCAGGGCAACGGGCTTTATCACCTTCAAGTAGGGGCTTTTTCCACGGTGGAAGCGGCTTCGATGGCGGCAAGTCTTGTAAGCGCGGCGGGTTTCATTGTCGGCTACGAGCACACCAACGGGCTTTTCCGCGTGGCTGCCATCAACATCGACACCCATGATGTGGCAAGGGCTGTGCAAAGGCTCGGAGCTATGGGCTTTAGGCAAATCTGGGTCAGACGGTAGAGCCGGCTCGCTTGCTCACACGAAGGCGCGGAACATGGCTCCCGAAAAGCTCACACAAAGGCACGGAGGCACAAAGGGAAGAATAAGGGATGAGGTTAGGGATGAGGCCACGACAAACGCATGAATGCTCGAGCCTCGGAATTTACTCCCATTTTAATCACACCAAGGCACAAAGGCGCAAAGGCACAAAGCAATGATTAGAAAGCCCTGCTTCATTCCTACTTCTTCCTTCCGCTCTTATGTTCAATAATGATGCAAAAGGAAGGCGCGGGCTTACTGTAGCTCAATCCTAACCTTTGTGCCTTCGTGTCTTTGTGTGAGTTAAATGGGGAGAGTGCCTTCGGCACGCTCTTGACTTTTTTTTAGATTTGATTACAATGGAAAACAGCACAATTATCGAAGTTGAACGAATGTTCTTAGGAGAAAATACATGGCTTTAAGCAAAGAAAGCGTAGCATCCATTACTGCCAAATTTGGCAAAAACGAAAAGGATACAGGCGCGGCGGAAGTTCAGATAGCCCTGCTTACTGAACGCATTAACCAGCTTTCAACGCACTGCAAGCAGTTTAAAAAAGACAAGACCGGCCAAAGGGGTCTTTTGATCATGGTCGGCCAGAGACGGCGTATGCTGAAATACATACAGCGGACAAACTTGGAAGGTTACCGTAAGCTCATTAAAGAGCTGGGGCTGCGTAAATAATGCTTCAAAAAGTAACCCTACAAATTGCCGGCAAAGACTTGACTCTTGAAACCGGCAGGATTGCAAAGCAGACGCGCGGCACCGTTTTCGCGCAATACGGCGGCTCGGTTGTCATTGCCACCGTCTGCACGTCCCAGGAATCGGTGGAAGGCATGGACTATGTGCCTCTCACCGTCGATTACAACGAAAAGTATTACGCTGCGGGTAAAATTCCCGGCGGCTTTATCAAGCGCGAGGCTGGCCGCCCCAAGGACAAGGAAATTCTCATTTCCCGCCTTATCGACAGGCCTATGCGCCCGCTTTTTGACAAGAGCTTCGGGCGCGAAATCCAGCTTGTCCCGACGGTGCTTTCCACAGATCAGGTAAACCCGCCGGACATTCTGGCCATTATCGCGGCCTCTGCCGCCGTGCATATTTCCGACGTGCCCTTCGCCGGCCCTGTCGCCGGGGTAAGGGTCTGCCTTGTGGCCGGCGAGCTTGTTACCAACCCGACTTACGAGCAGATCGAAAAATCCGACATGGAAATCGTGGTGGCCGGAACAAAAGACGGCATTACTATGGTAGAAGGCGGCGCGAAAGAGGTTAGCGAAGAGCTTATGCTTGAGGCGTTGGAGAAGGCGCACAAGCTGATTATCGAGCTTTGCAATCTTCAGGAAAAACTTCGCGAGCTTGCCGGCACTCCCAAGTTGCCGCTTACGGAGCCTTCCCACAAGCTGGAAAATGCCGCCGAGATTAGGGCTGCGGCCTATCCCAAGCTGGAGGTCGCCTGTTTCCTTCCCGGCAAGCATGAAAGGCGCGATGCAATCGCCGCTGTTATAAGCGAGTTCAAGCAGAAATATGCAGTCCAGCTTGAGGACGAAAACCAGAAGAAGCTCTTTGACGCGCTGTTCGAGGATATGCACTACGAGGTGTTGCGTTTAGGCATTCTTGACAAGGGCAAGCGCGTAGACGGGCGCGGCCTTGAGGACATTCGCGAGATCACCTGCGAGATTGGCGTGCTTCCCCGCACCCACGGCTCGGCGCTTTTTACCCGTGGCGAAACTCAGGCGCTTGTCGTTACGACTTTGGGCACGGTTTTTGACGAGCAGGTCTTTGATGACATCGAAGGCGACAAGCGGGAAAACTTCCTTTTGCACTACAACTTCCCCCCCTACTCGGTGGGCGAGGTCGGCAGGATGGGGACAGGACGGCGGGAAATCGGCCACGGCTCTCTTGCCCGGCGTTCCTTGGAAGCGATGGTTCCGCCCAAGGACGAGTTCCCCTACACGGTGCGCGTTGTCTCGGAGATTATGGAATCCAACGGTTCTTCCTCTATGGCCTCGGTCTGCGGCGGCACTCTTTCCATGTTCCATGCGGGGGTTCCTCTTAAAAAGCCGGTGGCCGGCATTGCTATGGGGCTTATTACCGAGGGCAAGGGCGGGCCGGGCGACCGTTTTGCCGTGCTTTCCGACATTCTTGGCGACGAAGACCACTTGGGCGACATGGACTTTAAGGTTTCTGGCACTCAGGAAGGGATTACCGGCCTTCAGATGGACATCAAGATTGCCGGGGTTAGCGCCCAGATTATGAAGGTCGCGCTGGAGCAGGCGCGGCGCGGGCGGCTGCACATTTTGTCGGTTATGAACCAGACGATTGGCAAGCCTGCCGAGGCGATCAGCGAGCTTGCGCCCAAAATCGTAACCTTGCGTATTGACATCGACAAAATTGGCGCGCTTATAGGGCCTGGCGGCAAAAATATCAAGGCGATTTCCGAAAAGTATTCCGTAAAAATCAACACGGACGATGACGGCACTGTTACGATTTTTGGCAAAAACACAAAGGATGCCGAGGATGCCAAGATGGACGTTATGGGCGTGGCTTCCAATCCGGAGATTGGCCGTGTTTATGACGGGGTTGTCAAGCGCATTATGGAGTTCGGCGCTTTTGTCGAAATTCTGCCGGGCAAAGAAGGGCTTGTGCATATCAGCCGGCTTTCCCGCCAGCGTATTGCCCAGGTTACCGACGCGGTGCAGGAAGGCCAGCAGATTCCCGTAAAATTGCTTGAAATCGACAAGATGGGCAGGCTGAATCTTTCCTACATCGACGCTATCGACCCGGACGGCGCGCCTCCTCCCGGCAGCGGGGATGACAGGCCGCGCTTTAGGCCTGGCGGAGATCGCGGGGATCGGGGCGGCGGCGGTTTTAGGGATGATCGCGGCGGCGGGCGGCCGGAGCGTCGTGGCGGCGGTTACCGCGATGATCGCGGCGGCGGCGGTTACAGACGCTAGTATGGCCGGCGGCTGTCCGGGCGGGG
>WRKI01000051.1 GCA_009778155.1 Spirochaetota bacterium
TGCCTGATTTGCGCCGACACACACACACACACACACACACACACACACACACACACACACACACACACACACACACATGAATTCGCCCCTTTAGCGAAAATTCCTAAAAAAATTTGCCCATTTTCTCCTTCTGCTTTGCTGTCTGTATGCAAATTTGGCGATAACAACGTAGCAACAGCCCGTATGGGCTTGTTTATATTAACAAAGGCCGGCCAAACCGCAAACACGGTAGGCGGCCTTTCTTTGTTGGCATTGTGCCGGCAAGGAAAAGGAGAAAAGTATGGTAAAGAAACTTCACTTGGGGATTCTGGCAATGGTTCTGGCATTCGCGCTTGTAGCTACCGGCTGCGACAACAATGACGACACGGGCGGCGGCGGAGGTGGCAACGGCCCGGGGTTTCAAACCGGCTGGGATCCGTCGATAGCTGCCTTTGGGATTACCCAAACTCAATTCAATACTATTACTGACATCGCTAATTTTCAGGGGTGGGCTATTGGGGACGGCGGCACGCTAGTTATGATGTGGCATAATGCCACTAATGCTTTAACCCTGCAGATAGCGGAGGCTTTAGGAATATCCGGCTATGGCCCGAACTGGGATCAAGGAAACAGGTCTCTTAGTTTCCATGCTGTGGCGGGGGGGGGGCGACCGGCAAACTCTGCGAGCTTATTTATTAATCCGTGAAACCTGCCCGCTGGGGGCTTCCCCTACAGCTCCCGGCGTACCGCCTTGAACAGGGCTTGGCGGGAGATTTCCGTCCAGACGGGGCGGCCGTGGGGGCAGGTTGGCTCTGAGGCAAAGGCGGCCAGGGCAAGTTCCAAGGCGGCGGACTCGTCAAGGTAGCCCCCGTCTTTGATCGACTTGTGGCAGCACAGCGTGGCAGCCCAACGCTCGGCCATGTTTTCCTTTGCGGCTTTTAGGTTTAGAATTTCTTTTACCGTTTGAGAATCGCTTTGCTGCCAGCCGACCGGCAAGGCCTGAATGAGCCACCCCCCGGCCGCGTCTTTTTCGATCTCCACCCCAAGACGGGCAAGCTCGACGAGCTTTGCCTCCAGAAAACGGTCTTCATCCTCGCTTTCGCAGGCAAAAGGAATCGGGGCCAAAAGCTCCTGCTTGGGGATAGGCCGGGAAAGAAAACGATCGTAAAGCAGACGCTCGTGGGCGGCGTGCTGGTCTACAATAAAAAGCCGCTCGCCGCGCTCTATTAATAGGAAAATACCGAAAGCTCTGCCGATATAACGCGCCCCCGCGCCGCCCGCTTGCGGAACACTTGCTGATGCCGGACCAGCCTGCGCCTGGCCAGCCGGCACCGAACTTTCGCCGGGCGGGTTTTCATTCAAAGCCTCCATCGCCAAGCTTTGCGGGCTAAGGCCAGCCGGACTGAACCCCGCCGGGCTATAACCCGCCGGGTTGTAACCTGCCGGGTTGTAACCCGCAGGCTCCCAGTTTCGGCTTTCGCCGCTTGAGCCGATGGGCAAAAAACTGTCCGAAAAGGATTTTTGCAAAACATCGTAATCCGTCTCGCCTTGATCGCCGGGCATGAGACTGGTGCCGGTGCGCTGAAGGCTTATGTGGTGGAAAAACCTTCTTACATGGGAACTTACCGCATTGTGAATCGAACCTGCATCCCTAAAACGCACCTCCCGTTTGGCAGGGTGAATGTTGAAGTCGGCAAGGGCAGGATCGATTTCGATATAGAGCGCGCCAACCGGGTGCGTCCCGTTGGGGAACCAGTGAGCTACCCCGTATTCCATAGCTTGAATTAGCGCGTAATCCTGAACCCTTCTGCCGTTGGCGAAAACGTGCAAAAGCCGCTTGTCGCCGCGCTGCAATTCCGGGCCGCCGATTATTATTTGCGCGGAAAAACCGTCATCCAAGACATTTATCTCGTGCAGGAACTTTTTTTCCTCTGTTTCAAAAAAGGCGGCGGCAAAACGTTCTTTTTTTGAAGCGACGGCAGGGAAGAAAAACTTCAACGCGCCGTCCTGCATTAGGCTAAATTTTATTTGGGGAAAGGCAAGAGCCTTGTCGGTAAAAACCTGCCGGCACAAAGCCGCCTCGCTTGAGTCCCGTTTTAAGAAACGTTTTCGCGCCGGAATGGCATCGAAAAGGTTATGCGATCTAACCGTCGTGCCGCGAGTGCGCCGCGAGCGTTCAATCAATGGACGCCCCCCCGCCGGCGCACCCGCCGCCGCGCCGGGATTGCTTTCCAGCCGCCAGGCTTCGCGGCCGTCCGTGCTTGTGATTATTTCCAGCCTTGACACCGCCGCCGCCGCCGCCAACGCCTCGCCGCGAAACCCCAGCGTGCGCGAAATGTCTAAGTCGCCCAGGGAGCGGATTTTGCTTGTGGCGTGGGTGATTATGCAAAGCTCCAAATCCCGCAGGCCCATGCCTTCGCCGTCATCGACAACCTCGATCTTTTTACTGCCGCCCCCTTCGATTAAAACATCGATATTGGCCGCGCCGGCATCGATAGCATTGTCAATAAATTCGCGCACAAGGGCGGCAGGGCGGTCAACCACCTCGCCGGCGGCAATTCGCCGAGCCTCCATCGGGGGCAGTATTTGGATGCGCCCGACATTGCGGCCTTCGCCAGTTTCTTCAGCGGTATCGTTATGCGACATCTAGTTCCCGCTTTCAAAAAGCTCAAGCTCCGGGGACTCTTCCGGCGGCGCGTCGCTGGAGCTGATCAGTATCTCTATGCGGCTTTCGATCTTTTCAAGATCGAGTTCCAAATTTTTTGCAAGCCGTATCCCCTCTTCAAATGCTTTTAAGGCTTCGTCCAGCGGAATATCCGTCTTGCGAATAAGTTCGCCCAGTTTTTCCAGTTTTTCCAGCCTTTCTTCAAAGTTTTTCATGCCGCCGCTTTTTCCCGCTCGTGCGGCTGGCGCATTTGCTGGCGCATTTGCATTTGCAACCGCTGTTGCAACCGCATTTGCAGCAGCAACCTTCTCGCCGGCACTCCCGGCTTTTGTCTTTGCCATTGTGTCCCCTTCAATCTTCTGTTAATGTTGCGCTTTCGGTAACCGCGCTTATCTTCCCTTTTAACGGGCGAATCGAAAGCCGATCGCCCTTTTTCGCATCGGCCGCGCTTCGCACCACCTTGCCTGTTTTTTCGTTCACGACTAACGAAAACCCCCGCTCCATGACAGCTAACGGACTGCCGGCCTCGACAACTGTTTTTGCAAGCTCCAGCCGGCGGCGCAAATCCGCGCAACGCTCTTGGAAGCCCGCGATAAGCTCTTCTTTCGCATCGTCAAAGCGGATCAGCCGCGGCTGTAAAATCGCACGGAACCGGTATTCCATTTCGTCGCGGTTAAAGGGCTTTAACAAAAGCCGCGCCCGCTCCGTTTTTGCTTTTACCGCCGTCTTTGCCCCTTCCACAAGAGCGCGAATATTTTCCAGAGCCAACGCCCGGTTTTCGCTTACAAGCTCCGCCGCCGCCGAGGGTGTGGGGGCGCGAAGGTCGGCGGCAAAGTCGCTCAAAGCCCAGTCGATTTCGTGTCCCACCGCGCTTATAACAGGGATTTCCGATTCCGCCACTGCCCGCACGACTTCCTCTTCTGAAAAGGGCAAAAGGTCTTCCAATGCCCCCCCCCCCC
>WRKI01000052.1 GCA_009778155.1 Spirochaetota bacterium
CGCCGCCGTTACAAGCGCCAACGCCCCGTACTTTGTCTTAGCCCCGGAAACCGGCTCGGCCGCCAGAATGAAGGCGGCCGCAATCGTGCCGCCGGAGAAAAATCCCCACAAAATGTCGCCGCTCCAAAACTGCCCCCCGAAGGGAAGGTCGCCGAAAATGCGCGTCAAAAGGCCGAAAACAAAAAGGAAGACAACCGGGATGTAAAACCGGCTTACCCGCAAGGCCGACAGCAAAATCGATCCGATCAAGAGCGCGAGAATTCCACGGTCGGCAATAAAGCCGGGGCCTCTTGCGTACAAAAGCTCGAAATAGCCCGACGGCAGATCGGCGCCGGCAAAGGCAAAAAGGTTCCTGTTAAGAAATGACGTAAGGGCGATGTCAAAAGAGCCTGCCGGGGCCGCGCCCCAAAGCTCGCCGGTATAGTAGGGCGAATGTTCCAAGGCCCGGCTGAAGGCGGCCGGCCATGAAAAACGGATGAAAATCCAGCCGCCCAAGGCCGGGTTAAGCCAGTTCGACCCCAGCCCCCCAAAGCTGAACTTGACCACCGCGATTGCAAAGGCGGCGGCAAAGGCCGCGTACATGGGGTAAATCTGGTTGGGCAAAAGCAGGACAAGGACAAGCGCGCTAGCGGCCGCGCTTCCGTCTTTTATCTTGCCAAAACCGTACTGCCGCCATGTAAGAAAAAGCTCGATAGCCACCGCCGTAAGCACGGCCGCAAGGGCGAGCAGCAAGGAACGCCCCCCGTCGCTTAAAGCAGATTGAAGAACGCACAAAGTTGCGACGGTAAAAACAAGCCACATCCGTTTGGACGCGGCAAGGGAGGTGTTTATCTGCGGCCTGTGAATCAGTGCGTCTTTTCGTTCAGTCATGCGGCACACCCAGTTTTTCTTCGCCCACAAGGTCTGACAGGGGCAAGGCCGATGGGCACACGACCTTGCAACAACCGCAACCGTGGCAGTCGAAAAAAAGCGGCTCCCCGGCTTTCGCGTTCACAATGCGCTTGTACATATCTTCAGGGTCAAGCCCCACGGGGCAGACCTGCCGGCACTCCCCGCAGTTCATGCAGTTCTCCCTTTTGTAGCCGTCGGGAGCCTCCGTCATGGCGTAAACGGCGTAGCAGGTTTTGTCCACAGGCTCGTCCATGCTCACGATTTCCCGGCCGGCAATGGGCGACCCTACGATAATTCTGGAGGGCTTGCCGGTAAAGCCGCCGCACTGCTCGACAAGCTCGGCTATACGGGTTCCCACCCTGGCCTTTATTACCGAGGGGTTTTTTACAGCGGAGCCGCCGACCGCCACATAGCGGTCTAAAATCGGCTTTCGCAGTTTTACCGCATCGTAAACGGCCGCCATTGTCGCCGGCCCAAATATAATGAAGGAACCCATGTCAAGGTTTTCTTTTTTTTCGTACATTCGCAGCGACAGTTCAAGTTCCCTTTTGTTGCGCTGGGGATAGCGGTTGCCGACCAAAACGAGGGAGCAGTCCATCTCCCCGGCGGCGGCCGCCTCGGCAAGAAGCTCTTCGCCCAGTTCTTTTTCGCGTCTGGAGACGGCAAAGAGCACTTTTTCCACATTTTTGCAGGCGCGCGCGGTTATAAAACAGCCCTCGACCATCTCTTTCAGCCTTTCCTTGCAAAGTACATAGTCGGCGGCAAGCCAAGGGTCGTCAAAGACGCATCTTACGACCAAGGTGAGCTTGTCGGCCTCCCTTCTTAGGTTCGAGATTTTGTCGGCAAGAGGGCGGCCCCGGTTTTCCATTTCGACAATGCCGTAGTCGGAGATGACACGCTGAATGTCGTGGCTGTTCATGCCGGCCCATTGGAAACGCTCTTCTTTTTTGCCCAGTTTTTCAAAGGCCCCTTCCATTCTGATTACCAGAGCTTCGTTGTTCAGCCCTTCGATGTCCTTCCACAAGGCCTTGCGGACAACTCTGCCGGGCACGGTCGCGTGCACGTTCACCGCGCCTGAGCCGGAGGCTCTGCCTACGAGCATTCCTTCTTTGACGACATCACCGGCGGAGACGAGGGAGTACACCCTGCCGCCGGAGTGGCTGCTCAAAGGTATGACCGAGAACAGTGGCAAAAAAGCCAAAACCGAAGTCTCCCGTGGCGGAGCCGTGGGGTCGCTTAAATCTAATCCTCCCTGAGGAAACGAATATACGTTCATTTACCTTTGCCGCATCCTTACAAGTCCAACATTTTATGGAAGCGTTTTAAACCGCGCTCCCGCGATATTCCAAAAGGCCTGCCCAAACCGGCGCACCGGGGCAAGTCCCTAAGGAAGCACTGATTAACTCGAAGCTAATCAGTGCTTCCCCATGCATTTGCTCATTTCATTGCGCAAAATGCGGGTAAGAACGATTATTAAATCCTCGATGGGATTTAATAATCGTTTCCTTAATCCATTGATAATGAAAAAACAATCGCTGTCAATACACCCAAAACAACCCCGGCGGCGACTTCCTGCGGGCTGTGTCCCTTAATTTCCTTTACCGGCACAAATTCGTCGGCTTTGCCGCCGCCTGCGGCTTTGTCGACGGCCGCCTCCTCCAGCGGGCTTGGCCCCAGGAGTTCCCTTACCGCCTGAAGCTTTTCGGCTTTTTTTGCAGCGGTGAACAGCCGGCCAAGATTGTTCAAAGCCTTGGCCTGAAGCCCCGAAGAGTGCCTGACCCCCACGGAGTCGCGCAAGACGATAAGCGCAAAAGAGGCGCAAACGATGAACAAGTTGGAGTAAATGCCCTCCGCAAAGCCGACCGACACGGCAAGGGCGCATACAAGCGCCGAATGGCTGGAAGGCATCCCGCCCGTCCGCCATGTGGTTACCTCGACCAGTTCTGCAAGCTTTACATTTTTATTCGCCAAAATATAAATTACGGTTTTTATAAGCTGTGCCGCCAGCAAGCTTGAAACCGTGGCTAAAAAAACCGAGTTTGAAAATAAAGTCCTCAACGCCGCATTTGCTGCCATTCTCAAATATTCGCTAAAACGAGCGGTTTTGTCAAGCTGGCAAAAAAGCGATTTTGCAGGAAAGCAGCGCGAAGGAATCCTCTTGTCAATCAGCACGGGGTAAAAATCTTTGCCGGCAAAGGCGCGGAGCTTTGCTTTGGGAGGAAAGCCAGCGAGCGACTGCTTGGGGAGAAAGCCTCTGCCGGCGACAAAGCGAGGAATTTTCACCACGGAGAACACGGAGTTTCACGGAGGGCTTTCTTTGCGAGCCGCTGCCCAGCGAGAAAGCCGTTGCCGGTGCCCTTGTTTCCGGGTTTGCGGGTGAAAACCAGCGGGCGGCGAAAAAACAGCCCCCGCCCCAAATGGCGCAAAGGCTGCCGTATAACCGCTTTCAACTTATTCTATCGCCGAATAAGGCAGCCATCCGGCAGGCACGGTGATAATTTTGCCATTATAGACAACCAGTTCCGGTAAAAGCGACTTTTAAGGTCTTTCGCCTGTATCTTCTTATGGTAACCTCCAAAAACCCACGCAAAACCGCTTGACACTTTCCGCAAAAGCCGCTACAATCTAACCATGCGCCGGTTTCGCCGCCTGCCGTAGGCAGGTTCGGCAGACCTTTTGCCGGGGGGCAACTTTGCCGATAATGGCAGGCGCA
>WRKI01000053.1 GCA_009778155.1 Spirochaetota bacterium
GAGGGGGGGGGGGCCTTTTACGGCCCCAAAATCGATTTGAAGATCAAGGACGCGCTGGGTCGCGAATGGCAGATGACGACGATTCAGTTCGATTTTAATATGCCGGAGCGTTTCGACATGACCTTTGTCGATGCCGACGGCCAGCACAAACGCCCCTACATGATTCACCGCGCGCTTTTGGGCAGTCTGGAGCGTTTTTTCGGCGTGCTTGTCGAGCATTTCGGCGGGGCCTTCCCCCCCTGGATTGCCCCGGAGCAGGTCGCCGTGATTCCGGTAAGCGAGGCTTTCAACGATTACGCGAAACAGGTCGAGCGCGAGCTTAAGGCGGCCGGCCTGCTTGTAAGCGCGGAGTTAAGCGACGACAGGATGAACGCCAAGATTCGCGACTGCCAAAACCGGAAAATTCCCTATATGCTGGTGCTAGGCCAGAGGGAGGCGGATGAAGGCACGGTTTCAATCCGCTTACGCAACGGCCAACAGCTTGAAGCGATGAAAACGGGCGATTTTGCCGGCTATGTGCAGGAAAAAATCAAAACCAAGTCCATCGATCTTTAGGGGATAGAAGGGAGGGGGGATGCCGGGCGCAGATTCAGCCCGGCCTAACCCCCGCGATTACGCGCTTTCTCCCGGACAAATCGTCGTAGGTGCGGATTTCCGCAAAGCCGCATTCTTCAAGATACGCGGCGATTGTTTCCATTTGGCGCGGGTCTGCCTCCAAAAGCAGGCTCCCGCCGGGATAAAGGTAATCGCCGGCCTTTTCGATTATGCGACTTACAATGGAAAGCCCGTCAAAGCCGCCGTCCAAGGCAATGCGCGGTTCCTTTTGAACCTCGGCCGGCAGCCCCTCCATTTCGCCGCAGGGTATATACGGCGGGTTGCCCACTATTAGGTGAAACCGGGGTGGCTGGCCGGCGGGCAATGCGCGCATTGCAAGCAATGCCTCGTACAAATCCCCGCAAAAAAAACTCACGCCGTCGCCTTCCGGAAGAAGCCTTGCCGCATTGTCCCTTGCCGTCTGCAGAGCCTGCGGGCAAATGTCCGCCGCCCACACTTCCAAGTGCCGCGCTTCGTTTTTAAGCGACACGGCCACAGCCCCCGATCCCGTGCAAAGGTCAAGGGCGCGGCGCGGCATCCCTTCCCCGGCGAGCCTTTCCAGAGCCGCCTCCACAAGGGTTTCGGTGTCCGGGCGCGGCACTAAAACCGACGGGTTTACATGAAAGTCAAGGGCGCGAAACTCTTTTACACCCAAAATGTAGGCCGCGCAATCGCCGTCCAAACGCCGGGCAATCATCTGTCGGAAAGCCAGAAAATCTTTTTCGCAAAGCCCGTCGCCAAACCCGGCATAAAGCCCCGCCCGGCTTTTTCCCAAAACCTTGGCCAGAAAAAGCGAAGCGTCAAGGGACGGGCTTTCAACGCCGGCGGCCTTCAGCTCCAAGCCCCCCCAAGAAAGCGCGGTGCGGACAGTCAAATCTGCCGGCGCAGGCAGCCCCCCCCCCTGGCCCTCCATCAGCCGCCCTGGGAGCTGGTGCTGGCCAAAAGCTCTTCCCTTGCGGAAAGTTTCAGCGCGTCAAAAAGCTCCGCCACATCTCCTTCTATTATAAGGTCGAGTTTGTAAAGCGTAAGGTTTATCCGGTGGTCGCTAAGACGGTTCTGGGGAAAATTATAAGTGCGAATCCTCTCGGAGCGATCGCCGGAGCCTATCTGCGTTTTTCTCGCCTGGGAACGCTCGGCGTGAGCCTTCGCTTCTTCGGCCTCGTAAAGCCGCGCTCTTAAAATCCGCATCGCCTTGGCTTTGTTTTTAATCTGGCTTTTTTCGTCTTGGCAGTGGACGGTAATCCCGCTTGGAATGTGCGTTATGCGCACCGCCGAGTCTGTCGTATTCACGCTCTGCCCCCCAGGGCCGCCGGCTCGCATAACGTCTATGCGCAAATCTTCCTGTTTTATGTTGATTTCCGTTTCGTCGGCCTCTGGCAAAACCGCCACCGTTACCGCCGACGTGTGAATCCTGCCCGATCCTTCTGTCGCCGGCACCCTTTGCACCCGGTGCACGCCGGACTCGTAGCGCAAGTTTTCGTAAACATTGCTGCCGCTGATTGAAATCACGATTTCTTTTAGCCCGCCAAGTTCCGTCTCGCTTGTGTCCATTATTTCATACTTCCAGCCCTTGGTTTCGGCAAAGCGGGAGTACATTCGGAACAAGTCGGCGGCAAAAAGCGCCGCTTCGTCCCCGCCTGTGCCGGCCCTTATCTCCATGATGATGTTTTTTTCGTCAAGCGGGTCTTTGGGGATAAGCAGGAACTTGAGTTTTTCCTCGCTCTGGGCAAGTCGCGTCTCAAGCTCTTTAAGCTCTTCGCGGGCAAGCTCGCGCATATCCGGGTCTTTTTCCTCGTTGGCCAGGGCGCGCGCCTCCTGTGCCTGCCTTGTCATGCCTTCGATTTCGCTGTGAAGCGCGGCCACTTCGTCAAGGCGCGAAAATTCTTTCATGACTTCTCTGTAGCGGTTGTGATCGCCTGCCAATGCCGGGTCTTCGATTAAAGAAGCCAGCTCCTTGTGGCGGTTCAAAAGCGAGTTGAGCCTTTCATTCATATTTTATGATACCAAGATGAACGGAAAATGTGAAGAGTCCGCATTGCCTAAGGAAACGCTAAAGAAGCGTTTCCCGGCCGCTTGGCAGAGAGCCGTAAAAATTGTATAATTTTCACAGATGTAAAAATGTAAACACCTGCGCCCCAGGGCGCAAAAGGCCTGAAGATGAAAACTACAGCTAATTGTAAACCCCGACTGGCGCGGCTGTGCCGGCTCTTGCTTTTGCCGGCCGTACTGCTTGCCATTGTAACCTCTTGCGAAAACCCCGTAATGCAGCGCCTGCTGACCGACTTGAACCCGCCAGTAGTCCCGCCGCCCGCTTCGCCTGGACCGACTCCGGGGCATTACTTTGTTTTGAACCAAATAAATCCAGTCGCGCCCAACATTGCGACTATAATCGGATTTAACCCCTCAGCCAGCTTCTACGGCAGGCTGGAAATCCCGGCTGTTATAGACGGAAGGGTTGTTACCCAGATTGCATCTATTATGGATGCACCGGGGTTTATGTTTCACAACATGGGATTAACCAGCGTGGTCATTCCGGATAGCGTTACAACGATTGGAACGGCGTCATTCGCGAACAATAATATAAGCAGCCTGACCCTTGGAAGCGGCGTTCGATCTATTGGGTTTGGCGCGTTTGACAGCAACGCCCTTCAAAGTGTGACCATTCCGAATAACGTTGAAACTATTGCTAGCTCTGCCTTTATAAACAACCCGCTTACCAGCATAAGCATTGGCGGCATGGTTACGATAGATGATACTCCGGCTACCCCCGCTTTTAATTTAGGCTTTGCAGAAGTCTACAGGGCTGCCGTCTTCTACCCGTGGTGGCAGCGAGCTAGGTTTGTCCGTCCGGCCTACCCGCCGGACAACACGAACTGGAGCCGTGCGGAATAGCCGTGCGGAGTAGTCTGGCTGAAGTCTTGACGGGAAGGGGCAAAGCGTGTATTCTTAACCTGTGAGCAAAAAACTGAAGCATAACAGAAAGTACAAGAGCGGCGTTTTTTCGATTCTTTTCGGCAACGAGG
>WRKI01000054.1 GCA_009778155.1 Spirochaetota bacterium
CCGGCTCCGATTTTGTCAAATGCGTCCAAATGCGCTTCTAATAGTCCCCTGCCCATGCTTTATTATTGCACAAAAATCTTAAATGTAGAATTGCTGCCTTTCAGGAAGAAAGGCTTGCGGGGAAGGCGGGTTCCCTGTAATATGGAAGAACATGAAAAAAATCATTGCCGCGCTGGGTGCTCTTTCTTTGGCGAATGCCGGGGCCTTCCTTCTTTTTACAAACGCCCATCTGGGACACAAGCTGCAGTTTGCCCTCTCGCTGGCGATCGTATTTTACGCGGTGTTTTTCGCAAGACTGCCGCGCCCGGTTCACCTTGCCGCCGGCGCGATCTGCCTTGCCGCGATAGCCGGCGCCGTTTTTTTAGCCGCTTTCGCCGCAAGGCCAAACGCCGATTATACCGAAGACGCGGTGATCGTTCTGGGCGCGGGGCTTAACGCGGGCAGGCCTTCCCGCCACCTTACCATGCGGCTGGACAGGGCGGCAGAATACAGCCGGGCGAACCCAGAGGCGGTCATTGTCGTAAGCGGAGGGCTGGGCGCGGGGCAGAGCATAACGGAGGCCGAGGCGATGATGCGCTATTTGGTGGAAAGAGGCGTGCCCCCCGAAAAAATCGTGCAAGAGGGGGAATCGACCTCCACGCTGGAAAACCTTGTTTTTTCCCGGACAATTCTGGAGGGACTTTTCCCAGAGGGCTTTCGCGCCGTAATCGTAACCAACGATTTCCATATTTTCCGCGCAACAACCTTGGCGCGTGGCTTGGGAATGAAGGCCGGCCATGCCGCCGCCCCCACCCCCTGGCATTCCCTGCCGGCAAATTATTTGCGCGAGCTTTTGGCCGTGGCGTATATGTTTGCCCGGCCCGGGGCGCGGCGATAGCGGCGCGGGTAGCGGTTTTATGTCCGACATTCTGAAGCTTAAGATTGAAGGTTTCTCGTCCGGCGGGGAGGGCGCGGCAAAGGCGGCCGGGAAAAGTATTTTTGTCGAAGGCGGCCTTCCCGGAGAGACTGCGGTCTGCCGCATAACGGGGGACAGGGGCGACTGGGCGCAGGCGGAAATTGTCGAGCTTTTGGAGGCCTCGCCGGACAGGGTAAATGCAGAGTGTCCTTTTTACGGCACTTGCGGCGGCTGCAATTTGCAGCATCTTTCATACCCGGCCCAGCTTGCCGCCAAAACGCTTATTTTGAAGGAAGCCTTTTGGCGGATAGGCGGCTTTGGCAGTGTCCAGCCTTTGCCCGCGCCCTGCACCCCCTGGGGATACCGCAACAGGATGCAGTTCCATGCAATTCGGCAGTTTGACCGAAGGTTTGCCGGCGCTCCCTGGGGGTTTAAAGCGAAAGGGTCATCGCAAATTATCCCCGCCGCCGACTGTCCCGTGGCCGACACCGGGATTCGCGCTCTTTTGCGGCAGGGCGGCAAAGAGGCGCAGGCCTTTTTTGTGTCGCCGGAAAAAGACCGCGTCAATGTGTATTCCCGAGGCGGCCTTTTGTTAAGCGAGGCCGGGGTGGCTCGCGGCAAGACGCGGCTTTTGGATCGGGACATTGCGGTTGACGCCGGGGTCTTTTTCCAGAGCAACGGCGAAATGCTGGAAAGGCTGATAAGCGATCTTTGCCAAATTGCGCAAGGTCTGCCGCAGGCGGCAAGGAGTCTGCCTATGGCCGATTTATACTGCGGGGTCGGCACCTTCGCGGCCTTTCTTGCCGGGGTTTTTCCGGCGGCAGACTTGGTCGAGGAAAACAAAGCCGCGCTGTCTCTTGCGCGTGAAAACCTTCGCGGCGTATCAAACACGCGTTTTTTCGCAAAGCGTGCCGAGGACTGGGCAAAAAGCGCGCGGCTTGACGGTTACGGCCTTATTGTCGCCGACCCGCCAAGGCAGGGGCTTGCGGCTTCTCTTGCCGGGCGGCTTGCGGAAAGGGGGCCTGCTTTTTTAGCCTACATTTCCTGCAGCCCGGCAAGCCTTGCGCGGGACGGCAAGGCGTTGTCCCGCTGTTACGATCTTCTCGGCCTTCGTTTTTACGATTTTTACCCGCAGACCGCCCACATAGAAAGCCTGGCCATCTTTGCAAGGCGGGCTTCGGAGCCTGCCCGGCAAACGCATGAACGAGACGAACCTCGGAAGTGTCTCACACAAAGGCACTAAGGCACGAAGGCACAAAGGGAGGAAGGAGGAAGATTAAGTGAGACGGAGGGGGCAAGCGTGTGCTTTCGCAGTTATCTTATACCGGTAACCGGGCGGCTGGCGCGGCCTTATCTTATCAAAGCTCGCCTCTCTCTTCTCCCTCCGTGCCTTTGTGCCTTGGTGCCTTTGTGTGAGTTTAATGGGGAGTAAATTCCGAAGCTCGAGCATTCATGTCTTTGTCGTGTTTTTCCTTGCAAAACGGCTTGCTTTTTCCGGGGATTCCGTGTAAGATATGTAGAGTGGGGCTGCCGTTTCTGGCGGCGATATAAAGTTGGGAGACTTGCAAATGGGCGGCGCGGTATTTACATTCACAGATATTCAAAAAGTGCCAAGCGATGCTATCGGGGCAATTTTCAAAGCTATGTCCTTGAAAGAAATAGCCGGCGCGCTTAACCACGAAAACCTGGACATTCGCAAACGGTTTTACGAAAAAGTGCCTTCTATGGACGCTTTGAATAGTCTTAAAGCGCAAGTGAACTTGCAAGGCATAGACCCTGCCGTCAAGTTAAAAGCGCAGGAAAAGATGCTTGCCATTATTGCCGAGCACCCGGCCTACAAGGGCTATCGTTTCCAGTCGCGTTTTAACTCTTTTGACGATCTTGCGGATTTTTTAATGTCGCCCGGCGAAGCAGAAGAGCCTTACGGCTTCGGGGCGGAGGCCGCGCCGGCATCGTCGTTTTTCCACTCCTCCACGGGCGAGCGTTCTCTTGAGGAAATAAGGCAGAAGAACATTGCCGACGGCTGTGAAAGTTTTCCGGTTCCCGGCACGAAAATTCAGCTTATCAATTTTTCAGAGTGCCCGCATTGCGGCTATGTTTATTCGGCCAAGGAGCTTGCCGACTATTACACGCACCCGCGTCTTGACCCGGCTTTCAAAAAAGGCATAGAAGCCCAAATGAGGGAGGATGCGCGTATGTTCTGCAAGGATTGCGAAACTTACTTCCTGCCTTCGCTTCTTGTTCTGGACGGGCTTACGGAAGGGGTTCCCAAAAACGAAGTTCAGTTTTTATGCAAGATGCAGACGATAAACGCGATAGAGGATTATTACGAGTCGCTGGGGTTTACCGTTCTTACAAGGAACGAAAGCAACTTTATAAAAAGCGATGGTGTTTCCACCCGGGAGGCTCGCGGGCTTGACGAACACGCGCGGCAGAATTTTTTAATCGCGCTGATTCATCAAAAAGACATTGAGCTGTCGTCAAAGATTCGCAAGGGTATACGGAACGATGTTTTTTTGAAAGAGTTGCGGTCGCGCCCCTGTCTTATGGGCAATCTGCTTCAGCATTCCTCCACCCCGGAAACGGCCATGAATCTGATTCTGGGCATGAATGTTGAAGAAAAAAACGTAATATTCGGACTCTGGCACTAGTCGCGGGGGGCGAAAAGGGGCAAGGGGGCGCGGGGGCAGTTTTCGCGGGGAAAGTCTGTCAAGCCTCTATATCGACATATTGCGGCTCGGCGCTGTCCCGTGTTACA
>WRKI01000055.1 GCA_009778155.1 Spirochaetota bacterium
TACCGGGGGGGGGGAGGGGCGGCTGACCTTCGAGCGGATGCGGGAACTTGGATTTTAATTGAAAACTAGGATGAAAGAGGTACGGTATGAGCGGAATATTTGCAACAATCGAGGAAGCGCTGGCGGAAATTCGCGGCGGAAAGATGATCATCGTTACGGATGACGAAGACCGGGAAAACGAGGGCGACTTTGTCATGGCGGCGGACGCGGTAACGGCGCAGGCTGTAAACTTTATGATAACGCACGGCAGGGGGCTTTTGTGCCAGGCTATTACCGCGCAAAAGGCCGGGGAGCTGGAACTGCTCCCTATGGCAAGGGACAACACCTCGGCGCACACGACGGCTTTTACTGTAAGCGTGGATGCCAGGAGTGTTACATCGACGGGCATTTCGGCCTTTGACCGGGCGGCGACGATTAAGGCGATTGCCGACCCGGCCTGCCAGCCGGGCGATCTTTTGCGCCCTGGGCACATTTTCCCGCTTGTGGCAAAGGACGGCGGGGTTCTTGTCCGGCAGGGGCATACGGAGGCTTCGGTAGACTTGCCGCGTCTTGCCGGCTTTGCCCCGTCGGGGATTCTTTGCGAAATCCTTAACCCGGACGGCTCTATGGCGCGGCTGCCTCAGCTTGAGGTTCTGGCCAGGGAGCACGGGCTTAAAATCGTAACGGTGGAGGCTCTTGCCCGCTGGCGCCGGGAGCATGACTCTGTCAAGCGGGTGGCGGAAAGCGGTCTTCCCACGGAAAACGGCGACTTTACGCTTATCGCTTACGAAAATCTTGCCAAGCCGGAGCAGCCTCACTTGGCGATGGTTTCTGCGGCGGGCTTTGATCCCGAAAACGCCCTTGTAAGGGTTCATTCCGAGTGTCTTACCGGCGAGGCTCTTCTGTCGGCCAGATGCGACTGCCGCTGGCAGCTTAGCGAGGCTTTGCGCCGGGCGGGTGAGGAAGGCGGGGTGGTTGTTTATCTGCGGCAGGAGGGGCGCGGCATAGGTCTTGCGGAAAAAATCCGCGCTTACCGGTTACAAGATGCGGGCTGCGACACGCTGGAGGCGAATGTCAAGCTGGGGCACGCGGCGGACGGGCGCGATTACAAGATTGCGGCGGCGATTTTGCGCGATTTGGGGATTCGCGGCCTGCGTCTTATGACGAACAATCCGGACAAGGAAGCGGCTCTTAAGGCCGAGGGTTTTCGGATTGTCGAGCGGGTCAAGATCGAGATGCGTCCGGGGAAGAGCAATATGGATTATCTTAAAGCGAAAAAAGCCCGTTTTGGGCATTTTTTGGAATACGTTTGAACAGATTTGAACAATTTGAACAATTTGGAGGAAATTATGCACACAGAAATTATCGGCAATTTGCAGGCCAAGGGGCGGAGGTTCGCTTTTGTGGCCAGCCGTTTCAACGACTTTATCACGGCGCGTCTTTTGGAGGGCGCTATCGACTGTTTTTGCCGGCACGGGGGCGACGAGAAGGATTTGACCGTGGTGCGGGTTCCCGGCGCTTTCGAGATTCCGATTGCGGCGGCAAGGCTTGCAAAGAGCGGGAAATACGACGGGGTTATCTGTCTTGGGGCGGTTATCCGGGGGTCCACTCCGCATTTTGACTATGTGGCGGCGGAGTCGGCCAAGGGGATTGCGGCGGCGGCTCTTGCATCTGACGTTCCGGTTATTTTCGGGGTTCTTACCACGGACTCAATCGAGCAGGCTGTCGAACGGGCTGGAACCAAGGCCGGCAACAAGGGCTGGGACGCGATGATGTCGGCAATCGAAATGGCCGATCTCTTTGAAAAGCTGCCCCCCGCCGGCGCAAAATAGTTGGAGGTTGCCATAACTCGACGCTACTGCCCCTGCGCCCTTTTACCACGGCGGCAAAATGCGCCGGCCAGCCCTTGGGAGCCTCCCCGGTTGGGATTTGGGAGGCCGCCCGCAAAGCCGGCCGGCGCTTGCGGCTTAAAGCCCCGCCGGGTTGTTCGGCCGCCCCGGCGTAGCCCCGTGGACGTTGTTCACGGTAAGGCTTACATACCAATCCGCCGCCGTGTTGGTATTTTCAACGCTTTCGTCCCTTGAGATACTGCGCGTGGGCGTAGTCCCAAGGGAAGACGTGCTCACCGCATCCCCAAGGCCGGGCTTGCCCCCGTCTTTAGCCGTCCAGGCCCCCTGGCCGTATAAAAACTCCAAAGCCTCGTGGAAAAAATTCATGTTTGCCGGCGGGCTTTGCTCGTCAAAAATCATCACCGCGCTTAACACCCGGCCCTCCCTGTCCGCAACATAAACCGCGTCCGTACTGCGAAGCCGCTTTGTGTTGCCGGCAACCCAAAGATCGCGCGCCGTAGGGGATGCGTCCTCGCCGCCCGATTCGTTCAGATTGCCCGTAAGCTCGTCTCGGCTTGCATGAACGTTAAGCGTGCGCAGGTGGAGAACCACAAGCTCGTCTTTTTGAACAAGCACCGGGGGGAATTCGTAGACAAAGGCCGGAGTATTGCTCATTATAAACAAGCTCAACCCGTCAAGAGTGCCCGCGCTAAGAACCCTCAATTCGACAAACTCCGCCTTGGGGGTAACGAAGGTAGTGCGAAGCTCGTTTATTAAGACCACGGCCGTTTCGGGGGGTCTGCTTTCCCCCCTCCAATCGTCCGGTTCATAAAACTCGTCCTCTTTTGAACAGGAAACGAGCGAGCTGCTGATAAGAATAATGCCCGCAAGGGCAAAACCGAAATGTTTTTTCATATTGAGCCTCCGCAGCAGTTATGGCCGGCAGATACGGCACGCTTTAGTCCGCCTGCAAAAAATCGAAAAAAAAATTTTTCCGCAGCTCTCTCCGGTAAAGGCTCACAACAAACGCATGAATGCTCGAGCCTCGGAATTTACTCCCATTTTTATCACACAAAGGCACAAAGGCACAAAGGCACCAAGTTAAGAAAGGAAAAAACGCCGCTTTATCATACTTTATACCTTTTTGAGCTTTATTGAGGCAAGAATAAAGACGCAGAACTATGATAATCCTGCCTAACCTTTGTGCCTTCGTGTCTTTGTGCCTTTGTGTGAGATATTTCCGAGGTTCATGCCGTTCATGCGTTTGCCGTGTTTTGGCACTTGCGCTTTTGGCTTTTTTGCGGTATAATGGAAAACATGAGAATAGGTGGCGAGCTGCCGTTTTTATACATACAACCCCCGCCCCCCCCGGCGGCGGCCGGCCCCCTTGCGTCAGGCAGGCCGCTTTCGGTAGCGCCGCCGCCGGACGCGTCCGGGGGACAGGGCTTTACCGGCATTGTCGTGGAAATTTCCCCGCAAGGCAGGGCTGCATACGAAGAATCCATAGGGCGCAACATAACCCAGGCCATAGAAGACCAGAGATGCGGAACCTGCGAAAGCCGCAGGTATCAGGACAGATCGGATGACGCTTCCGTCAGCTTTCAATCGCCAACGCACATAAGCCCTGGGCAATCCTTTTTTATGGTGGCCGCCCATGAAGCCGAACACGTTATGAACGAGCGCATGAACGCGGAAAGGGACGGCCGGGAAGTGGTAAGCCAGACGGTAAGACTCTCCACGGCCGTCTGCCCCGAATGCCAGACAGTCTACGTCTCCGGCGGCGAAACCCGCACTGTAACACGGGACAGCGCCGAGCCGCAATATGTCGATATAGAGGCTTGACAGACTTTCCCCGCGAAAACTGCCCCCGCGCCCCCTT
>WRKI01000056.1 GCA_009778155.1 Spirochaetota bacterium
TTTATCAACTCTGCCCCTATCTTTGCAATTTTTGCCTCTTTACGTGAGAAATTTGAGGGGGAGTGGTAATCAAAAAGAGTAAATGTAGAATTGCTGGAGGCACAGTTGAGCAACCTCAAAAAAAAAAGACTTGACCAGAATGAAAAATTAGCGGATACTGAACTATGACAATGTTCTTGATTTTGTCGCAAGGAAAGCCGCGCTTTGCGCCGCAAAACGGCTTTCCGTAAAACCAAATACCCGCAAAAAATGCGGGGGCGGCTTTCTTCCATAGAAAGCCATGTTAAGGAGGATCAAATGTCTGTTCCCTATACCCAGCCTTGGACATTTTTGAGCGAATACAAGGGGTCGGTTTTTTCCGGCGAATGGCCGACATTGCCGGAAATGTTTCAAATTAGCGCCTTGCGCTACCCGGAGCGAGCTTGCTTTACCGTGTACGAGCCTGACCGCGTAAGCCTAACCTACGGCGAATCCCTGGCCGCAATTCAAGCCGTCGCCCGCTGGCTTTACAGCAAAGGAATGCGCAAGGGGGATAAAATCGCAGTTAGCGGAAAAAACTCTCCAGAGTGGGCGGTCGCCTACATGGGGATACTGTTCGCCGGCTGTATCGTAATCCCCATCGACTATCAGCTTAAAAACGAAGAAATCGACCTATTGATGAAAACTGCAAATGCAAGAATGCTTTTCATAGACGAAGAAAAGCACGCTCACTACGAAAAAAGCGCCGGCAAACTGGATGCGCTAATCTCGCTTAAAAAAGGCGTAGGAACATATATCTACGAGCTTGACGGCCCCGCGGCGGACATCGAGCAAGCGACAGGCGAAGATATTGCGGCGATTCTTTTTACATCCGGGACAACGGGAAACCCCAAAGGCG
Source organism: Spirochaetota bacterium (assembly GCA_009778155.1). Lineage (GTDB taxonomy): Bacteria > Spirochaetota > Spirochaetia > Treponematales > Breznakiellaceae > WQXQ01. Next base: position 878 of record WRKI01000056.1, read on the forward strand.
TAATGCTTACACACGAAAACTTTTCCGCCGACTGCTATCTTGCGCAGGGAACGCCAATGCCAATGTATCATACCGATGTTTTTTACGCCATTTTGCCGATACACCATTCTTACTGTATGCAGGCCGTTTTGTTTGTCGGAACATCCGTCGGCGCGGAAATAGTTTTCGGCAAACGTGTCGTAACGCAGGCGATTTTAAGCGATCTAAAACAGGCGAAAGTAACGGTGCTTTTGGGCGTGCCCATGCTGTTCAACAAAGTGCTTAACGGCATAATGAAGGGGCTGAAGAAAAAAGGCCCGGTAGTTTTTGGCATTATCAGTTTTCTTATGGCTATTTCCGGCGGTATAAAAAAGACCTTCAAGGTGAACCCCGGCAAAAAAATGTTCGGGTTCATTTTGGAAAAGGCAAGCCTGAACACAATGCGCGTCTGCATATCGGGGGGGGGGCCTCTGTCTCCCAGTGTGTTCAAAACGTACAACCAGCTTGGCATTGACTTTGTGCAGGGCTACGGGCTGACGGAAACATCGCCGATTATTACGATTAACCCGATCGAGCATTACAAGGAAACAAGCGTCGGGCGCACCTGCCCGCAGGTTGACATGAAAATTGACAATCCCGGCGAGCGCGGCATTGGCGAGGTTGTTGTAAAAGGCCCCATGATTATGAAGGGTTACTACAATATGCCTGAAGAAACCGCAAAAATGTTCACCCCGGACGGCTATCTAAAGACCGGCGATTTGGGCTACATGGATGACGAAAACTACCTGTACCTGACAGGCCGCGCGAAAAACATGATTGTTACCGACAGCGGCAAAAACGTCTACCCGGAAGAGCTTGAAAACGAGTTCCAGTTGTACGAGGAAATCGATCAAATCCTTGTCCGCGAATATGTGATAGACAAGGAGCAGGAGAGGCGCGGCATAGAGGTATTGATTTACCCGGTGCCCGATCTCAAGGATGCCCAGGGGGGGGACCTGGCCGGGGATGCCCTTAAAAAAAGGATTGACCAGATTCTGGACGAGGTGAACGCGCGTTTGCACACCTACCAAAGAATCAACAGGGCGATTATCTTGGACGAGCCTATGCAGATGACGACTACCAAGAAGATCAAACGCGGCACTGCTGCTGCGGCGGCGGCGGTAATAGCCGGCGCATAAGGCTGTTTTGAAGCGGCCGCCCGCAGGGGTTTCTTGCGGGCGGCCGCTCTTTTGCCGGCTAAAAAGGGGAGGCTCTTGTTAATTATGCGGGAAGAAAAACTTAAAAAAAATTACAGCCTGGGCTATGCGGGGAGCAAAAATGACGGGGTTTGCATTTTGTTCCCCTACCTTGAAGAAGGCATTGCGTATGTAAAGAAGCATAAAATAAAAGATGTTTGTATATGGCCAGAGGATGAAAAAAATTATACTGCGGATTTGGATTTTTTGCAGGGGCTAGATTTTATTGAAAATTTTGAATGGCTGGTTCCTTTGTCTAAAAAATCCTCCATAGAAGGTATTTACAATTTATCCAGATTGCGTTACTTGCGCTGGGCTTCGGGCAATGATTTTAACATTGATTTTTCCAAATTAACAACAATCGAAGATATGAACATTTGTTACCATAAACAACTCTTGAATTTTGAAAAACTGATCAATTTGAAAGAGCTTTTTGTACAGCCGGTAAAAACGGCTAACCTTCAATTTCTTTCTGGGCTAAAAAGTTTAGAAGATTTGCGGCTAAGGGGCGGCGGCTTGGCTTCCCTTGAAGGCTTGGAACATTGCGCTAAACTAAAAAAGCTGTTTATTCAAAGCTGTTATAAGCTGATTGACGTTAGCGCAGTATTGCGAAAACTAAAAAACATTGAGTGGGTTGTAATTCAGTCTTGCAAAAAAAACGATGTTAATGCGAAAGATTTTGAAGGCAGAATACCCCATTTGATTATTTGTTAGGAAAGCGGCAAGATGAGGCTTGGCCAAGATTTTTTTGATCAACCCACAATCGAGCTTGCAAAGGCGCTGCTTGGCACGCACTTGGTCTTGGGCGATCTGCGCGGCAAAATCGTAGAGACCGAGGCCTACCTGCACGAGGGCGACCCGGCCTGTCATGCCAGCCGGGGTCTTACCGCCCGCAACGCCCCCATGTTCGGCCCGGCGGGGCGCACCTATGTCTATTTTATTTACGGAATGTACCATTGCCTGAACGTAACAAGCGCAAAAGAAGGCGTGGGCGAGGCTGTGTTGATCCGCGCGCTTGAGCCGCTTGCCGGGCTTGATCTTATGCGGGAAAGACGCAAAACGCAAAAAATCGAAAACCTTTGCAGCGGCCCCGGCAAGTTGACTTTGGCTTTTGGTATAAACATGGCGCATAACAATTTGGATTTGGTCTGCGGGCAAGGTGGCCAAAGCGGCCTGCAAATCCACGCCGGCGGGGAAAGCCCTGCGGTAGAGGCCTCGGGGCGCATTGGCTTGTCTTGCGCCCAGGATTTGCAACTGCGGTTTTTCATCCCGGACAGCCGCTTTGTCTCCGGCCGGCGGAGTAAAAGCTAAGGAAAACCCCTGCGACGAGGCCTCCGGGCGTGTCCGGGTGCGGCTTGGCTGGCCGATTTGCGCCGCGCGGAGATTTTTTCAAAAAAAACGAAAAAAAGTTTAAAAAGATTGCCAAATGCCTTGACAAAGCTGTCTAAAGCAGGTATAATTTAAAGTATATGCTATTTCTGGCTGTTTTGCTTGCCGTTGGCAAGCAGAGGAAGTGGCATTAAATTTGGAGACTCTCAAATTTATACAAACGAGGGGGAAGGTTATGATCGAATGGAAAAAAACCGCAAATAATACTATGATTATCTATCATCCCCCCCCCCCC
>WRKI01000057.1 GCA_009778155.1 Spirochaetota bacterium
CCCCCCCGTGTTGTTTTAAGCTAATATACTGGCTAAGGAAATTCACCATAGGCAAGCGGGTTCAGGATTTGCCCTGTGGCATTATGCCTTTTTCAAAACATCTTGTATACAGCAAGAATTTAGCTCCGCTCATTTTTGGCATCTACGTCGTGGCAAATATCGATGGATTATTGAAAAAAGAGGTGCTTACATGGAAAATGACAGCTTGGTAAGCCTTAGCTTTCAGATCGCGGATATGCGCGAACTATTCGAGTCTGTACTGGAAAGTTCCTATGATGGCATTTATATCACAGACGGCAAAGCAAACACCATTATAGTAAACCGCTCTTATGAACAAATCACAGGACTTAAACGCAGCAACCTTTTAGGTCGGAACATGAAAGAACTGGTCAAATCTGGCGTAATAAGCCAATCGGGGACGTTGCTAGCGCTTGAACGCAATGGACCTGTTACTATCGAGCAGAAGTTTAACACTGGCAAACACGCGATTATTACAAGCGCCCCTCATTTTGACAGCAATGGCTGTATAACAATGGTTGTAACCAATGTGCGCGACATAACTGAAATATACAATCTGCGTGGGCAATTGGCAAAGCAGAAAGAGTACACAGAACAATATCTAAAGGAAATAGAAGTGCTACGCAAACAGAATATAGGTTCAGAAACCTTTGTGGCAGTCGATGAAAATATGCTTGCCAGTATGCTTCTTGCTCAAAAAGTTGCAAAAACGGATGCCGCCGTCATGCTTTTGGGCGAAACTGGCGCAGGCAAGGAAATGCTGGCGGTCTATATACACCAAAACTCCAACCGAGCCAGTGGCAGCCTTATAAAAGTAAACTGCGGGGCAATCCCCGCGAATCTTGTGGAAAGCGAGCTTTTCGGCTACGAAAAGGGGTCTTTTACAGGCGCGTACAAAGACGGCAAACCGGGTCTTTTTGAAGCAGCCGATAAAGGAACTATTTTTTTAGACGAAATCGGCGATTTGCCTATGGAGATGCAGGTCAAACTTTTACGGGTAATACAGAACAATGAGGTTATGCGGGTGGGAGCCGTACAACCGCGCAAAGTAGATGCCCGCATAATTGCAGCTACTAACCGCAATCTTGAGCTTATGGTGGCAGAAAATACATTCCGAAAGGATTTGTACTATAGGTTAAACGTATTTCCTATTACAGTACCGCCGCTTAAAGAAAGACCGCAGGACATACTGCCTTTAAGCGAGATGATCCTTGCGGACTTCAACCGCAGGTGCAATCAAAACAAGGAATTGTCCTACGCGGCGCAAGCGCTGCTTATGTCTTATGACTGGCCCGGCAACGTGCGGGAGTTGCGTAACGTTATAGAACGGGCAGCAATACTTGCCGAAGGGCGCAGCATTTCCCCATTCGATCTGTCCATTTCACAGGCAAAAAACGGAAAGAAACAAAGACAAAATATAATGACATCCGATTACCTTGATCTTAAGAAAACCCTAGAAGTCATAGAAGCCGACTATATACACCAAGCTTATGAAAAACATCGCAACGTGCGCCGAGCGGCCAAAAGCCTTGCTATGGATGCCGCTACATATATACGCAAGCGAAAAAAGTACGAAAAAGATGCTGATTGATATAGTTTTACGCGCAAAAACTTTCCATAATACTTTTTTTGCAGCCCAGAACAAACTGTTTTCCGCCCAACCCTTTGGGGGACCCTCCAATTCTAAAATTCTTACCCTTTAACACACTTTCCATCATTTTGAAAAAACGGTATAATATAAGCAAATCAACAAAAAAGTTTCACGTGAAACAAAAAGGAGAATTAATGTCAACTGAAGATGTACGCGCCTACTTAAATAACTGGAACAGGGGGCCAGATGTTGTTGAACTGGATGCTTCAACGGCAACGGTGGAATTGGCTGCAAACGCCTTAGGGGTTATTCCTGCAAGAATTGCAAAAAGCATCGCCCTGAAGATCGCTGGCAAAGGGATTGCCGTTATTGTCGTCGCTGGGGATGTAAAGCTGGACAACAAGAAATTTCGCGGGGTTTTTAGCACCAAGCCAAGAATGCTAAGCAGCGAAGAGGCCCTAGAGTTTACCGGCCATGCGGTCGGAGGCGTTTGCCCTTTTGCACTTCCGCCAGAGGTGGAAGTCTATTTAGATAAATCCCTAGAACGTTTCCAGACAATTTTCCCGGCCTGTGGCAGCAGCAATTCCATGATAGAGTTGACACCGCCAGAATTGGAAGAATATTCCAAAAGCAAAGGCTGGGTTGACGTTTGTGCAGAGGCGAAAATCAAGAACGGCACTGATTAAACCAGCGTTGGCTGCCACGCCTCGCCGTAAGTGGCAGGGCTGCCGATGCCGTAAAGCGCTGGCAAAAAAACACTCGCTGAATCTCCGCCTGTATTTAGCGCGTGTTTTTGGCAATGTTTCACGTGAAACATTTGGTCGCTTGCCATAAAACATCGCCAGCCTTGATGCAGATTGATCATCTGAGATTAGCGTGGCTTTGGCAAACGCCTTAGAAGAGGCCCTAGAGTTTGCCAGCCATGCGGTTGGCGGCGCTTGCACTTTCGCCTGCGCCAGAAATGTTTCACGTGAAACAAAAAACAGCGAGTTCGCCCTTCGGCGCGAAATGCCAAGTGGATAATTTTTCATCCGACGGTTGCCGTGCGCGACAAAGCGCACTCGAAATGTTCCACGGGAAACATTTGTCAACCGAGACAGCCGAGCGCGGAGTTTTGGAGGGAATATTTTGCCAAAACAACAAGGCCGCGCTCTGCTTGCGGCGAATTTTTCAGAGAAATCCCGCGCCAGAACGACCATACGCGGAGTTTTGAGAGAAAACGCACTGGCGAGACAACTGGGCGCAAAGTCTTGGGAGAAACATATCGGCGAGCTGGCCAACGAAAATGCCGAGCGAGGGGATTTTGCGGCTGCCGGTTGCCTGCGCCCCGGACAAGAGCGCGAATCCAATGTCTGCCAGAACGACCGAGCGCGAAGCCTTGGGGGAAATGCACCGGCGAACTGGCCAAGCGGACAGCATGGCGGATAAACTGAAAAATGTTTCATGTGAAACATTTGCCTTTTGGGATGGCCTCACAGAAAAACCGCCCACCGAGACGGCCAAGCGCGAAGCTTTGGAAAAAACGCACAAGCGAGCAGGTCAAGCGAATAATTTTATACCTGCCGGCCGCCCTTCGGCGCGAAGCGCCAAGCGGATAATTTTTCATCCGACGGTTGTCGTGCGCGACAAAGCGCACTTGAAATGTTTCACGGGAAACATTTGTCAACCGAGGCAACCGAGCGCGGAGTCTTGGAGGGAACATTTTGCCAAAACAACAAGACCGCACCCTGCTTCCGGCGAATTTTGCAGAGAAACCTCCCGCCGAAATGGTCATGCGCGAAGCCCTGAGCAGCAAGTTCGCGCCCTCGCACGCGGCGGATGCACTGAAGATGTTTCATGTGAAACATTTGCTTTTCGAGATGGCCGGCGCAGAACTTTCACGGAAAGCATTAGCCAAAGGGCTTAATGCCCTATTTCTACTGATTACGGACAGCAATTCTACATTTAGAAAAGATAAGGCTTAATTTCCTTGAAAATTCATCACGCAAACCCGCCAAGACAAATTTTTAGCCATCAAAATATCCTTTACTCAAACAAATTCCACGCTGTCTTGGCAAATAATTGAGTTATCATCCGAATTTCATCGATAAAAAAGCGAAGAATTTATCAACTCTGC
>WRKI01000058.1 GCA_009778155.1 Spirochaetota bacterium
GGATTTAATCATTGCTTCTTACCCGTATTTTGCGCAATGAAATGAGCAAATACAGAGGGAAACACTGATTAGCTTCGAGTTAATCAGTGTTTCCTTATGATTACTCTCCGGGTTGTGCCAAAGGTCATGGCCGCCCTTGCCGCGCCTTAGAAAATGGCAGCCGTGTTTTGACAATACTTCGCGGACTTTTTTCTCGTATTCTGCCATTAGGCTAAAACCTTGGCGCGGCGTTTTGTGGTAAAGTCAAGATACACGGCCTCATGTTCTTTGCCGTTTAATTCCAATATTTCTGGAACTGCAAGACGCACTTGTTCCATAAGCAGGTCAAGCGATCCGTTTTCGAGCACGATCGGTATGTCGCCGTTCTGCGCTATCCACACCTGCGCGTCTTCGTCCCATATAAGCAGAATTTCGTATTCAGTTTCGTTCATTAACGGAGCCATGCATTAACTATACCCGCATTGCCGCCGGCTGTCTAGCCCCGCCCGCGCCGGCCTCCCGGCTTGGCAGATTTTGCAAACCGCCGCGTATCTTGTCGCTTTTTGGAAAAGTTTGCCCGCGGCAAATTTGCCCCTTGCTTTTTCGAGCAAAACCTGCGATAATTTTTTGCAATGAACAAGTTTATTTTTATCTCCGGCGGCGTTTGCTCCAGCTTGGGAAAAGGCGTCGCGGCTTCATCAATCGGGGCTTTGCTGGAAAGCAGAGGGTTCAGCGTGCGCATGATCAAGTGCGACCCCTACATCAACGTTGACGCGGGAACAATGAGTCCCCATCAACACGGCGAAATTTATGTAACAGACGACGGCGCGGAAACCGACCTCGACTTGGGAAACTACGCCCGCTTTACCTCCGGCCGCCTCAGCAAGGCAAACTCCATCACCACCGGCAAGGTTTACGAGACAGTCATACGCAAGGAGCGGGAAGGCCGCTACCACGGACGCTGCGTGCAGGTAATCCCGCACATTACCGACGAAATCAAAGGCCGAATCCTCGAAGTTTGCAAAGAGGAACCCGGCGCAGACATAGCCATAATCGAAATCGGCGGCACAGTGGGCGACATCGAATCCGTGCCGTTTCTGGAAGCCGCCCGGCAAATGATCCACGAATACGGCAGAACAAACGTCATTTCCGTGCACTTGACGCTAGTCCCGCAAGTTGGCGAAGGCGAGCTAAAAACAAAACCCACCCAGCACTCCGTAAAATCCATGCAGGAAATCGGCATACAGCCAGACCTGCTAATCTGCCGATCCCCCGTAATGCTGGACGAAGCCGCCCGCCGGAAAATCGCCCTTTTTACCAATGTCGATCTGGACGCAGTCTGTACATCCAAGGACATAGACAGTACAATATACGAAATACCGCTTTTGTTTTTCGAGCAAAAGCTGGATCAGGTAGTGCTTAAAAAGCTGGGACTGGAAAACCGCCCGGCAGACATAAGCCATTGGCAGTCGGTCTCGGAACGTTTTGCCGCAAGACAGGGCAAGGTAAGAATAGCCGTCGTGGGAAAATACATGGACTTGCAGGAAACCTACCAATCAATCTACTCCGCCCTCTTCCATGCCGGGCTTGAATGCGGCGTAGAGGTTGAGCTTGTAAAAATCGAATCCTCCAAACTGGAAGAAGAAGGCAACGCCGCCGCAATTTTAACGCCCTCCGGGACAGGCTTCGACGGCCTGCTCATCCCAGGGGGAGTCGGGCCGCGCGGGGTCAAAGGCATGATTAAAGCCGTAAACTGGGCGCGGACGAACAAGCTCCCCTGCTTCGGCATCTCGCTGGGAATGCACATCATGGCGATAGAATGGGCAAGAAACGTGCTGGGCTGGAGCGATGCCGATTCCACCGAGTTCAACCATGACACCAAACACCCGGTAGTAAGCCTTTTGGAAGAACAGGCGGATGTAAAATACGGAGGCACCATGCGGCTGGGCGCCGGCGAAACGAAGGCGCAAAAAGACACGCACATTTGGGCGGCCTACAAGGGAGAAAAAATCGTCGAGCGGCACAGACAACGTTACGAGTTCTCCAACAAGTACAAAAAAGAGATGGCGGAATCGGGGCTGAAAATAACGGCGCACTGTGCCACAAGCAATCTGGTCGATTGCATAGAATGGCCGGACAACCCTTGGGGATTGGGCGTGCAGTTTCACCCCGAATTTAAATCCAAGCCGACAGCGGCCGCCCCCCTGTTCCGGGACTTTATCGTCGCCGCAAAAAGCGCGAATAACAATGGTAGGAAAAATGAGTAAGATGACAAAACCCTTCCGATCTTCCAAAAAAAACGCGCCGGCGACTCTGGCCGCCTGCATCTTGGCCGCCGGCATTTTTGCGTCAGGCATTTTTGCCTCGTGTACCTTTGACTATGGCGACGAGCTTGTCCGCGATGTGGAACAGCCCGATCTTGTCATGCTGAACGTGGAGTACGTCCGGGTAAGGTCTGCCAGCCTTGTGGCGCGTTTTAATGCGGAAAGAGCGGAGCGTTTTGAAGACCGGCAGATCATGGAAATCGAAAACTTTTCTTTCGAGCAGTTTGGAGACGATGAAAACGACGTAAGCGCCTGGGGCTGGGCTGGCGCGGCATCGGTGGAGATGGACACGAGCAATATTAGCATGACCGGCGGCGTTATGCTGGAAGTCGAGTTTGAGGATTTTACAATCGAAACCCCCAGTCTTGAATGGCGGGATGAAGAGCGCATTCTTTTTACAGGGACGGACGAAATGGTAACCCTGCACCGTTCAAACGGAACAAACTTTAGCGGCTACGGTTTTAGGGCAAACGCCAGAACCCGCGCTTGGGAGTTCTCCGGCGGGGCAAGCGGAACCTTTATTCATGACGAAGACGAAGATGACGGAGAGGAGGAATAGTAATGAAGAAACTGCTTGCGGCGGTTGCAATCTCCCTTTTCATGTTAAATGCCGGCGGCACCCTAGGCGCGTCGGATGTTTTTACCTTTCGAGCGGACAGCATAACCGGCACAAGGTCTATGGGCAGAGAGGTAACAATCCTTTCCGGCAATGCCGAGGTGCGCTCCGACACGATGCTGCTCCGTGCCGACCGGATCGAGATTCACGGGGAGAACAACCGTTTTATCTACTGCATTGGCAACGTGTGGGGGTTTGAGGAAGACAGGAACATCATCTTTACCACGGACATCTTGCGCCATGACCGCATTTTGCAGATAACCAGAATGGAAGGAAATTCCACGCTGGAAGACCGGGAAAACGAAATTGTCGCCAGGGCGCGTTTTATCGAATACGATGATGAGAACGAAGTTGCCATTTTTCAAATCGGAGTCCGCCTCTTTGCCGATGACATGGTGTGCCGCTCGGAGCACGCCGTTTACAACCGCAGAACCCAAATCCTAGACCTTTCCGGCTTCCCCACGGTATTCATGGGCGACGATGAGTTTCGCTCCGACAGAATCCGGGTAGACTTGAACACAAACGACGTTGTAATGGAAGGCGGCGCGACAGGAATTATAAGAAACTAGCGGTATGGCAGAAGACTTACCGCCCAAAAAAGCCCCGCCGCCGGGCAACGTAAAAGAGTTCAACTCCCCAAGCCCCACCGCCAGCACAAACCCCGTGGGCAAGCCTCCGTCAGTGGCACCGGCCGGGGCGCAAAAAACGGCGCAGACAACGCCGCCCGCAAAAGAGTCGCCGCCGGGCAACGTAAAAGAGTCCAACCCCCCAAGCCCCCCCGCCGGCGCAAATCCAGCGGGCAAGCCCCCGCCGAC
>WRKI01000059.1 GCA_009778155.1 Spirochaetota bacterium
TCTAATCTGTACTTTGTGCCTTTGTGCCTCCGTGCCTTTGTGTGAGTTAAATTGGGAGTAAATTCATAACCTCTGACCTTTCATGCGTTTGTCGTGTGTGTGAGGCCGGCCAGTGTTGCAGAGCAAGGCGGCTTGTGGTAGAATTGGTTATATGGACAGTTTACAAAATCCCGTGGCGCAGGCTATTCGCCGGCTGGCGTTGGTAACTCTCGGCTCCGCGCTTTTGGCTTTTAACCTTAACACCTTCATTCACGCCGGGGAGCTTATTCCAGGGGGCTTTACAGGCGTTACTCTTCTTTTGCAAGAGATTTTTGCCCGTTATCTTGGCCTTGCCCTTCCTTTTAGCGTGGTGTACTACATACTGAATGTCGTGCCTGCCGCGATTTGCTTCAAATATGTCGGAAAAAAGTTCACCCTGTATTCGGTGCTGGCGGTTTTTTTAACCGGGATAATGACCGACCTAATGCCGGCCATGTTCACCAACGCAATCCAACTTCACGATGTGTTGCTTTCCTCGGTTTTTGGCGGAATCCTCAACGCGGTTGCCGTGGTTTTGTGCCTTCGCGCCGATGCCACAAGCGGCGGCACGGATTTTATCGCGATTTTTATCTCGGAAAAATACCGCAAGGACGCATGGAACTATATCTTTGCCGGCAACTGTGTCATTCTGTGCATCGCCGCCGTTCTTTTCGACTTGGAAAGAGCTTTGTATTCGATCATCTTTCAGTTTACGGCCACGGTAACGCTCACCTCACTTTACCGCGCCTATCAGCAGAAAACCCTGCTTATCGTTACCCGGTTCCCGACGGAGGTCTACAAAATTATCAACGACAAAACGCACCACGGGGCTACGCGCATTAACGGAATCGGTCTTTACAAAATGGAAGAGCGCAGTATTTTGTACTCTGTCGTCTATTCAAAAGAAGTCGAGCCGCTCATAACCGCGATTCAGGCTTTCGACCCGGACGCCTTCATAAACGTCATAAAAACCGAACAACTAAACGGCAGGTTTTTCAAAAAGCCCAAAGATTAGAGAGAGTGCGCCGGGTTCGCAATAGGCTCACACAAAGGCACAAAGACACAAAGGCACAAAGGAAGAAGAGGAAGCTCACACGGAGGCACAAAGGTTTTTAAGGGAGGCTGAGGCGATTTTGACAAGGCCGCTTTTGCCGCCCGGTTACCGGCAAAAGCTAGGTGCGAAAGCCGAAATCCGCCCATCTTTCCTAACCCTTTGTGCCTTAGTGCCTTTGTGCCTTAGTGCCTTTGTGTGATTAAAATGGGAGTAAATTCACAGGTTCGAACATTCATGCGTTTGCCGGCTGAAACCCCTCCGGAGGGCGTAGCATAAAAATCGAAAACACTGTATACTTGATCTTTATGGCTGTACTCGATAAAATGATCCTTTCCGCATCCGGCTGGCGCGGCGTTTTTGCCGCTGGCGGCGGGGAAGAAGACCCGTCAAAGGAAATCACTGCGGAGTACAGGACAGTCGCGGCGGCGGCGGCCTTTGTTTTTGCCGGCTATCTAAAGGGTTTGCCGCATGGCGAAAAACCCCTTGCCCTTGTCGCCAGCGACACGCGCCCGACAAGCGGGGCAATCGCTGGGGCGGTAATCCCCGCCTTGCTTGCGTCAGGTTGCCGCGTGCGCTATGCCGGCTACGCCGCCGCGCCGGAGGTCATGGCCTGGGCGCGGTCGCTGGAGGGGGAAAAGCCCTGCGGCTTTGTTTATATCTCGGCAAGCCACAACCCAATAGGGTACAACGGGTTTAAGTTCGGGCTTACAGACGGCGGGGTTTTGCCGGCGGGGGAGGCGGCCAAATTGACCGCCGCCCTGCGGTCGGTTTTGGAAGAGGAGGATTGCGCCGTCAAAATGGAAGCTCTCATGGCCGCCGCCGGCGAAGAGGCCTTGCAAGAGGTTTACTCAGGCGAGGCGGCGGCAAAGGCACAGGCTCTGAAAGCGTATTTTGATTTTTGCGGCCTTGTCGCCTGGGGAGCGGCCGGCGGCACGGGGGGCATGGAAGACGCGGTAAAAGAAGGCCTTAAAAAACGCCCGCTGGGTATCGTGTGCGACTTTAACGGAAGCGCAAGGGCGGCCTCCATAGACAGGGATTTTTTCGCAAGTCTTGGACTGAAGTTTACTTGCATAAACGACCAGCCGGGGCGCATCGCCCACCGCATCGTGCCGGAAGGAGATGCGCTTGAGCCTTGCCGCCAGCTTTTGGAAAAAGCGCGCGTTGAACTGGGGGAAGAGGCCTTTTTGCTGGGCTATGTCCCCGACTGCGACGGGGATCGGGGGAACATCGTAATTTGGGATCGCCACCAAAAAGCCGCCCGGCCGCTGGAAGCCCAAGAAGTCTTCGCCTTGGCCTGCCTTGCCGAGCTTGCCCATCTAGTCTGGACGGGGGAAATCGAGCCGCCGGGCAAATGGGGCAGGCAGGACGGGGGCAAAGCCGCCGTCGCGGTAAACGACGCGACCTCGATGCGTGTGGACAGAATCGCCGCCGCCTTTGACGTTGATGCCTTCCGTGCGGAAGTGGGCGAAGCCAATGTTGTAAGCCTTGCCCGGCTTCTTAGGGAGCGGGGCTACATCGTGCGCATATTGGGCGAGGGAGCCGCCGGGGGCAGCATTACCCACCCCAGCGCGGTGCGCGATCCTGTCAACACGGTAATGGCTTTGGCAAAGCTGCTCACGGTGCGCGGCGGGGGGGGGAAAGACGGGCTTTTCAAACTGTGGTGCGATCTTTCAGGCCAGCCGGGGCTTTACCGCGAGGATTTTTGCCTTGCGGACATCATCGCTTCCCTGCCGGCCTTTGTTACGACACCCGCCTACGACAAGGAGGCGCTTTTGCGGGTGAGCGAAAAAGACCCGGCCGCGCTAAAGGGCCGCTACCAGAAGGTTTTTCTTAGCCAGTGGGGACAGCGCGAGCAGATGCTGAAAGAAAGATTCGGCATCTGCGGCTGGGAGGCCAGCGGCTTCAGCGGTACGGATGAAATGCACGGAATAGAAAATTTCGCGGATGCCGGCTCCGGCGGCCTGCGGATTTGCTTCAACAACGACAGGGGCAGGGTCATCGCCGCGATATGGATGCGGCCTTCTGCCACGGAGCCGGTTTTGCGGATAATGGCGGATGTCGAAGGCCGGGATGAAAATATGGAAAGGGAGCTGCGCCAATGGCAGCGCGGCATGATAATGGAAGCTGACGAATAGGGCAGCTCTAAAAACAGGAGTAAAAACATGGGAGTTCGCGGAGAACTTTTTTCAAACAAGGTGATTTTGGCTAACAGGACTTATTTTTTTAACGTGAAAGAAAACCGCATGGGCGATCTTTACCTTAACATTGTCGAGAGCAAAAACCGGGATGCCGGCGGCTTTGAACGCCAGTCGGTGGTGCTTTTTGCCGATGACTTGCAGGAGTTTCTAAAAGGCTTTGACGAGTCGCTAAAAGCGATGGAAAAAGCGGTTAGGGATAAAAAACGCGCCCGGCGCGAAGGGGCGCAGGGGGCACAAGGGGCGCAAGGGGCGGGCGAGTCCGGCGGGGAAGGCCGGCCAAGGTCCTTCGACGATGCGCCAAGAGGCGAGCCAAGGCGACCCAAGTCCTTCGATGACGCGCCGCGCGGCCGGCCAAGGTCTTTTGACGATGCGCCACGCGGCCGGCCGAGGTCTTTCGACGACGCGCCACGCGGCAGGCCAAGGTCTTTCGACGACGCGCCACGCGGCCGGCCAAGGTCCTTCGACGACGCGCCA
>WRKI01000060.1 GCA_009778155.1 Spirochaetota bacterium
CGGTCGCTGTCGATGCCAAAAAAGCTGTCGAAATTGTAGCGGCCGCTAAAAAAGAAGGCAAACGGATAAAAGACGAATTCGAGGCGAAACTTGTAGGTGAAAATCTTGTCGGCTTTAAGGAGTTGAAAGAGCTTATTCACGAAAGGGTTGGCCACAAAGACGAACATATTGGAAAACGGGTGGCCAAGTTTAAAGAACTATACAACGATTTGAAGAGCGATGCTAATGAGCAATTCAAGCTCGTTCTGCCGGAAATAAACGAGGATTTACCAAGCCCAGCTACAGCCGCCTCGGATAACAGGCTGTTAAAAATGGTCGGCATACCGGCAGGCAGTTTTCTAATGGGCAGCCCTAAAGATGAAATAGGCCGGGACAGCAACGAAGGCCCCCAACGGACTGTAACATTAAGCGCGTTTTATATGTGCAAATCTGTCGTAACACAGGATCAATGGAAAACCGTAATGGGGGGCAGTAACCCCAGCAAGTTTTCAACGAACCCGGCACCGGGTGATGCTTTGGAAAACACGCCTGTCGAGAATGTAAGCTGGTATGACGTTATAGCTTTTGCCAATAGGTTGAGCAAAATGGAAGGTCTTACCCCTGCATACAGTATAGACGGTAGCACCGATCCCGATGCCTGGGGGCCAAAGCCTAGTGGCCGTCTTTTGGAATCGGGCAAAATTAAAAATTTGTTTGAATCGGGTAAAATTAAAAAAAAGTGGGATGCCGTAGAAATTGTCCCAGATTCCAATGGCTACAGACTGCCGACAGAGGCGCAGTGGGAGTATGCCGCCCGCGCAGGGACAACGACAGCTTTTAGCAATGACGCAGTTGACTGGAAAGATGAAACCTCAGTCGCCAAAATAGGCTGGTTTGAGTTTAACAGCAGGGACAGAACTAGGGAAGTTGGGCAAAAAGTCCCTAACGGCTGGGGCTTGCAAGGTATGCACGGGAATGTAAAGGAGTGGGTCTGGGATTGGTTCGGCAAGTATCCAGCCGAAGATCAAGACAATCCGCTTGGCCCGCCTTCCGGCTCTGAGCGTGTGGCTCGCAGTGGCGGTTGGGGCGATTCGCCGCAGTTTGCACGTTCTGCCAGCCGTACTAGCGGAGACCCGGTCAAAAAGTTCGATTTTGTGGGCTTTCGGCTTGTAAGGCCATTAGCTTAATTTGGATAAAACAACAAACAACAAAGGAGTTTTTATGAAACAAAGACCGAATAAACCGAAAGTAAAAAAAAACATCGTTTTGGTGCTGGTTGTAATTTTGCTTGCTGTTATAGGCTTGGCAACAATAGGGTTATTGGTTTGGGATTATTTTTTCCCCACAACCATATCGCAGCCAGCCACTCAAGTCGAGCTTCCCGTAGATGAACAGCAAGCCCTAGCCCCTGCGCCTGTTGCCCCTGCACCTGCACCTGTTGCGCCTGGGGTTGGTGCCCCTCCGGGGCCGGCTTTTGCCGGGGATTGGAGAATCGGCATCATAACAGGCTCAGGTTCTTGGAGCGAGGAGTATCAGGCCGCCTTAATGATGCAGGAACGCTTCGGGGCGGATCGCATTGTCAGAAGCACCTACCCGGCAAACTTTGGCGCGGAGACGATTTCCAACGTGCTTTCGCTGATAAACCAAGGCGCCAGGGCAATCGTGTTCGTGCAGGCTGTTCCCGGCGCAATCGCCGCAATTCAGACGGCAAGGAATCTCTCTGGCGATGACATTTTCTTTTTCTGGGGTGCACCCCAAGAACCCCCCGCCGAAGTTGCACAACACGCGGACATCGTCATGAGTTCCGACTACTTTTCTATGGGTAGGGCTATCATCGAGCAGGCTCACAGGATGGGCGCGACCTCTTTCGCGCACATTTCCTTCCCCCGGCACTTGGGTATGGAAAGCGTCTCCTACCGCCGCGCCGGGCTTATGCAAACAGCGGCTCAATTCGGCATGGAATGGATCGAGCTTACCGCTCCAGACCCAATGACGGAAGGCGTTGCCATAGCGCAATTTTTCATTTTGGAAAATATGCCGCAGTGGATTGCACAGTTCGGCCAAAACACGGCTTTCTTTCACACCAGTTGCGATATGCCAGAACCGATGATTACCCAAATTGCGTTTTGGGGGGGGCTTTTCCCGATGCAGTGCCACCCCGGCCCCCTCCATGCCTTGCCGGCAGCTTTCAACATTTCTATGCAAGGCCGCGAAGGCGATCTTAACTTTGCAGTTTCCCAGCTTAGGTCGGCCATTGCCGCTGCCGGCGGCTCTGGTCGCTTTTCCACATGGGCGATGCCGGTCAATACGCTTTTGGTCGAAGTCGGCGTAATGTACTCTATCGAATACTTGGAAGGCCGTGTCGGCCGCCACGACCGCGCGGCTCTAAGCCGGATTGTGCAGGAAGTATCTACCGGCATGGGGGGCGGGGGTATAACCCTTAGTAACTGGCCTCTTGGCGGCGGCGTGTCCATCGACAATTTCTATTTGGTGCTGTCCGACTTTATCGATTTCTAATTTTGCGGCATAACGGCAGTTCCTGTGATTAGGGACTGCCGCTTTTGCGACATAAACAAGGAGGCCTCATGGCTAACAATTGCGGTGTGTGTTTATTTTTCCAAGGTCCAAACCAAAGGTGCATAGCGAACCGTAACCCCGTGTCTATTACGCTTGCCCCGCCCAGTTGCTTTAAAGCCCCGGCGAGTTTTTTCAGCGGCAGGGTATGCGGCGGCTGCCGTTTTTTCCAAGGCCCCAATCAAAGGTGCATTGGAAACTTTAGCCCCGTGTCGATTACAATTGCGCCCCCTAGCTGTTACTCGCCAACGCCGGGTTAAAGCGGGTTTTGCTAGATAAAAAATAAGTAACCTAAGCAGTAACCCTGCCCTAAAGGGAAGGCCTGTTATTTTTTAAGGAGAAACAAATGAACGCAGAAACAGAAAAAGCATTGTTGCAGTTGCAGTGCTTAAAAAGTGCAGTTAAACAGGCTGTTGCAGATACAGATAATGCCATGCAACAGCCCGGCATTGACCCTGGCGAAAAGGCGTATATCGACGCCCTTAAAGATCGTCTAACCGGCGAACTAGAAAACATCGAAAACGTTGAAACCCTTATCCAAGGGGAAAGAAAGCTAACCGTAGGCGTTTTCGGTTTCCCAAGCCGGGGAAAGTCCACCCTTTTGAACGCCCTCCTTGGGACTGATATGCTGCCAATGGACGGCAGGCCCGGAACAACCCGCCTTGGCACAATGCTTATAAAAAACGAACCAAAAAATTACAGAAGCGCATACAGGATTCGGAGAATCTTTAAAGGCGCGGCGTTAGAGGACGGAGTGTGCAGGGCAGAAGATGTCGGCACTATCTTGAATTATTTTTCCTCAACAGAAAGTGGTGAAAAAAATCTCAAAACCCAACGGATCGAAATAGAAGGCCCCTTTGACTCCTTTATCGATGATGATTTGATCTTTATCGATACGCCCGCCATAGTTGAAGAAAGTGTAAGCTCTTCCGATACGGGGCATGATTGGGAAAGGGATCGCAAGTACGCGCTTGAAATTCTTTCCACTGTTGACATCGTTATATTTTGCATAAGAGCCGATGCACCGGAAAAGAATGAGGTAAAGTTATACAACGAGACATTCTTTGACAAGTACGAGCCTATCAATGTCATCACTTTTGCCAATGAAAGAGATGATGACATGACGATTCTTGATCTTAAAAGATACTTGAAAGAAACGTACCATTTAATGCTTCCCGATACGGTCGCTGTCGATGCCAAAAAAGCTGTCG
>WRKI01000061.1 GCA_009778155.1 Spirochaetota bacterium
CCGCTAACTCCTTATACTGCAGGCAGTTAGGAGTTTGCGGTTTTCTCTAAAGGGTACGAAAACCTCTAAAAACTGAAGTTTTTAGAGGTTGCCTTATGGTAGCCCCAAAGACTACAAGCCCGTAGGGACATCTATAAATTCAACCTCAATGCCAAGCTCTTTTTCACAGCGGCGCATAAGGGCGCACAAGCCCCAGACTTCGGTGTTGTAATGGCCGCCGGCAATCATGTTGATTTTCGATTCCAGGCATTCATGGTACACGCTGTGGGAAGGGTCGCCCGTTATGTAAAGATCGACCCCTTCCTCGATAGCCTGCTTTACCTCGAAGGGCGCGCCGCCGGCAATTACCGCCGCAGTTGCATTTTCGGCCTTGCCAAAGGGGAAAACCCCCACAGGCGGCCGGTTCATAAAGCTGATTTTTTTTACAGCCTCGTCAGTTGCAAGGGGGCTGGCGAAAGACCCCTTGTAGCCGATTTTTTTCCCGGAATAGTTGCCAAAAGGCTCAATGTTTTGCAAGCCCAAAAGGGAGGCCACCGACGCATTGTTTCCAAGTTCCGGGTGCTGATCCAAGGGCAAGTGAACCGCGTACAGGCAGATGTTGCGCTCCAAAAGAAACCGAAGCCGCTGCCGGAAACTGCCCGCCACAGGCAGCACCTGCCCCCAAAAAAGCCCGTGATGCACAAACAGAAGCCCCGCCCCTGCGCCGGCAGCCCGCTGGAACGATTCCAGCGATGCATCCACCGCAAAGGCTATTTTGCCGGTTTCCGCCCCGTCGTTATCCACCTGGATTCCGTTCAGGGATTTGTCTACAGAGGCAAAGCCGTCAATGTCCAGAAAGCCTCTAAAGTATTTGTCCAAAGCCCGGGAAGTCAGTTTTACACCCATTCTTAGAGTTTGCCATAAATAGCCGCGAATGTCTAGGGAAGCACTGATTAACTCGACGCTAATCAGTGTTTCCCTTACCAACAAAGCCGCACGACAGAAGAAGATTATGCCGGTGGAACAAACGGCGGCCGCTAAACTACGAGCTTTCCCTTTTTTACCACGGAACGGACAAGGTTGCTGCCGTAGCGGTAAAAAATGTACTCCAAATCGGGTGCGTCCCAGACAACCAAATCCGCCTGCTTGCCCGGCTCTATACTGCCGACCATGCCGCTTCGGTTTATGGCCGCCGCCGCGTTCAAGGTAACAGCCGTTAAGGCCTCGGCAGGGGTCAGCCTGTACTTTAGACAGGACAAGTACATGGGAAGCTGCAAGTTCAAGTTCGGGCTGGAGCCGGGGTTAAAGTCGGTGCATACGGCCACCGCCACCCCCGCGCTTATCATGTCCCGGGCGCGGGCGTAGTTTTTGTCCAGACAGAAAGACGTAGCCGGCAAAAGGCAGGCGGCCACATTTTTCTCTGCCAGGGCGCGAATGCCCGTGTCGCTTGCCATGATAAGGTGCTCGGCGGATATACAGCCTGCGGCAGCCGCCATTTCCGCCCCGCCTATGGGGTCAATCTCGTCGGCGTGCGCCTTGGGAACCATCCCGTGTTTGGCGGCCGCGGCGAGTATGCCAAGGGATTCCGCCGGGGTAAAAACTGCCGTTTCGCAGAAGATGTCGCAGAACTCCGCAAGGTTTTCCGCTTTTACGGCCGGCATAATTTCACCGCAAAGCAGCTCGATAAAGGCCGCCCGGTTTTCCTTGTACTCCGCCGGGATCGCGTGCGCCCCCATGAAGGTCGGAACCAAATCCACGGCCTGGCTTTCGGCGAGTCTTTTTGCGACCCTAAGCTGTTTCAGCTCGTCAGGCAGATTGAGACCGTAGCCGCTTTTGCACTCCACAGTCGTCGTGCCGTGTGCCAGCATCTCTTTTAACAGCGCCGCGCCTTTTTCGTAAAGCGCGTCCTCGCTTGCCGCCCTTGTCTGCCGCACCGTCTCTAAAATGCCGCCGCCGGATTTAAGTATGTCCAGATACGATTCCCCGGCGAGCTTTCTTGCCATTTCTTTCTGCCGCCAGCCGCCGAAGATTAAATGCGTGTGCGCGTCCACAAGGCCTGGCGTAACAAGCCGCCCTTGGCAGTCGATAACCTGGGCGGCATCCGGCGGCTGTCCCTGCCCTGCATAGACGATTTTTCCGTTTTCCACGCTTACAAAAGCGTTTTCCGCAAGCAATATCTGTTTTTGCTCTCCGCCCTTTTTGGCCGTTTTCCCGACGGGCGTGGCCAAAAGGCCTATGTTTTTAAGCACCAAGTCCATAGGCCAAGCATATCCGAAACCCCGCCGTTTTTCAAGCCCTTGCCGTTTTATATGGAAGAAAACCTCACACCAAGGTAGGGAAACGATGATTAAGGAAACGCTGATTAGCTTCGAGTTAATCAGTGTTTCCCTAGGTCGGGTGTCCTTTTTTTATCTGATTTTAGACAGTTTTTTTGTAACTTTTTCGATTTTTCCCAGCCGTAAACCACGCCCTAAACGCTTAACGCGGGTTTTGTCAAGCGGTTTTTTGCGATCTTTTCGGCAGGCAGGGTACGCTATACGCCGGCAGGCAGCAGGTATAGAACCGTTTCAATGTCAAGGCCGGTAAATTCGCACACAGTTTCCACGGGAATACCCTTTGCAAGGGCTTTTCTTGCAGCATCCTCCATAGCTTCGCTTCGCCCTTGGCTTCGCCCCCTGGCTTCGCCGATTTCAATACCCCTGGCTTCGCCGATTTCGATGCCTTCGGTCATCATTACTTTCAGCGCCTCTTCTTGGCTCCATTCCGTCAAAATCATATTTCTTACCTCCACGCCTTGCGTTTTTAACATATCTTTCAATATATCGTGCTCAATGCAGTATTTTACCGCAGCCTCTATCGCCTCGTTCAAGGGGAGTGTTTTTTGGAACTCGCGGATTCTCCCGATCACTATGCTGTAGCCGCGCAATAATTCGCTCCGTGCCATTATTTCCGGGTTGCGCCCTTCGTTTATGTTGTACACCTGCACTTTCAACTCCAGCGCCGGGAAGGTGTTTTTCCAAGGCAGAAACTCCGGGGCTTCGGCGAAAAGGTCGGACAGACGAAGTTCCTCGTAGTCAACATATCGCGCCTAAAGGCACGATATGTTGTTCTAGTAAGGAAATTAGTCTCAGGTTTAATACCCTTTCGGGTATTAAACCTTCGCTACGAATCCGGATAAGGATCAGTCCCGTTGTACAGCACGATGAAAACGGGCGTGGGGATTGTTATCGCGCCCCGGCGGTAGTAGGCTTCTTTGTCCACAATATTTTCGTAGAGTTGCACGACGTAGCGCAAAAGGCGCATGGGCATACTTTTGTTTATCGTGCTCTGGTGCTCGATCAGGACGATGAGCTGTCCGTTGATCAAAAAGGAGATGTCGTTCGCCAGCCCCATGAAAAGGACTCTTACCAGTGTGTTCATTGTTATAACGGCATCTTCCGGCAGGGGTTTCCCGCCAAGTGCGGCGCATAGCTCCCGAACCGCCCGTTTGTTGCCAAATACATAGGAGAAAAAACTATCCTTGTGCTTTTCGTTTGCTTCTTGGTTCATGCCTAAATCATACTCACCTTGCGCGGGGGGTGTCAAGCACTTTTGTAACTTTTTCGATTTTTTCCCGGCCGTAAACCCCGCCCAAAGCGGCTATCGGGCTAGCCACATCCAGCGGATGCCTGTGGAGAAGCGGAAGCCGGCGGAAAAGTCGGCGTTAAAATTGCTCTGGGCGTTTTCGCTAAAGTAGGACTGCCAAGCGACTTCCATGTAGGGGGAAAGCCGGCCGTTTGCGGCGGGGAAGGAAAAAGGAGCCGCCGTAATGCCGACAGCCCCAAGCAGGCTT
>WRKI01000062.1 GCA_009778155.1 Spirochaetota bacterium
AAAAAGTGCTTGCAAGCGTGGAAAACATCGAGATTTTGCAGGGGCTGATAACCGATTTTTACGAAATAGAAATAACCGGCCTTGCGATCAACAACCCGTACAGCATTGCGGATTACAAGGAAATACTGGACGGCGCGGAGTTCGTACAGCTTAGACACACGATAAAGGACATATCGGCAACGTTTAAGATTCCGCGGGTTCCTGCGAAAGTCGCAGAAGCCGCAGCTTCCGCCGAAAAATCCGATTTTATATCCGAGCTGCAGGTGCGGAAGTCCCGGTTTTTTGACGAGCGGGCCTTGTACTATCCGTTCAACCGGTTTTGCCAAAATTACAACCTGGCCGGTAACATGGAAAAAGACGCATCGGGCAGGCTGAACAAGTATTCCAGCTTGCGCCCCGTATACGCGCTGAACGTGCTGGGCTACACGCATTTTGACGACAGCGACAATGCCTTGCACATTTTTGAGCTTTACGACATAAAACGACAGCGGCGGTACAGGCAGGATTTGATAAAAATTGGTTTTTTTGAACTGACAAAAAATGCCGGATTAACGGCAAACCAGCGGCATTGGCTGGATTACTTCAACGGATGCGCGGTCAGCGACGCCGCGCCCGATTACATAAAAAGGGCAAGCCACTTGATTGAGCTTGTCAATTTAGCGGAGGAAGAGAAAATGGTTGTACAGGCGCTGGAGAAAGCAGAGGCAATTAGAATTGCCGAAATTGACCAAGGACGCTTTGAAGGCCGGCTTGAGGGACGGCTTGAGGGGCGACTTGAGGGTGATTTATCAAGGAAGGTAAAGATTGCTATATCTTTACTAGAAGACGGTTTCCCCCTTGAAATGATTAAGAAACACACGGAATTGTCTGAAAGCGAAATACAGGCGTTGCGGGCGAATTTGACGACAACTTAGGGAAACGCATATCCGGCGGCACTTGCCCAAGTGCGCCCCCGCATAATACAATGATTGCAATGCACGACAGTGAAAAAGGCCAAAACATAAACGCCGCAATGCGAGCGATGCCGTCAATGGAAGAACTGCTGGGTGCGCCTTGGGCGGCAGAATTCTGCCGGGCTTTGGGCAGAGAGCAAGTCAAAAGCATAATCTCGCAAGTTTGCGGCCAAATACGGCAGGAATTGCGAGCCGGGAAACCCCTCCAAGAACCGCCCGCCGAACTAGCGCAGAGCCGAGCCGCCGCCAGACTCCGCGCCAGGGCGCAAAGCTCGCTAAAGCCCGTGGTAAATGCCACCGGGGTAATCATACACACAAACCTTGGTCGCGCGCCGCTCCCCGCGCAGGCAGTGCAGGCAGTGGCGGCCATCGCCGGAACCTACAGCACCCTGGAATACTCCCCGGAGAAAGGCGGGCGGGAAGGCCGGGGCAGGCACATCGAGTGGCTAATCTGCCAGATAACAGGAGCCGCCGCCGCCCTGGTCGTGAACAACAACGCCGCCGCAGTCCTCTTGGCGTTATCCGCCACAGCAAAAGGCCGGGGAGTCGTAGTCTCCGCCGGGGAGTTAGTCGAAATCGGCGACTCCTTTAGAATCCCCGACATACTTTCGTTTTCGGGCGCAGAGATGGCGATAGTCGGCTGCACAAACTCAACACGCCCCAGCGATTACGAGCGGGCAATCACAGAAAACACAGCCGTCCTTTTGAAAGTGCATCCGTCGAACTACCGGATAGAAGGCTTTACGGCCGCAGTCGAGCGCCGGCAACTTGCCGAACTTGCCGCCGCCAGAGGGCTTGTGTTTATAGAAGATTTAGGATCGGGACTGTTATGCGACATCGAAAGGCCGCTAGCAAGCAACGAGCACAAAGTCAAGGAATGCATCGAAGCCGGCGTAGACATCGTAACATTTTCGGGAGACAAGCTACTCGGCGGACCGCAAATCGGCGTAATTGCGGGAACGAAACAATTGGTAGAAAAAATGCGATCGCACCAGTTGTACCGGGCCTTGCGAGTAGACAAAATGTCGCTTGCCGCATTCGAAGCGACCCTGCGGCTTTACGCCGCCGGCAAACAGCAGGAAATTCCCGTAATAAAAATGATAGAAACGGACGAGGCCGCCCTTTTGCCAAAAGCCGTCGGGCTTTGCCGCCTGTTAAAAAAAACGGCGGCCAGCGTTTCGGCTAACGCGCTTTCCGTAGAGCTTGCGCCGGCGGAAAGCGTGATAGGCGGCGGCGCGTACCCCACGGAGCGTCTTGCAGGTTACGGCGCGGCCCTGCGCTTGGCCGGGAAAAGCGCCGATGATTTGGCGGCGGCTTTCAGAGCGGCGCAAACGCCTGTTATCGCAAACGTAAAAGATGATACGGTGATTTTACACGCCCGCACATTGCTAGAAGGTGATGAAGAAAAAATCGCGCACGCGCTTGCGGAAATTCTAAACGGAGGAAAAAATGAGTAGGCCCGGTCTTTTTTTGGTTCTAGGCCTTTTCGCCCTAACCGGGGCGGGCGAACTTGCGGCGGAGCAGCCGAACCCTATCAACAACTTTTTCCGGGCAAAAGCCGAACTGCTTGTGCCGACAAGCACGCACGAAATGGTTCTTTTCGCGCAGATAGCCGCCGGCGCATGGCTGGCAGAAATGGAAAACAGCTTTGCATTGCTAAAAAGCAACACAGAGATCGAGGCCGCCCGCTCAATGCTCGACTTGGAAAAACAGGCCTTTATCGAATACAACCACCGCAGGGCGGAAATCCAGCTTTTGCTCGGCTTTTCAAACGCCTTTTCTGGCGACGCCTTTTCTGGCGACGCCTTTTCTGGCGACGGCTCCTTGGCAACCGGCTCGCTCGGCCTTGTTATGCGCCACGGCTATCGCGAGGCCGGCTGGCAGGAAAAAACCATGGAACTCTTCGACCGCCTGCGCTCAATCGGCATAACCCCGCAGTTCATCTTCGACGAAGCCCGTTACGCGCAAGAGCTTCAAGCCGCGCTCCCCCATTTGTGGCCGTAGGGCTGGCCCTGTCTAAGGAAACACTGATTAGCTTCGAGTTAACCAGCGTTTCCCTAGGCGCGGCTACGGCCGGGGCAACTGCCTGCCCCGGCGCGAAGCCCTAAGCGCGGCCTACCAAGCCCCGCCCAACCTTATGCTGGGCTGTACGCTTACTGCAGTGTTGCCCCCGCCTAAATGCACGGGTGCGGCGATAGATAGGTCTGTAAAAAACGCCATACCCCGCCCGCCAAGCCTAAACCCAAGTTCCGGAGTGAATGCTCCGCCGAATGTGTTGTTAGTTACATTAGCCCAATGCCCCCCCCCAGGAATCCATTGATGTTGAAACCATCCTCCAAATCCATCGTCCACCCACACTTCCTGCCAATGCCCTCCCCCATGCGACTGCCACTGCGGAAACGTTACACTCCGGTAACTAAACCCCAGATTGGCTCCCAGAAAGAAAATCGGGGCGGGGAAAAACTTAAAACTGCCAGTCAGCGACCCGCCGGTAACCCAATCCCCGGTTATAAAAGTGAAACCGGCGCCCCAAGACACGCGTTGAAACATCCGCTCGAAATTTAACCCGAAAGCGGCGCCGGTATTGCTGCCGCCCAGATACCCCAGGTTTCCCGACAAAAAGTTGTTCCGCTGGCCAGTTTGCGCCGCGCCGCCAGCGGCGGGCGGGCCGGCACCGGCAGGGGCGGCTGCGACTGGGGGCGCGTCTATTGTGTGTATCATGCCGTTTTCAAACCTGATGCTTAACACGTCGGCGGCCATAATCACAAATATAGGCCCGTCCAAATGGCCAAAATTCCTGTACCTGATTTCCGTCGGGGATATTTCCACAACCATTGCCTCGATCATGCTCCCGTCCCTTT
>WRKI01000063.1 GCA_009778155.1 Spirochaetota bacterium
GGTAGTACAAGGCTCGCTCGTCAAAAAACCGGGATTTCCGCACCTGCAGTTCGGATATAAAATCGGATTTTCCGGCAAAGTCAGGCGAAAGTTTGAACGTTGCCGATATGTCCTTTATCGTGTGCCGCAACTGCACGAACTCCGCGCCGTCAAGTATTTCCCTGTAATCCGCAATGCTGTACGGGTTGTTGATCGCAAGGTCGGTTATCTCTATCTCGTAAAAATCGGTTATCAATCCCTGCAAAATCTCGATGTTTTCCACGCTTGCAAGCACTTTTTTGAATGCAAGGTCGTTGGTGGGCGAAATTCTGTCCATTTGCATCACTCCTGAAATTATTGTAGCAGGTTGCGGGCAATCTTGCAAACCCGCGCGACCGGGTCAGTCGAAAAAGCTCAGGTTGAACTCGTTTTTCCAAAGTTCGCCGTTTTTCAGAAAAATGCTGAAGAAAGGCGTTATCCGCGCAGGCTGGTAAGTGCCGCCGCGAGCCGCCGGGATAATGCTAAAAGCGAAAGACTGCTGCGAACCAAGCAGAATTTTCACCTCGTTTTTTAAGTCCATAATTTTCAACGCCGATGCCTCGCCATCCGCATAGCCGTCCGCCTTGCCGTCCGACGTAGCCTCAAAACGGACGAACTCTTCACCCTCGCCGGGGAACGAAAAATTCAGCTCGCTTGCAAAGCAAAAATCCAAGTCGGCCTTGCCCGTGTTTTTAACCTCGTAAGAGACAGTCAGCGTGTCTTTTTTTATGGAAAAAGCCTTGGTTATGGAAAGCGCACCCAAGGGATGGCTCTGCACAGCCTTCAGCCGGAACACCGCCTTGCCGCCGGCCTTGCTCGCCGCCTCGTACTGCTCCCTAAAGCAGGCGCGCGCGCCCTCCGGAAGCCCCTTTTCAAAACCCCCGGCCGCATCCTTCGGCAGGAAAATGTCGGCAAAAGCCGTGCGCCGTAAGCCCTCGCTGTCGCAGCCGCAGGCCAGATAATTCCAAGCCTTGGGCATATAGTCAAGCTCGAAAATGCCCGCGCCGGTAAGCTGAATGTAACAGTTGAGCTTTTTGTCTTGAAAAAGATACTCGCTGGAGCCGTCAAGATCAAAATCGTGCTGGATAAGCGAAGGCTCGAACTTGCCCCTTTCGCGGGAAAGCCGCTCCGCGCTTAACAGGGAGTGGTAGGCCGTTTTTATAAGCTCGTGCCTCTTGCCCTCCTCGCAAAAAGGGGTAAAAATCGCCGAATCCTGCGACTTCCACAATTCTTCCCTCGCGCTCCTTTTCCGGGACTTGTCGCCCTTAATTTGCGTTATAAGCGCGTTGATAAACATCATTTTGGCGTAAACCCCGCCAGAGCCGGCATTCTCGATTATAAAGTTTCTGGGCAGATAGCCGCTTTCCAGCCCCGAAGAATTGGGAAAACTCGCCTTTTTAAGCCCCTTCAAACCCTTGGCCAGCTTGCCCGGCAGAACGGGGACGACAAGCTCTTCGCAAAGCGAAAGCTCTTCAAAAAAACGATTCCATGCCGATTCGGCCGACTCGCTTTCGCCGCACAGCGGGGCGCTTTCCGGGAAAACCGAGACCGTCGCCTCCGCGCCCGCAGCCACGCCGGCGGCCTCATCCGGCCAAAACGCGCTGTCGTTTTTCAGCGCGTCAAAAACGGCGGACACGCTTTTCGCGGCAAGCTCGCGTTCCAGAAAACTGGAAACAGGAAAAACCGTTACCAGCTTGCCCATGTCCTCGCTAAGGCAGGGACGAGCAAGACCGCCGCCGCGAATGCCGGCCTTTTCAAACTGTCTTTGGGACAGGAAGGTGTAATTCATCCCGCTTGCCGCAAGGGCGGAGACAAGCTGCTGCTCCC
This sequence comes from Spirochaetota bacterium, assembly GCA_009778155.1. Classification (GTDB taxonomy): domain Bacteria; phylum Spirochaetota; class Spirochaetia; order Treponematales; family Breznakiellaceae; genus WQXQ01. The sequence continues at coordinate 1,846 of WRKI01000063.1, forward strand.
AGGCAAAGGCGGGCAGCCAGCAGCCGGCAGGCCGTTTGCCAAAATGACGGCGCAGATAGGTTGTCATAAATTCGATTTGGTCGATTCTGTCCTGCACCGGGATAAGCGGAAACATCGGCTCGTAAAAACCGCCGCCCATAATTTCGGCCTGCTTTCTGCTTACCATCTCTTCGATCAGCATGATGAACTCCGGGTGAGTGCGCTCTATCCAGTTGAGCAGGGGGCCGGAATAATGCAAAACCGCGTTGATCTTGGGGTGCTTGTACAGGCTGGAGGCGAAGGGCTTGAGCCTTTTGTCGTAGGCCGCTTCAAACTCCTCCTTGGCCGCCCCCGGCGGGACATGGGCGTGAGAGCCGATAATAAGGTTAATCCGTGGCGCAACTGCCATTTAGCCCCCGGAAATCCGGAAGAGCATAAGGGATGCCGCATAAAAAACCATGGACAAAAGCCCCATCGAAATTAGCAAAAGCGGGTTGCCGCGCAGGAAAACCGGCACCGCTTCCAGAGCTGCCCGGCGTCTTATTTCGCGCAGGATCATTACGGACAAAAGAATGCCGCTGGCAAAGCCTAAAGAAAGGGCGAAGGCTCCGATAATGTTGTTCGCCGCATTAAGGCAGATAAAAAGCACCGCCGCCGTAATCCCCCCGCAAAAATCCACATAGCTGTCTTTCGCGATTTCTTTTTTCAAGACGACGCGGTACAAAAGAAAGTCAAGGCCGTCGAATGCCAGCGCGCCGACCGGAAAGACAAGCACATAGAGCGTCAGGGGTGCCGGCAGGAAAAAAAGCAGAAAGTCGAAGACTATCCAGAGAAGCATCGCTGCGGTAAAAACAATGCCCAGCTTTACCAGCGTGGTATGTATGCGAAACTCCTCGTTCAGGGCGACACCCTTGATCCCAAGGGCGCATTGCAAGAGCAGGTTGGCCGAAAAGCCGGAAAAAAACACAAGGACAGCAATCGCGCCGCTCATTCTATACCTCCACCGGGCAGAATTTTTCTTTTAATCTGCTGGTAAGCCCCGGCCAAGTAGCCCAAAAGCAAGAGCGCGCCGGCAGAGCTTGCAAATATGCGCATGGGGAAAAGAAGCCCGTAGTTGAACGAGAACACAGTTACCATGCCGGCGGAAGGGCTGGGGAAGGACAGGGAGAAGTAGGCCAACGGCTCCCGCACCAGGGAAACCAAGACCAGCAAAAGCGCCAGAACCCAGGCCTCGCCCGCCGACTTTGCAAAGGCACCCCGCAAAACGACGGCAAGCCCGGGCCCGGTAGGCACCCCCCGACAGTCTCTTTCATCCTCCTGCGGCAGACAGCGGCTTAAAATGCCCGATTCGCCGCAAAAAAGCGGGACGAGCAAAACGGGGAAAAAGACCTCCATTGCGGCAAGCGGCGAGATTAGCCACAAAAGCAAGAGGTAAACGCCCCCGAAGAGGTAACACAGGCAGGTGAAGATGTGCGCCCTGCCGGCCTCCGGGAAAAACTTTTTGCACATGGGCGATGCCAGAAAAACAAAAAGCGTTACCGACAAAACATAGACGAAAAAAAGCGACAGCGCGACCGACACAGCCCAGGCGAGCCGGCCAGAGGCCATGACCAAAAGGCTTATCCCGCAAAGCCCGCCCAGAGGGGAGCGGTCGCCCCAAAATATACTTTGGTTTTTGAAACTCATTCCCGCCCCTTAAAAGTTTTGATTTACGGCCAAAGCCCCGCCGCCGGCGGCCTGCCCCAAGCGCCAAGTCCTTTCACTACGGAAAGCCGCCTCTATGCGCCTTGAATACATTTGAATAACGCTCGGCGGTATGTTTGAAAAAACAGCGCCGGCATGAAGGCTCAATGGGATTATCTCCCGCACCTCCCCCGCCGGGGAAAGTATCGCCGCGCTGGGGATAAGAGCGCCGTCTTGGAAAAAAGCGAAGACGAACATGGTGTCGGCAGTCCCCGCCATCGAGTACCAAAAGCCCAAGGGAGCCGACCTTCCCCTTGGCATGGGCAGATCGGCGGCAAGCCGCAAGGGGCTGCCGGACGAAACAAGGACATTGTTCACCGTCCTAAGAA
>WRKI01000064.1 GCA_009778155.1 Spirochaetota bacterium
TGCACCGTGTCAACTAACGGCGGGTTGTACAGGATGATGCGTTTTTCGCCGCTCGGGGAGCCGTTTTTATCGACTAGCTCAAGCTCCCCGCCGATCAGCGCCTCGCCCAGTTCCTTCGGGTTGGCGATTGTCGCCGAACACAGGATGAACCGGGGGGTGGCTCCGTAAAAGGCGGCTATGCGGCGCAGGCGGCGGATTACGTTTGCGACATGGCTGCCGACAACTCCCCTGTAGGCGTGGGCTTCGTCTATGACGACGAACTTGAGCCGGGAAAAAAACTTTACCCACTTTGTGTGGTTGGGCAGTATTCCGGCATGGAGCATATCGGGGTTGGATATGATGATGCGCCCGCTGTCCCGCGCCGAAAAGCGCAGGCTCTCCGGCGTGTCGCCGTCATAAGTGGCGATTTTCAGTTTAAGGTCGCGACCTTCACCGGATAGCGCGTTGAGTTCGGCCTGCTGATCTTGGGAGAGCGCCTTTGTCGGAAACAGGTACAGGCAGCGGGCTTTTTCATCGGTTAAAAGTTCCTGAAGGCAGGGCAGGTTGTAACAAAGTGTTTTCCCAGAGGCGGTGGGTGTTACGACCATGACGTTTTTCCCCCGCGCCGCATGGGTGTAAACTTCCCGCTGGTGCGTGTAAAGCCGCTCTATCCCCCGGGTTTTGAGCATTTGCACAAGCCGCCCGTCCAGCCCCGCCGGGAAGTCGGCGAAAATGCCTTCCTGCGCCGGGAGCAGGCGGTTCAACACGATGTTGGGCGCGAAGTCGCCGCTTTCGAGGATTTTTTCTAGATTTTCGCGAGTGTCCATGCCGGTAAATTATAGCGGAAAACGGCGGGAAAGGTAAGGCTGGGGAGTGGAATGCGGCACGGAGGTTTGATTTGCGCCCCCGTTTGCTGGGGGAAGCCCTGCCGGCCAGGTTTTTTCGGGGTTGCAAAAAATGCAAAAATTTTGCCGAAGCCTCTTGACAAGGTGTCCCGGATGTATTATTCTTATAACGGATTGGTTGTAACCAAATGTAGAAAAATGAGGCTCCAATATGAAACAATGGTTTTGCCCCCCCTCCCCCCCCTATCGATAGGGAGATGCGCAAATTCATTTATCAATCTGTATGTCTCGATAATGGCTGTTAAGTTCTGTATTATTTAAGGAGGCAGATATGACAATTAAAAACGCTTCGCTGGCTATCAATTTTGTTACCGTTGTGGCAATTATATTAAAAGCCGTCTCGCTTTTTTTCCTGACGCAAAGAATCGCAGACTTTGAAAGAGTGGCAAACAACCGCTTTTTCAGTTATATGCTTGTCAGCGAACTAAGGGGAAGCTCGGAGGCTCTTACCAGTTTAATCCGGGAATACGCGGTAACCGGCCGCGAAGAGGCGGCGCAGGCATACTTTATGGTGCTTGCAGTGCGCGGCGGGCAGGAGCCGCGGCCGGCAAATGCCATTGTCGCCCCTGGGGAAAGGCGGGTTTTGCTGGAATTGCTTCGAGAATACGGCATCACAGACGAAGAATTTAGTCTTGTCGAACAGGCTAACGCTCTTTCTAACGCGCTTGTCGCGCTGGAAGTCGAGGCGATGAACGCTGTAAGAGGGTTTTTCCAAGATGCCCAAGGCCAGTTCACTATCCAAGGGGAGCCGGACATGGATTTGGCTGTTAGTCTTGTCTTCAGCGATCTCTACTACGCCGAGGTTTACAGAATCATGGCTCCCATGAACAGGTTCGAGGGTATGGTTCACGAGCGTAAAGAAAGAGAAATGCGCGAGGCGACTGCCCGGCAGACAACCGCCGTAATCGTATCATCTTTCTCTCTAGCCTTGGTGCTTTTAATGGCGGTCTTAAACTTTATCTTTAATCGTGTATTTATCGTGCGCCCTCTTCTTTCAATAACCGGGGTGCTTCAAAACGTGGTAAAAGACGGCAGGACGCATCTGGGCAAACGTATCAACATAATGAACAAAAATGAAACGGGTGCTGTTGCGGGGTTTTTTAACAAAACTTTTGAAAGCATTGGAACGCTTGTGAGTGTGATAAAAAACAAAGCGGAATCCTTGGCCGGCATGGGGGATAGGCTTTCATTAAACATATCCGAAACTGCCGCCGCCACGCATGAAATATCTGTAAATATAGACAACGTGAAAGCTCTTGTTGCGAAAACGGAAAAGGGTGCCGGGGAAGCGAACCGGGCTGTCGATCTTATAAGCGAGAGTATCGAAAAGTTAAACAGATCGATAGAAGAGCAAGCAGAAAGCGTAGGCCGCTCTTCATCGGCTATAGAGGAGATGACCGCCAACATTCGTTCTGTTACGGAGACTCTTGTGCAAAACAGCAAAAGTGTCCAGGAGCTGGCGGAAGCATCGGAAAACGGCCGGGCGGGGGTTGAATCGGTATCAACGGCTGTCCAAGAAATCGCAAGGGATTCTGAGGGGCTTATGGAAATAAATCATGTGATGAACAGTATTGCCAGCCAGACTAATCTTCTTTCAATGAATGCCGCTATAGAGGCCGCTCATGCCGGGGAATCGGGCAAGGGTTTTGCCGTGGTTGCCGACGAGATTCGCAAGCTGGCGGAATCGTCCAGCGAACAATCTAAGACAACTTCTACGATGTTGAAAAAAATAAAGGCCTCGATAGACAACATTACCAAGTCGTCCGACGAGGTTCTGTCGCGTTTTGCTGCGATAGACACGGGGGTAAAAACTGTTTCCCAGCACGAGCAGACTATTTTGCACGCGATGCAGGAGCAGGAAGCTGGCGGCCGCCAGATTCTTGAATCGATTGGTCATCTTAATGACATAACGGGGTTTGTGAAAAAAGGTTCCAATGATATGACGGAGGCCGGCAAGTCTTTGGCCAGCGAAGCGGGTGTTTTAATGAAGCTTAGCGGCGAGTCGGCGGGCGGGATGGAAGAAATGGCGCGGCGTGTTGGCCAGATAAATACCGCCATAGATAAGATAAACGACATGGGTTTGGAAAACAAGGGCAATATAGAAGCGCTTAAAGAGGAGATGCAGCGGTTCAGCACTGTTTGAGCGGGCGGAAAAGTAAGGCCGTGGGGGGGGCGGGGGGGGATCGCCCAAGCCTGACCGCCGAGCCTTGGGCGGAACCTAATGGGTTTCGCCGGCTGCGCCTTGAATGTCCTGCTCGTGCGTAACGGCCGCTTCTATGGCGCATTCCAAGCCTGCGGCTATGGTTTGGACGGACATACTGGGCGTGCCGTCCGGCCTGTCTGTAACTTGCGAGACTTCAAAAGGCACATGGATAAAGCCGCCGCGCATACCGGGGTATTTGCGTTCTATCATGTGCAGGAGCCTGTACATAATGTCGTTGCAGACAAAGGTGCCGGCAGAGTAAGAGACGCTGGAAGGAATGCCGCGCTCTTTGATCTTTTTCACCATAGCCTTGACAGGCAGGCTTGAAAAATAAGCCGCAGGTCCGCCTTCGATTACCGGCTTGTCGGAAGGCTGCTGGCCGTCATTGTCGGGGATTCTGGCCTCGGCCAAATTTATCGCGACTTTTTCAATTGAAATGACCGAGCGGCCCCCGGCCTGCCCCACGCAGATCACAATGTCGGGGGCGTGCCTTTGGACAGCCGCCTCCAAGACATTGGCGCATTTGCCGTATACGGTGGGAAGCTCCTCTTTTAGAACATCCGCGCCCGCCACCTGCGCCGGCAGAAGCTTGACCGCCTCGTAAGCGGGGTTTATCTTGTCGCCGCCAAAAGGCTCGAAACCTGTAACCAAAACCTTCATCGCCCTGCCCTCCAGAACCATAAGGAAAGCATAATGCGAAAGGGCGGAAAAAGCAAGACGCCGGCTGAGGGAAGCAATGATTAAATCCCATCGAGGATTTAATCATTGCTTCTTACCCGTATTTTGCGCAATGAAATGAGCAAATACAGAGGGAAACACTGATT
>WRKI01000065.1 GCA_009778155.1 Spirochaetota bacterium
ATCAAAGTATCCTTTACTCAAACAAATTCCACGCTGTCTTGGCAAATAATTGAGTTATCATCCGAATTTCATCGATAAAAAAGCGAAGAATTTATCATCTCTGTCCCTATCTTTGCAATTTTTGCCTCTTTACGTGAGAAATTTGAGGGGGAGTGGTAATCAAAAAGAGTAAATGTAGAATTGCTGGGCTGGCGACGCGAGGGCTTGCGTTGCGGCAGGTTTCCTGCTATAATAAAACAGTGGACTTTACTTTAGGGGACAAAACATTGAAAACACGCGAGTCTATGGAGAATTATCTTGAAACTATCCTCGTGCTGGGCTTAAAAAACGACCGTGTCCGGTCTATTGACATAGCCAACGAGCTTGAATACAGCAAGCCCAGTGTAAGTATCGCCATGAAAAATCTGCGCGAAAAAAGCCTCATTGTGATAGACGACGAGGGGTTCATAAGGCTTACGGAAGAAGGCCGGCAAATTGCCGATTCTATTTACGAAAGGCACGTTGCCATTTCCGACTGGCTTGTTTCCTTGGGTGTCGACAGAAAAACAGCCATTCAAGATGCCTGCAAAATGGAACACGTCATAAGCGAAAAAAGCTTTTGGGCGATAAAAAACCTAATCGAAAGCCGTAAATGTCCCCCCGCCGGGTAACCTCGGCAGGGCGGTCGGGGTTGTGCGGCGGAAGCGGCGGAAAAGCAATTACTGGCCGCTGTTTCTGCGGGCCTCTTCTAGCCAATGCACTGCATCGGCATTATCCGGATTAAGACGCAGCGCGGCTTCAAAATCGGCAATGGCCTGCTCCCAGTTTCCCATGTTGAAGTGCGCTTCGCCACGGGCGTTGAATGCCAAATGATCATTGGGGGCTATCCTAAGCGCCTCGTTAAAATCCGCCAAGGCGCAGGCAAAATCGCCGGTGTATAAATGCAAAAGGCCCCGGTTTCTTAATCCCCAATGAGCATCGGGGGCTATCCTGAGCGCCTCGTTAAAATCCGCCAAGGCGCCGGAAAAATCGCCCATGCTGAAATGCGCTTGGCCCCGGGCGTTGAATGCCAAAGCGTCATTCGGAGCAACCCGCAGCACATCTGTCAAATCCGCTACCGCCTGGTCAAAATCGCCCATACTGAAATGCAGGTAACCTCGGCTTCTTAATGCCGTATGATCATTAGGGTCTATCCTAAGCATCTCGTTTAAATCAGCTATTGCCCGGTCAAGATCGCCCATAATGAAATGCAGGACGCTTCGGTTTCTTAATGCCATATAAGCATCGGGGTCTATCCTAAGCGCCTCGTTAAAATCCGCCAAGGCGCTGGCAAGATCGTCGGTGTATAAATGCAAAAAGCCCCGGTTGCTCAATGCAATGGGATAATTCGGCTCTAGCCTTATCGCCTCGTTGTAGTCGGCCAAGGCGCGGGCAAGATCGCCGGCGTTGAAATGCACGTTGCCCCTAACGCTGAAGGCCCAGGCGTAATCAGGCGCAAGCCTGATCGCCTCGTTTAAATCCGCCATTGCCCGGTCAAGATCGCCGGCGTTGCGGTGCGCGCTGCCCCGTTCTCTAAATGCGGAAGCGTTATCCGGCTCAAGCCTTATCGCTTCGGTAAAATACGCAATGGCCGCCTCGAAGTCGCCGAGAGCGGCGGCGGCGGTTCCCCGGTCTCGAAACGCCGCCGCGCTTGCCGGATTTGCCTGAGCGTAACTGGTTGTCATCATTCCCAATAACAGGACTGTAAAAAAAAGCCCCTTTTTCAAATTTCCTCCAAAAACGCGGGAAACCGCTGATTAGCGTCGAGTTAATCAGCGGTTCCCTATTTGCCCCTGCCGTCAAACATCAATCCTGCCATAATACCCCTTTTTTCAAGGCTTTTCAAGCGTAGAACACTTGCGCTTTTCCAGCTTTTCGCTTTATAGTGGCACAAAGACGGCAAGGCGTAAAAGCCCGTAGGTTGACGCGCCGGCGCTTTCGCCAGTTGCCGCAAATCATTTTTTGCAAAACGGAGGCTATTATGGAAAAAAGAGGCGACAGCCGGAACATCACAGAGGCCTACTATGTAGGGCTAATGAGTTCGGTCGGCTACAGAAAAAAAGACATCGCCAAGCCGGTAATCGGGATCGTGAATTCTTGGAACGATGTCAATCCGGGACACAAACCCCTGCGCGAGCTTGCGGCCTATGTCAAAGAAGGCGTTTGGGCCGCAGGAGGGGCCCCCGCCGAGTTCGGGGTTCCCGGCCCCTGCGACGGCATAGCTCAGGGGAGCGGGATGCACTACATACTGCCCCAGCGGGACTTAATCGCGGCCTCGGCGGAGGCCATGATCAAGGCGCACGGTTTTGACGGCCTTGTGTTCCTGTGTTCCTGCGACAAAATCATACCCGGTATGCTTATGGCGGCGGCGCACTTGGATATGCCCTGCCTGTTTTTGACCGCCGGGTCAATGCTCCCCTACCATGAAGGCGGCGAGGTTTACTGCACGTCCGACCTTAAAGAAGCGATAGGCCAGTACAAAAACGGCCGCATAGACCGGGAAACCTTCGACCGCTGGCAAACGAATATGTGCTTTTCCGCCGGAACCTGCTCCATGTACGGAACGGCCAACACGATGGGCGCTTTTTTGGAGGCCACGGGCCTTGCCCCCTTCGGCTCGAGCACCATGCTTTTCTGCGACGGCGAAAAGGCCCGCCAGGCGCGGGATGTCGGGGAGCGGATCGTCAGCCTTGTCAACGACAAAACGCCCTTTTCGCATTTTATCGACCGCTCGATGATAGAAAACGGCATACGCTTTATCTCGGCGACCGGCGGCTCGACCAACGCGGTGCTTCATCTGCTCGCGCTCTGCCGGGTAATGGGGCTGGACATCGATATTGACAAGCTGGACGAGATACAGCAGTCGATTCCCGTTATCGCCAAGTTTAAGCCTTCGGCAAAGCACAACATCCACGATTTCCATAAGGCCGGCGGCGTTTTGGGCGTGCTTTCCACGATTTTGCCCCATTTGCACGAAAACGTCTTTTTGGCCGCTCAAGATAAAACCCTAAAAGATGCCGTAAGCGGCTTTTCGTATCCCATAGACCGGGAGGTTATCCACTCGCTGGAAAAACCCCTGCACCCGGACGGCTGTTTTGGAATCTTGAAAGGCAACCTGTCGCCCAACGGCTCGGTTGTAAAAAAAAGCGCCGTTGAACCGTCGATGTTCCGACACAAAGGCCCGGCAGTCGTTTTCGATTCGGAAGAAGCGGTGCGGGATCATCTGCTGAGTGCCAACGTTGCGCCCGGCTCCGTACTGGTCATCCGCTACGAAGGCCCCAAAGGAGGGCCTGGCATGAGGGAGCTGTCCATCCCCGCCGCTATGCTGGTTGGAATGGGCTTGCATACATCGGTCGCTATGGTTACGGACGGCCGTTTTTCCGGCGCGACACGCGGCCCCTGCATCGGGCACGTAACCCCGGAGGCCTGGGACGGCGGGCTTTTGGCGCTGGTAGAAAACGGCGACATTATCGAGATCGACATAGACGCAAAAACGCTCACCCTTCATGTCCCGGAGGAAGAGCTTAAAACCCGGCAGAAAAACTGGAAGCGGCCTGTCCGTCCTTTGAAAGGGGTGCTGTCTGCCTACAGAAAGGGAGTGACCAGCGCGGAACGCGGCGCTGTGTGGCTTTACAACGAGGAAATCGATGATTGACAAAAGCGCGGAGCTTCCCCCGGATTTTTTTTGCAGGAAATTGTCAAAAATAGTCTGCAAATTTGCAAACTGCCGCTTGACAGGTTCTGCTTTTTCTGCTATGGTTATATACAGGATGTGCGGAACCGTTTTTAAACAGGGAATTTTCTCTAAAATACGATTTTCCCCTTTAGATTCGTATAATTCCGCCGACTCTCTCTCTCTCTCTCTCTCTCTCTCTCTCTCTCTCTCTCTCTCTCTCAT
>WRKI01000066.1 GCA_009778155.1 Spirochaetota bacterium
AGGTCCTTCGACGACGCGCCACGCAGCCGGCCAAGGTCATTCGACGACGCGCCACGCGGCCGGCCAAGGTCTTTCGACGATGCGCCACGCGGCCGGCCAAGGTCTTTCGATGACGCGCCACGCGGCCGGCCGAGGTCTTTTGACGATGCGCCGCGCGGCCGGCCGAGGCCCTTCGGGGACGCGCCAAGGGGCGGCTCTGGAAAACGTTTCAAGCCTTTTGAAACCAGCCCGGACGGCAAGAGCTTCAGGCGCGGCTCCCCGGACAAACCGCCTAGAGGGCGCGGCCCCGGCGGCGGCAAACCGGGGGGCGGCAAACCGGGCGGGGGCAAAAGGGTGATCGTCAGGAAAAAGCCCGACAGGGACAGGTAGGGCGGACGAGGTCAGGGCTGTTGCTCTTCTTCGGGATGCTGATCTTCTTCGCTCTGGCTTGCTTTTTCGCCGGCGGTCGCTCTTTCTATGCTGGCGACAAGTTCCTTGGGGTTGAATGGCTTTGTAATATAGTCCACAGCCCCTAAAGAACGGCCTTTTGACTCTTCTTTTGGCTCCACAATTCCGGTAAGGAAAATTACCGGAATGTCCTTTGTCGCGGGGTTCGCCTTTAGAATTTCCAGGGTTTCAAAGCCGTCCATTTTTGGCATATAAACATCCAGAATAATCACGGCAGGTTTGACGCTTTCCAAAACTTCAAAAAGCTTCACTGCCGACCATGCGGTTACGACGATGTAATCTTCCGACAGGATTTTTTCCCCAAGTTTAAGGAATATTGTGTTGTCATCAACTAAAACAACGGTTTTTTTCATCATGGCCTTGGCCACAGCCTCCTTTTATTATTTTTCAGATTCTGCCATAACCCGGAGAAAAAAACAAGTGCCGCCGGCCTCCGTTTTGCTCACACAAAGGCACGGAGGCGCGGAGGAAGAGTCGGAATTTCTCACACAAAGGCACGGAGGCACAAAGGCACAAAGGCACAAAGGTTAGGAGGTTAGGGCAGAACTATGATAAGCCGCGTCTCCTCCTGCCTCATTATAAAGCATAAAGCATAAAAAGGGGAGACAAGAATGATGCACAGAGCTTTCTAATCTGTCCTTTGTGCCGCGAACCGTAGGTTCGATGTGCCTTTGTGTGAGGCTAAAATTCGACGCGCCCCCGGCTACTTGCGTTTGAGATATTTTTTGCGGCCTGCAAGCAGCTTTTTAAGGCCGGCCGGGTGCAGGGCGAAGGCTAAGGCAAGGGGGAGCATGAGCATTTGGTCCGGCAGGTTGTCCTGCCAAAACTGCGGCAAAAGTTTTATCAGCATGGAAGCGATCACGCCAAGCGCGCAAAGAAGCCACAGGGCGCGAAGGTAAAAAGACGTTTTCAAAAACTTTTTCGCGGAAAGGTCTTTTGAACGCGCATAGCGAATGCCAAGGGGAATGGCCGCAAGCAAAAGCGGCGTTCCGAAAAGCATATTGATATTGTCAAAAGTGTAGTCGTGGTCGGTAAAAATCGCCATAAAATACAAAAGCAGGCCCGCCGAGCCAAAAACAAAGCCGGCCGCGCTGTAAGTTGCCCCCAGCAAAACCCGGCCAATGCGTTTTTTCCGCGCCTGCAAAAAGGAAAAGAGCAAAACCAAAGCCGAAACGCAAAGGCTAAAAACCAGCTTGCGCGGCCACTGCACAGGCGCGTCCTCCAGAACCTCCGGGCGGTCGCTGGCCAAAAAAATCACCTCGGTTCCCGAAACCAGCTGGCGGCGGTTGCCCTCGCTGTCAGTATAGTAAAACTCTTGAATCCGCCGGGCAAGCTCGGAAGGCAGGAACATATCATCCCAAACCGTAATGGGCGTGTCAATGCGCTGCCCCATCAAAAAGTTCAAAAGCCAGTCGAAAAAGGGCGAAAACCAAGTGTGCCGGCGGACGTGCTGTCGCAGCGTAAAACGACTGGGAGCCTCCCCGAACTGCTCGCGGAACTGGCCGCCAGTGGCAATGTCAATAATATCCCTAAGCCTTGTCGAACAATTGTCGAAAAAATGGTGGTAGTAATAATACCTGTTTTCCGGCAGAACGCTGTTTTGCACGAACTCGTATATTTCAAGGCGCGTCTGCGGGGGAAGATCAAGGTTAAAAAAAATGACATCCCGGTTCGACATAATGTAGCTGTGGACATACATATTCGCGTCAAAGGAGCCGGTGCTGAAAATCAGCCTGCCCATCGCAAAGTTGGTAAAAAAGTTTTCGGTTTCAAAGGAAAAAATCCCGTAGTCGAAAAAGGTCGCCCGGCCAGTCAGCGAATCTTCGACCAAAAGGGAGATATGCCCCCACCAGAAAAAAAGCTCCGTTCCCGGCCCCAAAAGAGCGATGCTAAGAGTGAGATTTTCCCCCCCCTGGGCGCGGGCGGGAGAGGGCGCTAAGGCCAGCGCGAAAATTAAAAGGGCGGTAATCGCAGCTTTTTTACGCATAGTCCTGTTATCTGCTCCCTGAATATCCGGGCGGCGCCCCGTTCATGCTGATATAGTCAAGGGTCAAATTGCAACCCCAGGCCGTAGCCTTGCCGAAACCCCCGCCAAGATCGATAATAATCTCGACCTCTTCCTCCAGAAAAATTTCCTTCGCTTCTTTTTCGCAAAAGGCCGCCGGAGAGCCGTTTTTGAAAGGCTCGATTGAGCCGGCGCGGCTTTGGAAACGCAGGCTGGTTTTTTCCGCCTCGAAGTCGCCCGCATAACCTGCGGCGCAAAGGGCGCGCGCCCAGCTTGCCCCCGCGCTGAAAAATGCCGATTTTACAAGATTCGAGGCCGCCACAGTCCGGGCGAAGTTCGCCGCAATATCATCGTTGGGCGCACCCGCTACCGTTACGCTGATCAGCTTTGTCGCGCCGTCCCCGTCGCGGGCGGCGGCCTTGGCAAGCAGGATGCAGACAGCCTCCAGAGCCTTGGAAAAAACCTCGATTTCATCGCTGAAGGCGGTAATGGCGGAATTGCCCGCCTCGCCGTTTGCCATGATAATGACAGTGTCGTTGGGGGAAGTGTCGCCGTCCACGGTGAGCCGGTTGAACGAGTTCTGCACCGCCGGGCGCAGGCATCTTTCCAAGGCCTGCGGCGATATTTTGGCATCGGTGGTAAGAAAACAAAGCAGGGTCGCCATGTTTGGGTGCAGCATCTTCCCGCCCTTGACCATGCCGCCAATGCGCACCGGCTTGCCGTCAATTTCGATCTCCACGGACACTTCCTTCGCGCGGCCGTCGCTGGTCATGATCGCTTCCAGAGCCGCATCGTGCCCCTCTTTGCCGGCAATAAGGTTTTCGGCAAGCGGCTTGACAAAGTTCTGAATCGGCTCCATGGGCAGGGGAACGCCGATAGGCCCGGTGGAAGCGACTGCGACATCGGCGGGGTTTACTCCCGTTTCGCGGGCGGCAAGCTCGGCCATGCCACGCGCCGCATCCAGCCCTGCCTGCCCGGTGCAGGCATTGGCGTTGCCGGAGTTGGCAATAATCGCGTGCAGTTTCCCGTCGGCAAGGCTTTCTTGGCTTACAAGAACGCTTGCGCCCTTCATTCTGTTTGTCGTAAACATCCCGGCCGCGTTGCAAATTTTTTCCGAGAAAATCAGAGCCAAATCCTTTTTTTCGCTGTCGGCCTTAATCCCGCAGTGCAAACCCCAGGCCTTAAAACCTTTCGGAGCGCAAACCCCGCCAATTACATCTTTCATTTAATTCGTCCTTTTTTCCTTATCCATGTTTCAACTTTTGAAGCCCAGCCCCCCAAGCCCCTTTACTGCATTGGAGACGGGCGAAGCCAGCTTGTGCCGGATTGAACCGCAGGCTTTACTGTAACGAAGGCAAGCCCCCTTGTCAAGCCTGCGAATTGCCTCAAAATTAATCTAACCCAAAAGGAACCATGCCTCAAAATAAAAACCTAACCCAAATATACTTATCCGAAGGAGGGTTCGGAAAGCA
>WRKI01000067.1 GCA_009778155.1 Spirochaetota bacterium
GCTCTCTTTCAAAGCGGGGGGGGGAGCCAGCCGCAAGGCGCGTACTTGGAGGGGGGGGAGCTTCCCCTGCAAGCGGCAAAGGAGGCGGCGGCCGCGACCCCGCCTGTCGAAAAAATCGACACCCCGGATGTAAAGACTATCGATGCCTTGTGTGATTTTATGGGGATGAGCGCGATGAGTTTTATCAAGGTGCTGGTATACGAGGCGGCAAATGTGGAGCTAGACCTTTCGGCCGCCCCCGGCGGCTCGAAGCTCCAGCGGAAAAAAGGAGCCGGCGGCGATGTCTACCCGCAGGCCTTTTTCGCCGTGGCCATTCGCGGCGACCTTGACGTGAACGAGGTAAAACTTGCCGCCGTGTTAAAGGCAAGCGATGTCCGGCTGGCCGCAGACGCTGACGTTACGCGCATAGTCGGCGCGCCGGTGGGCTTTATCGGGACGGTGGGCTTGGACGGCCTGCCCCTCATTATAGACACAAGCGTAACGGCCTTAAACTGCGCGGTTACCGGCGCATTGGAAAAAGACAAGCACTTCAAAAATGTCGCCTACGGGCGGGACTTCCAAGCGTGGCGCATCGAGGACATTCGCACGGTAAAGGCCGGCGACCGTTGCGCCGCCTGCCGGGGCGAGCTTTACGCGAAAATGGGCAACGAGCTTGGGCACATCTTCAAGCTGGGCGGCAAATACACGCGCTCAATGAAGGTCGGCTACTTGGACGAAAACGGCAAAGCGCAGGTTCCAATCATGGGCTGTTACGGGGTGGGCATAGACCGCACCTTGGCTTCGGTCATCGAGGAACACCACGACGATGCCGGCATTCTCTGGCCTGTGTCGGTTGCGCCCTATCACGTTATCATAATCCCTGTGAAGTACGACGGCGCGGTAAAACAGGCGGCCGACAGTCTTGCCGCAGAGCTTGCCGCCTGCGGCATCGAGGTATTGTTAGACGATCGTAACGAGCGCCCAGGGGTTAAGTTCAACGACGCAGACCTTTTGGGCATCCCCTGGCGGGCGGTGATCGGCGACAAGGGCCTTGCCCAGGGACAGATCGAGATAAAACGCCGGGGCGAAAAAGACCCGCGAATGGCGGCCGCCGGCAACGCCGCCTGCGAGCTTGCCGAAAGCGTGCGGGCGGAGCTTGCAAAGTTCAGCTAACGGGAAGAAATTTTCACCACAGAGGGCTGGCAAGCCTTGCCATCCCTCCGTGCTTGCTCTTGTTCCTTACCCTACGAAGGCCAGCGACAGAAGCATTACGGCGAAGAACACGCCCATTAGAATACACATCCCCCTGAAGCCAATTTCAAAGCCGCGCAGTATTACAAAAAGCCTGCTTTTTTTCACGAAATACTTGTAAAGGAAAAAGCCGGCCACCGCGCTTCCAAGGAAAATAAGGGATTTTTCGATATAACCCATCGTGTCAACGCCGACCTGGACATGAAGCAAAACGTAAATGAAAGCCTCCCCGAAAAAACCGCCGATAAGACAGAGCGTGCCAAGAACAAGAACGGCAATTTGTTTGAAACCGTCAACCTTCATGTCGCCGTGATACTTGTACTCCTCGCCGCTATGCCCTTTATCCGCGCCGAAAAGCATTGACGAAAACTTTATGAACGACACAATCGTGCCCAAGTTGATAAAAATTAGCGCGCCGTTTATAAAAGGATCGGCATTAGCCCCGATAAAATACTTGGAAATACTCCCGTTAAAAATAGGCGTGCCGGTAATACCCATCGCGGCCATAAGCGTCGCCACCCCCACAAAAGGCATACGCCGCAGAACCCCCGATATTTTGTAAATGTCGCGAGTGTGGTAAGTGTGTGAAATCAACCCCGCGCATAAAAACAAGGCGGACTTAAACAGCGCATGGTTGAACATATGGTACAGGCCGCCGATATGTGCGTAATAGTCGCCAAGATTAAGCCCTATCATAATCATGCCAATCTGCGAAACCGTGTGGTAGGCAAGAATCAGCTTAATATCCGTCTGCGCCAGCGCGAACATAAAGCCGACAATGCCGGTAACAATACCCACAATGAGGAAAAACCACGAAGCGTCCAGTTGCGGGAACATTTCCATTACACGGACAAAAAGATAAACGGCAGTTTTTATGTGAAGCCCAGAAAGAATAGCAGAGACAACCGTGGGAGCCCCCGGCGTGCCGTGCGCGCGGGGCAACCAACTGTAAAGAGGAACCAACGCGCACTTCAAACAAATCGGCATCATGATAAGGGCGAAAGGCAGCAAGAGGTCTGATCTGTCAAGATAAGCGATTGCGTCGGCCGCCGCGTCCATGTTAAAGACGCCTGTCATTTTGTAAATGTAGCCCACGCCGAAAAGGTAAAACAAAACTGCGGCAGTGTTTATCATAAGATACAACATACCGTCGTAAATCGAGCGGTTGCCCTTGTGGTACATGATCAAAATAGCGGCGACAACGGTTTTTACTTCTATTAATACGAACAAGTTGAACAAATCGCGGGAAAGAAAAATTCCGTTAATCACCCCCTGCCAGACAAAAAGCATAAGCAGAAAGAGCCGGCTCGCGCTGCCGTTAAAAGTGTAAAAGGTGATGATAAGAAAGGTGAAAGACGAAAGCAAAAGGAAGGCCACCGAAAGAGTGTCGGCTTTTAAGAGCACCCCCAAAACCCATTCAAAGTTGCCCACGGCTTCGACAATCTCCCCTCCCCTGCTTTCAAAAAACAGCCACGAAGAAAAAGCTACCAAACCCGCTTGGCAAAGGAGGGTAAGGAATTTCGCAACCTTTGCGTTAGGAAAAATGTACAGAAAAACCGCGATTAAAGTCGGAACCGTTATAAAATAAGAAAGCATAACTACTCCCTGCTTTTCTTTCTGATTATTTCCCAGTCGGCCGACTTGTACTGCCTAACAAGGGTAATCAGCATGGTCAAATTGATGGCGGTGATGGCAATCCCGATGATAATAGCCGTTATCATAAGAGCCTGCGGCAAAGGGTCGGCCACGGCGTATGGCGAGTACGCAATGTAGCGGCCGATAGGCGGGCGTATCCCTGGGAAAAAACCGAATGTTAAAAAGAACATGATAACCGCCAGTTCCATAACCGTAATCGAGGCGATTGACTTTATGGCGTTATTGCTAGCGATAAGCCCGTAAAAGCCGACAAAAAACACGATGATGCACGCCATTTCCATTATCCGGTCAATATTCATCTTTTAGCTCCTTTCCAGCACTATAAACCGGTAAAAAATAATCAAAAAACCGCAGGCGACTTTTAAGCCGATAAGCGAGTTCATAATCATCATGTAGGTTACCATAGAGATTGGCAGTGGAATATCCACTGTCATGAAAATAAAAAATATTGCCACAAGAACGATTGCGGTGTAAATG
Source organism: Spirochaetota bacterium (assembly GCA_009778155.1). Classification (GTDB taxonomy): domain Bacteria; phylum Spirochaetota; class Spirochaetia; order Treponematales; family Breznakiellaceae; genus WQXQ01. The sequence continues at coordinate 3,364 of WRKI01000067.1, forward strand.
AGCTTTTCCAAACTGACCAGCTTGTCAATGCGGATGTCGTGAATTTGATAGATCATGTACCTGCACACAAAAAACGAAGCGGCCACAACCCCCCCGTGGAACCCCCCCCCAGGGGATATATGCCCGTTCAGAACCAAGTAAATGCTTACAAGAATGATGATGGGGCAAATTGCGCGTATGGTAACCACGGCGATTTCCGAACTGCGAAACTCGCTTAACTCCCCCGTCTGCACAACCAAATCCTTGTGCCACGACAGGTGGATAACGGCCAAAATGCTTACAAGAAGCACGAGTGCCTCAAGCAGGGTGTCAAACATCCGGTAGCCCAAGTAAATCGCGGTAACCGCATTTTCCCCGCCCAAGTCAATCATGAAAAGCGATATGTACATATTCCTTAAATGAACGTCGTAAGGGGCAGTGGGCATAAAATAAATGATCAGCGCGACAAGAAACAGGCAAAAAGCAAGGGGGGCAATTATCGAGCCAAAGCTCGGCTTTTTTTCAGCCGGCGAAACCGCGGCCGCCGACGATGCGGCCGCCGACGGCACGGCCGGTGCCGCCCCCTCCCCCCCC
>WRKI01000068.1 GCA_009778155.1 Spirochaetota bacterium
GAGCTACGGTAAGCCCGCGCCTTCCTTTTGCATCATTATCGAACATAAGAGCGGAAGGAAGAAGTAGGAATGAAGCAGGGCTTTCTAATCAGTGCTTAGTGCCTTTGTGCCTTTGTGTGAGTTTAATTGGGAGTAATTTCACAGCTCATTGACTTTTCATGCATTTGTCGTGCAATCTTGGCGTTAGAGAATTGCTGAAAGTTCGCAATTAGTGTAAGATAGATTCAGCGATGACGTGGTTTGAGCAGGCCTACGCCTTTTACGATTTTCTACGCCCGGTTCTTGACATAGGCCTTTTGGCCTTTCTTTTGTACAAGGGCTACGAGCTTTTGGCCAAAACGCAGGCTTTCCAGCTTTTGAAAGGGGCGGGTTTTCTGGCGGGCGTTTACGGCCTGGCCTTTATTTTGGGGCTGCAAACCATGCAGTGGGTGCTCACGATTGCCGGCCCGGGCTTAATCATCGCCACGGCGATTGTGTTCCAGCCGGAACTGCGCAAGATTTTTTTAAGCCTGGGGCAGGGGGATTTTTTCCGCCTCGACTCCAAGCCGCACATTGGGCACTTTGAACCGGTTTTAACCGCCGCCGAGCTTTTGTCCCAGCAAAGGCGCGGTATGCTTGTAATTTTTGCCCGGAGCCACAATCTAAAAGAGATTGTGAAAACCGGGACAAAGATAAACGGCGAAATTTCGACAGCCCTTATTATGTCGATTTTTCAATTTGACACGCCCATGCACGACGGGGCTGTTGTTATTCAAAACGGGAAGATTGCCGCCGCCGGGTGCTTTTTGCCCCTGTCGGAACAGCAGGATATCCGTAAAAACTTCGGCACGCGGCACAGGGCGAGTCTTGGTATGTCCGAGCAGTCGGATGCCGTCGTGCTTGTTGTGTCCGAGGAAACGGGAGCCATTTCGCTGGCTTACGATTCAAAACTTTACTACGACCTGTCTTTGGCCGAGGTCGCCCGCAAGCTGAAGCAGCTTTTTGAAAAAGCAGGCGGGAAAAAAAGCGAAAAAAAAGATTTGGCCGGGAGCGCGGGCGAAAAAAAGGATATTGGCATTGAATAGAACGAACTTGAGAAAACTGCTTGGCAGAATAACGCGAAAATGGCCGGCCAAGGTGATGGCCGTGGCCGCCGCAATCGCGCTTATGACCTTCCACCGCATGAGCGTGATTGAAACGCGCTTTTTCCCGTCGCCGCTTCTGGTGGAAGCCGGGGAGTTGGTTCCGGCGAGCCGCTACACGGGCGTTGTCCGTGTGGGCATTCGCGGCGAGGCCGGCATCATTAGCACCGTTTTTGAAGGGGACATAGAAACCTTTCTGGATGTAAGCGCTTTCACGGCGGAAGGCTTGTACAGGGTTCCCGTGCAGGTGCGGCGCACGGGAACGGCCGCCGGGGGTGCGCCGCTGGAAATATCGGTGGAGCCTGCCGAGGTGGTTCTGCGGCTGGAGCAAAGGGTAAGCCGCAACATTCCCTTGGTTCCCGTCTTTCGCGGGACGCTGGCTTACGGCTTTGAGGCCGCCGGCCACAGCCTAATCCCGGCAAGCGTTGTCGCCGAAGGCCCAAGGAGCATTTTGGAGGCTGTGCCGGCCTTTGAAACCGGCATTATCGACATCGAGGGGCGAAACGATGATTTTACTCTTTCGCTGGAAATTATCAATACAGACCCCTTTGTCGTTATTCGCGGGGTTGAAGGCGCGGAGTTCCGGGGGCTTGTGCGCCCTGTCGCCGCCGCCGAGCCTGTCCTGCTTTATGAAGGGCTGCCGCAAGAGGCCGGCGATGAAGCCGCGCCGGGGGGGCTGTACGAGGAGTTTGCGCCGTCCGTTGCGCCCGGTGTTGCGCCACCAAATGGCGCACCGGCTGAGCTGCCGGAGGTCGCGCCGTCCGGCGGCGGTTCGGGTGTGGCCTATTATGATTAAGGGCATAGGCGTGGACATCGTAAGCGTGGGGCGGCTGGAACGCTGGCTGGGCGACAGCGGGCTTTTGGAGCGGTTTTTCCACCCGGAGGAGCTTGCCGCCTGCCGCTCCCGTGCGGCTTCGCTGGCGGCGCGTTTTGCCGCCAAGGAAGCCTTTGTTAAGGCACTGGGGACGGGCTTTAGGGGGATGGCCTTGAAGGACATTATTGTTACAAACCAAGCCAACGGCAAGCCGGAAATGCAGGTAAGGGGAGCGGCCTTGGACGCGCTGGTAAAAAACGGCGCGAACAAGATTCATATTTCGCTCACGCACGAGCGGGAAAATGCCGTAGCTATGGTAGTGCTGGAAGCTACAGAACCGGCGAAGTGCGCCGGCTAAATCATGTGTATATAAGGGAGAATGTACATGGCAGAAGATCGCGAATTAAAAGTATCGTTCATTTCCAAAAAGGAAACGGAATGTCCCGTTTGCGAAGCGCATTTCTTCAAAGAAGAGATGCTTACAGGGGGCGGAAGGCTCATTGCCGGAAGCCTTACCCAGGAGCTTCACCGGCTTTACGACCCGTCGTTAAAGTACGGCGAGCTTTTCCCGCTGGTTTACAATGCCTTTGTTTGCCCGGAATGTCTGTACGCCTCCTCGGACGCGGATTTTCCCCATATTCCAAGCGAGCGCATAAGGGACGCGCAAAAGGACAGGCAAACGCGGAGAACCGAAACCGAGCGTATTTTCCCCGGTATCGATTTTAGCGAAAGCCATAACCGGGGGCTTATGGAGGGGGCGGCCTCGCAATACTTGGTTCTTAGGTGTTACGATTACTTCCAAAAGGACGCTTCCCCCACGATCAAGCAGGGGATTGCCGCCTTGCGCTGCGCCTGGCTTTTGGACGAGCTTGACAAAAAGCATCCCGGGGCGCACTACGACTGGCTGGCCACGCTTTTCCGCAAAAAAGCCCAGTTTTGCTACAACGAAGCCCTGCAACGGGAGCAGGAGGGGACGGAAATTTTCTCGATTGTTAAAAATCTAGGCCCGGACACGGACAAAAATTATTCATACGAAGGGGTGCTTTATATGTGCGCCTATCTTCGCGCAAAATACGGCCCCTCGCACGATATGGAACAGCGGAAAAATTCCTTGGAAGATGCAAAGCGGACAATCTCCAAACTTTTCGGCATGGGCAAGGCTTCGAAAGACAGGCCAAGCTCTTTTTTAGAGCTTGCCAAAAAGGTTCACGCCGAAATTAACAAGAATTTGGCCGAAGAGTTTCCGCAATAAGCCTTATGGCTGTGTCTTCTTGCGGTTTGCCGCCGGCGGCAAATGCCTTGGCAGAAGCCTTGGCAGAAGCCTTGGAAGAAGCCCCAAGGAACATCAAGCTTACGATTGCCTACGACGGAACCGATTTTTTCGGCTGGCAGCGTCAGGGGGCTTCCGGGCAAGGTGCGCCGGGGGCGGCGGCGCCGGGGGGGCGGACTGTCCAGGGTGTTCTAGAAGAAGCTTTGCGGAAGATGCACAAGGCTCCGGTGCGGCTTACCGGCTGCGGGCGCACGGACTCTGGCGTTCATGCGGCGGGGCAGGTTGCGAATTTTTACACGAATATCAAAAGCATAAAGGCCGCAAGTTTTGTCCCCGCGCTTAACTCCCTTTTGCCGAAAGACCTGCGGGTTCTGGCCGCCGAAGAGGTGCATCCGAGCTTTCATTCCCGTTTTGACGCTGTTATGCGCACATACCGCTATTTTTTTATCTCGCGCCGCCCTCTGCCGCACGAAAGCCGCTATTGTCTTTGGCTGGGGCGTTACCCGCAAATCGGGCTTTTGAACACTTACGGCGGGCTTTTGCTGGGGGAAAGGGACTGCAAAATTTTTGCCGGCGCGGGGGATAAAAGCAGGTCTAGCTACCGGTACATAAAGCACGCCCATTTTTTTGCGGAAGGCGACCGGCTTGTGTTTGAAATTAGTGCCAACGCCTTTATGCTGAACATGGTGCGTTCCGTGGCGGGCACTCTTTTGTTTTACGAAGAAAAAAACACCCCGCCGGCGGCGTTTAGGGCAATAATCGCCAGCGGCAACCGCAGTCTTGCCGGCCCCACCC
>WRKI01000069.1 GCA_009778155.1 Spirochaetota bacterium
TGGCTTCGCAGGGCGACGGCGCAAAGACCATAGCGCATACTCAGACGGTTGGGTTGTTGGAAGTTTGATTTCAACCTTGTTTCCGATTATCACCATGTATTTTGAATTGCCGGTTCCTGAAAAATATAACATTACCATATTGCCCCTGGGGAAAAGCTGGAAAACCGCCCGCTCGAAGGGCGGCTTTCCCCGGCTTTAACTTTCTTGTTTTTCTGCCAGTAGCTTGCCGTGCAGTTTTTTTTCCATCATGCTTTTCCAGCCGGTGGTTAGAGCCATTTTTGTAAACAAATCTTTGAAAGGCCTAAAACCGCTGTGTTCCAGCGAAAGCTCTGTCGAACCGTTTTTTTCGGTTAGCTTCCATGTTACGATTGTGTCCATTTTGGAACGCGCATTTGTGCAACGATACGACAAAAATGCGCCCGCATCAAAATCGATTACCGTGTTGATAAAAACGCCGTCCCAAAAGGGCGAAGGCTTGTCCTCGAACTTAAACTGCCGACCTTTTTCCAAGGCAAAGTTTGCGCTGGGCAGACACCACGCGGTTAAAAGCTCGTCGCGGGTCAACTGTTCCCAGACCTTTTCCTTTGCCACCGGGTAGCTGTGGGATAAATTGATTGTCGCCATCGCTCAAGTTTCCGAAACAAGCACGGCGCGGACAAATGCGCCGTCGCAACCAGCAATCTTCATGGGGAAAGCGCACAGGGTGTATTCGCCGTCGGCAACTTCGTCCAGAAGCACCTGTTCGACAATTGCAAGCCCGGCGCCAAGAAGCGTTTGGTGGATTTCTATCTCGTTGTCGAGCGGGGCGACGCTCCATGCGTCGGTAACAACTGTTATAACCCCTTTTTCCACGATGTAATCGGCGGCTTCTTTTGTAAGGTAGCTTTTGCCGCCGCCGTGAATAACAAGCCGCTGGCAATTGTCAATTTTGCCTTCCAGCATTGCCCGGCTTACAAGTGCATTTTCCGGGACGGTAACAACGCGACACAGGCCGTAATAGTGCTTAAGCGGCATTTTATCGATTCCGACATCGCTAGTCGCCACAAAGTGCATTGTGGCGTCCGCGTGTGTCCCGACATGGCAACCAGTAGAAATTTTGCTGGCGTTAAAGGGGTCGCCATTTTTCATGGAAAAAATCTGTTCCACTTTGGGGGGCTTGCCCCCTGGGTAAACGGGCGCATCTTGTATGTTGCGCGAAATATCGATCAGTTTCATCTTTTTGCTCCTTATGCTCAATATTGATGATTTAGGAAAGCACCGGCTAACCCGATGCTAATCGGTGCCCCCTAGAATCTAAATCCCTAAAATTTTGCTGTAGGCTTCCAGCGCACTGTCGCCTGAGTTTCCTGCCAAAACTTTTTTCGTCAAGATTTTCCCCAGTTGCACGCCCTCTTGGTCAAAGCTGTTGATGTTCCAAACAAAACCTTGAAACATCACCTTGTTCTCGAAGTGCGCTAAAATGCTACCCAAGGCCTGCGGGGTTAGCCGCTTCCCGTAGATTAGGCTGGACGGCCTGTGTCCGGGGAACTCCTTGTTGCCGTCGGCATCGTCCTGGCCTTTGGCAAAGGCGACAATTTGCGCGGCAAGGTTGGCCGCTAGCTTGGTCTGACTGGTGGATTTGTCCACGATTACATCATCGCCGCGCTGGCTATCGACAAAGCCGATAAACTGAAGCGGAACGATGTCTGTGCCCTGATGCAAAAGCTGGAAGAACGAGTGTTGACCGTTGGTTCCGGGTTCGCCGAAGACCACTGGGCCGGTGCTGTAAGATACCGGCTGGCCGTTACGGTTTACGCGCTTGCCGTTGGATTCCATGTCAAGCTGTTGCAGGTGCGCCGGGAAGCGGGACAGGGCTTGGCTGTAGGGCAAAACTGCGGTGTAGGGGTAGCCGCAAAAGTTGCGCTCCCAAACGCCGATCAGCGCATCGAGCAGGGCGGCGTTTTTTAGGATGTCGGTTTCCAGCGCCATTTTGTCTGCCTGCGCCGCGCCGCTTAGAAAATCCTTGAAAACCTGTGCGCCAAAAGCGAGCGAGAGTACGCAACCGCCAACGGCCGATGTCGAAGAGTATCGCCCGCCGATATAGTCATCGATATAGAAGGAATCCAGATAGGCCGCGTTCCGCGCGAGCGGGCTGGTTTCGCTTGTAACGGCGATCATGTGTTTGGAGCTATCAAGGCCGGCTTTGCCAAGTTTGTCTTTTACAAAAAGCTCGTTGGCAAGGGTTTCCTGCGTTGTGCCGCTTTTCGAGACCAACACGAAAAGGCACTCCTCCAAAGCCAGCGATGCGATTACTGCGGAGCCATCATCGGGGTCAACGTTGGAGATAAATTGGGCATTGAGTTTTTTCTTGCCTTCTTTGGCCGCCCAATTTTCCAGAGCGAGATAGAGCGCGCGTGGCCCCAAGTCCGATCCGCCTATGCCAATTTGCACGACTGTGCGAAACGCCTTGCCGGTGCTGCCTTTGAGTTTCCCGGCCTGCACTGCATCGGCAAACTCGCAAAAGCGAGCCAACTCTTTGCGGTAAAAGTCGCCCAAATCTTTTCCGTTTTCCACAACCGGCTGTCCCTGTTGTCCGCGTGTAAGCTGATGCAGAACCTTGCGTTTTTCGCCGGTGTTCATTATCTCGCCATTCAAAAGTGCCTTGTACTTGGCGATAAGCTCCTGCTCGTCGGCTAGGGCTTGTAGCTGTTTCAGCACTGCATCGTCCACGGCTTTTGCCGCCCACGAAAAAGTGAGTTCCCCGGCCATTGGGGTAGCGCATTTTTGAACCCGCGCTGCATCAAGGACGCTCCTAAAGTTGAAGCCTTTGGTTGGTAGCCCAGCAAGTTGCTTGTAGGCGGCTGTTTTGTCAAAATCGGTATAATTCATCGTGTTTTCCTTCTTTTTATAATTTTGAACGGTTCAATTATTTGGGGCTTTCGCCTTGATAATTTTCAGATCATTCGGTTTCATTGTAAGGCTTTCCGCCTTTTTTTTCAACTCTCTGATTCGCTCTAAATATTCCGGGCAGTTCGCCGGCTCTAAAAATCCGATATACCGATCAATTTTTTCCAAGGTTTTCGCGAGTGTTTTTTCAAGCTGATCATCGGAAAAGGCCTGATCCTTGTTTGGGAAAACTTCCTGCTGGGCTTTTAAGCAACTTAGCGTATCCTCACACAAATGCCGGATTTTTCTTTCGCACAAAAATTTTAGCCACTCGGTTTCTTTTTCCCGGACAAAGTAATTCGCAAGTGGCACGAGTACAGCTTCATCGCCAAACCACCCCCCATGCACAACGGATACCAACTCTTTGTATTTCTTTTCCTCCAGCCATTTGTCAACGACAAAATCACGTCCTTGCGCATACGCGGCCAAGCGCCGGTCTGTTTCTTCTTCCGTGTCGCTGGCTTTGCCACTCACCGGCAAGTTATTCTGCTTTAGGTATTTTTCAATTTCTCTGTTCATTTTGTCGTAACTCATTGCGTTGCCACCTTTTCGATATATTCGCAAATTTTCAGTCTTGCCACAAATTCCATTCTAAGCAAGTTCTGGTTTCTTGCCTAGCGGGGGTCGCATTGACATTATTTTCCCTCTATGGTAGAGTTTATTAAATCAATGGAGATTAAAATTGAACCGTAAAGAACCGCAACCTTTATCTACTTTTACCGAAGGAAAGAACACTAGTTTTAAAAATGGTCGAAATCCAAGTGCTTCAACTGTGCAAAAGAATGTTATTTTACAACCTTCACCGCCGCCACCGCCACCCCCACCACCCCCGTCATCTGCTCCAAATATAGGGGAGACACAACAAAAACCTAATTAGGCCATTTCAAACAAGGGTACTGCTGGCGATTTTGCAAAGCGGATTTTAGACTGATGCCGGGGAACAAAACATCACCAATCGTCTATAAAAATCTCAAAGTTTAGACCGTTGTATTCTTCAACGGTGAGGAACCGGGTAATGTAGAAAACATTGTTTTCGATAAAACCTACGGCTATGACCATTTCCCATTCGCCGTGTCTGGGGATTGAAGAAATCT
>WRKI01000070.1 GCA_009778155.1 Spirochaetota bacterium
GGTCTCGGCCTCGAAAAAACGCGAGAGGCGGGTGTTCCCAGCATCGTCTATCATGGTCATAAGGCAGCAGCGGGGGGCGCGGCCTTCGAACCAGTCGGGGTGGCTGCCGGCCAACGCCTTCGGTTATCTCCCGAACCGTTTCCTTGTTTATCTCCATGTGCAGCGCCCGCTCCAGCATGGATGACGCACCGGCAAACGAGCTTTGGCTCTGGCCGTAGTAGGCCACTTCCACCATCAGGTATCGGGTCATCTTGTGCGGCAATCCCTCAAGCTCCAAAAGCTCATCAAGCGGATGTTCCCCGTGCCTGCACGCCCGGCAATAATAGCAGCCCCGCGACAGTCCCAGTTCGCCGCTCATGGTTTTTATTCTGAGTTTCTGCCCTCTCTTTGCCCGCTCAAACGGGGCCCCGCATTTCGGGCATTTTTTTTACCTCTGTTTCCACGTTGCAGGGGCTTGCTTTCTTCCTGCGTTTTCGGTAGTATTTTTACAGGTGGGGAATATTAAAAACGCTTGATTTAGCAGTTACGCTGGTAAATAAGGCATCGTGGGGGGCGTTTTGAAAAAAGCGGTGAATCAGCTTTTAAAGGCTGGCGTGGCCAAGGATCAGTGTTTGTGGGGAATTTTTAGAGAATGTACCTTGTAGGGATTATCCTTCGCATCGCCGGCAGCCTGTGCCTTTTCATCTTTGGCATGAAGATGATGAGCGACGGCGTTCAAAAAAGCGCCGGGGACAGGCTCAGGCAGACTCTTAACTTCATGACGAAAAACCGTTTCCTTGGGGTGCTTACCGGCTTTCTGGTAACGGTTATCCTTCAATCTTCCACAACGACGACCCTTTTGATCGTCTCTTTCGCCAACGCCGGGCTTTTGAGCCTTACCCAGTCTATCGGCGTTATCATGGGCGCGAATGTGGGAACCACGCTTACGGCATGGATTGTCTCCTTTGTGGGCTTTTCCCTTAGAATGTCCGACCTCGCCATTCCTGCCATCGGCATTGGCTTTGTAATGAGGGCTTCCAACTGGAAGGGCAAAAATCTGGGGGGCTTTATCCTGGGCTTCGGGCTTTTGTTTTTGGGCCTTCAGTACCTTACCACGGAAATGCGCGACATTAACGAGCTTGTCCACTTCGAGACGCTGGGCGTGTTCATGTACGGCGGCTTTGTAACGGTGCTGGCAAGCGCGGCCGCCGGGATTGTAATGGCCGCCCTCATGAACTCTTCGTCGGCCGCCACGGTGGTAATCCTTACAATGGCCTACAGCGGGGTGATCTCCTTCGAGATGTCCGCCGCTATGGTGCTGGGTTCCAATCTGGGGACAACAATCAGTATGCCGCTGGCGGCCATTGGCGCGAACACCGCTGCAAAACGCGCCGCCCTTGTGCACATTCTCTTTAACGCCGCCGGGTTTTTATGGGCGCTGCCGCTTTTGACGCCGCTTTTGGCACTGGTTGCCATGCTGGTTCCCGTGGACGCTGTCGGGGCGGGGGCGACCATGCACCTTGCCATGCTGCACACTGTCTACAACGTGATAAACGTCATCGTTTTCCTACCCTTCGTAACGCCCTTTACAAAACTGGTTTCGCGAATGGTGAAAGATGACGACTCCAAACAGCCCAAGCAGGCAAAAGGCCCCTATGTTTTTTCCACTTTTTCCAATTCCAAAGGCGGGGCGACGGAGCTTAACATCTTGCGGGCGGAAAAGGAAATCCGGGACATGGCCGGCATGGCGGCCTCGATGTACAGCAATTTCACCGCCTTTTTGCGCAGCCTGCGCGACACTGTGGACAAAGAAGGCGCGGCCAAGCTTTGCGACGACTTAAAACTGCAAGAAGAGTACGTTGACGAGATGAGGGGAACCCTCAGCGACTATCTGATTCAATGCACAAAGGGGCAGATCAACCCGAAAACCGAAGAGAGGGTCTTTCACCTTTTGCGGGTAATTTCGGACATTGAGGAGATGACCGACGAGTGCTACAACATCAGCCGGCTATTGGAGAAAAACGTCAGGAAAGACCGCATTTTCAAGAGGGAGGAGCTTGAAGATTTGATCCCCTACGTCAACATGGTCGAGGAAATCTTAGGTATATTGAAGGAAAACTTGGGACACGCCCCCACGCAAGGCCTGTCCGACTACATTGCCGAGCTTGAAAAAAACATTAAAAAGTCGCGGAAAAAGCTGAAAAAACTGAGCCGCAAGCGAATCGAGGCCGGCAAAGACGTAAGGACGGAGCTTGCCTTTATCGACTTGGTACAGCGCATTGAAAAACTGGGCGAATACTGCGTAGGCATAACCGAAAAAATTCGGGTTTAGGGGACTGAAGAGATGCGCACACAAAGGCACGAAGGTTCGGGCGGAGCTTTCTAACCTGCGCTTTGTGCCTTTGTGCCTTTGTGTGAGTTTTTTGAGAATTGGCCGCCGGCCGCTGAATTGCGGCAGGCGAGGTTGATTGAGAAACAAGTTTTATATAAGGAGGATTTTTATGAGCAACACCGTAATTGCAAACAAGTTCACTAACGGGATTTTAGACCCTGCCGGCGAAATGCTCGGCCCGATTTCCAGCGGGGGCAGGATTGTAGCGCACACCGCGCCGGGCTGCTGGGGGCCAATGCTCACCCCCCAGCTTTGCGGCGGCCACGAGGTAACGCTCCCGGTCTTTGTCGAAGGCGCGGAGCCGGGGGACGCGGTCGCCCTTACGGTGGAATCCATCGTGATTGCCTCTGCCGCGACCGCTTCCGGCACGGACAAGGCCATTGACGGCAGGTTTTCCGGCGACCCCTTTGTTGCCAAAAAATGCCCAAAGTGCGGCCAAGAGTCCCCGGCAAACGAGGTTAAGGGCGCGGGCGGCGATGCCATTGTCTGCAAGGCCTGCGGCGCGCCGGCGGCCACTTTCGAGATGCCCAACGGTTACACAATGGTCTTTGACAGCGAAAGAAGCATCGGCGTAACGGTAAACGAAGGAGCCGCCGCCAAAATTGCCGCCGACGCATGGAACGTGATGCAAATCCCGGAAAACTCCGTGCAAAACCCCGTGGTTCTGCTAAAAAAGAGCGACTTGCAGGGTGTCGCCACAAGGACAAAACCCTTCCTAGGCCAGTTGGGGACAACCCCGCCGTTGGCTTTCCCGGACTCCCACAACGCGGGGGATTTCGGCGAGTTTTTGGTCGGGGCTGGCCACGCCTACGCAAAAACCCGCGAGGAGCTTGCCCAAAGGACGGACGGGCATTTGGACATTAACAAGATGCGCCAGGGGGCTACGGTTGTCTGCCCGGTTAAGGTGAAGGGTGCGGGCGTTTACATGGGGGATGCCCATGCGATGCAAAGCGACGGCGAAATTGCCGGGCACACCTGCGACATTTCGGCGGTGGCGGTTGTCCGGGTGGACTTGATCAAAAACCTAAAGCTGGACGGCCCTGTTATTCTGCAACACCCCGACGATTTGCCCTTCCTGGCAAAGCCGCTTTCAATGGAAGAAAAGCGCAAGGCCGACTCCCTGGCCGCCTCCTACGGTTGCGGCGAGGCAGAAGAGTCCCTGCCGCTTTCCTTTGTGGGAACTGGGGTGAACTTAAACTTGGCGATAGACAACGGGATAAGCCGGGCGAGTGGTTTTTTGGGTATTAGCGAGGACGAGGTTAAAAACCGAGTAACGATCAGCGGCGCGATAGAGATTGGCCGCGCCCCGGGCGTTGTTACGGTTACTTTGCGCGTTCCACTGAAGCTCCTGAAAAACGAAGCCTTGGCGCAAATGCTAAAGGCGAAGTACGGCGGCTAAAATTTGGGCTGGGGGTGATGCCTTTGGGCGTAACCCCCCAATCCAATTTTTTTTGATTTTTTTTGCGATTTTTTCCAAAAGCCACTTGACAAGGCGGGCGAACCGTGCTATTATAAGATATAAGCGGGGCTTTGTGCCCAAATTCTCGGAAGGAAGGGGTCTAATGAAGATTGCATTATTCCAAAAGGGATTCTCTGCAAGTCGCATTCAAAACAGCGGTGCGGTTTTGATGGTTTATACCCCCCCCCCCCCCC
>WRKI01000071.1 GCA_009778155.1 Spirochaetota bacterium
GGCTGGGGCGGCGGGGTCGGCTGTACGGGAGCCTCCGTTATGGCCGGCTGAGGCGGCGGTGTTGGCAGTGCGGGAGCCTCCGTTATGGCCGGCTGAGGCGGCGGCAATACGGGAGCCTCTGTTGCGGCCGGCTGCTCCGGCAATTCCTGCCAGTGCTCAACCGCCACCTGACCGGCAGGCTGCTGCGAAGGCTGTTGCGAGGGCTGTAGCCCGGGCTGCTGCCCCGGTATCTGCTGGCCGGGATGCTCCACCACAACCACCACGGAAGGCGGCTGTTCCGCCGCAGCCAAAGGCTCGGCGGCATCATCGGCCACGAGCGCATCCGCTAACGGCAATTCCGCCGGCGGCAACTCTGCTAACGGCAAATCTGCCGGCGGCAACTCCGCCGACGGCTCATCTGCCAGCGGCAATTCTGCCGACGGCAAGTCCGCCGGTGTGATTTCTTCTGTAACGGCGACGGCAAAAGGTGCCGGTGCCGGAGGCTGCCATGCGCCGTTTTCCGCAAAGCTGGAATGGGCGACAGGCCCGGCGGGCTGGGTCATGCTGACCCGGCCTAAAGACTGCACGCCCAAGCCCAGCATTGACCCCGTTTCCCTGGAAACAACAGCCAAAAGCCCCGGCGACTCAAGCCGCGAAGTTACGACTGCGCGGACGCTCCTGCCGTTTTCAAGATTCACAATGTCAACGACGGTATTCATTGGAAAAGAATTTGTCGCCACATAAAACCCCGTCGGCGGCAATGATTCGCCGGCAGCTATCGCCGCCGCCCCCTCCCAAACGGAGGCTCCGCTAAGTACAAACAGTGCGACAATTGTGCATATAACAAATTTTATTTTCATAAACCTGCCCCTTTCCGCTTTTCAGCGGGCATTTCGGGAAACGCTGATTAACTCGACGCTAATCAGCGTTTCCCTTTGCATTTGCTCATTTCATTACGCAAAATGCGGTTAAGAATAACTGATTAAATCCTCGATGGGATTTAATCAGTTACCCATTAAATAAGGAATAACCCCGGCGATAACAGCCCGTATGCGATCGCGATGCTGGCCTTGCGAGCCTTGCGCCGCCGCGCTTGCATCCCGTTCGTGTATTTTGGTTTTGGGGTTCGCGCTGAATACCTGCAAAGACACCCTGCCGGGTATAAAAGCCGCGCCGCTGTAGTCTAATATAGCGACAACTAGAAATTCCCCCCCCTCTATCGCCCGCTCCATTATCAACAAGGCATCCCCGGACAGTCCGCCTTCAAGCGTTTCGCTAAATCTTTGTATCGGCACGTTGGTTACAATATGTCCGGCATCAAAAAATGCTCCCATAATGCTGTCTTCCCAAAGCATGGAATGCTCCATTGCGGGCCGCGAGTGGTCTAATCCAGCTTCTATTATAAGAAGCGAGACCATTGCCTCTGCCCGGAAAACAAAAAAAGAGCAAAATATTACAAACAATGCAAATCGTTTTTTCGCCATAATTCCAACCACACCCATTCCAAAAATTTAAGCCGGCACCGTTGGGAAAAGTGCTGATTAACTCGACGCTAATCAGCACTTTCCCTGCATTTGCTCATTTCATTGCGCAAAATGCGGGTAAGAAGCAATTATTAAATCCTCGGTGGGATTTAATAATTGCTCCCTTAGCTTAACGCTAACCGGCACCTGCTTCATTATCGGCACTATTTTTTGAAAAAAAAGGCGGTAGCGGCTTTACATGGCTTCAAAGTAAACGCAGTCTTTCAGTTCGTCCGCGTGCTTGCGCATTTTTTTCAAGGCTCTTATCTCGATCTGGCGGACTGTTTCCGGGGAAACTTCCAGATCATCGCTTATTTCCCTTAGCGTCAGCCGGGCGCTGCCGTTAAGCTGGTAGCGGTGGCTTAAAACTCGTCTTTCTTTTTCTTTTAGCCGCCGGCCAAGTACCTGCATGGTTCCGTCCCGCGCGGACTGCTTGAGCATATTTTGCTCGGGGCTGTAGGTGTAGTCTTCGTGCACGTCCTGAATGGAGCCGGCCGCCCCTTCGGTAAAGTTGCTTTCGATAGAAAGGGGCCCGGATGTTACGTTTATGATGTAGTCCAGCTCCTTTACCGAGATTCCAAGTTTTTTCGCAATATCCGAGTTTTTCGGCTGGTGCATGAGGGTCTGGCACAGGACATGATAGGCGCGCCGGATTTTGCGCAGGGTTTCCTCTTTTTTGCCCGGCAGTTTTACAAGCCTGTGTTTGCCGGAAATGTAGCGGCTGATGGTTTGTTTGATCCACAAGCTGGCGTATGTGCAAAAGCGCACGTTTTTTTTGTGATCGTATTTTTTCGCCGCCTGCAAAAGCCCCATGTTCCCTTCTTGAATTAAATCCATTATGGAAATATCCGGCGCGGCTTGCGGTTTGGCAATTTTGACGACAAGGCGCAGGTTGGCGTTCACCAGTTTGTGCAGAGCCTTTTCATCCCCGTCTTGGATTTTTTTCGACAAATCCTGCTCTTCCTCGAAGGTTAGCAAGGGGAAAACTTTTATCTGCTTAAAATACGCGTCCAGCAGTTCGTCTTGGGCAAAATCTGCGATATTCTTCGTTTTGCGTCCTTCCATAAAAATCGGCCTCCAACACCGTTTCTTTTATATAGCAAAAACCGTGCCAACTTGCCGCCTGTCGCTAAAATTTATCGATTTTTTTTGCAAAAAAGCCGGCAGCGGCCGCCGAGAAAAACCGTGTATCGCTAACTGCTTGCCCGGTAAAGACTTCGCGCCTTTTTGGTGCATTTTTGAGCGCATTTTTGCGAAGAGTCCAAAGCGTCCTTTGTTTTCCAAGCCCCGGTCTTGACGGCAGATTTCCCCGGCCGTCTCCGCTCTGTATCGTTTTTCATACAGCCATTGTTATATTTTCGATACACTCGGTTAAGAATCACACAAAGGCACGGAGGCACTAAGGCACAAAGGTCAGATTTGAAGGCTGCGCTTCATTCCTAGGGAAACGCTCTTTGTACTCTGTTGAGGCTAGAAGAAGACGCGGAGCTATCGTAATCATTCTTAACCTTTGTGCCTTCGTGCCTTTGTGTGAGGTTTTTCGAGAGATACGCCTCTGCCGGGGGCTTGAACAAAATGCCGGGTTTTTACGATAATAAATTGACGAGGTTTTTAAGTGATAGAGTACATCGTGCCGACCAATATTGATGACAGGATTATAGCGCGTGCCGCCAGAAAGCTTAACGAAGGCGGGCTTGTGGCCTTGCCCACGGACACAAGCTGGAGTTTAGTTTGTTCGATTAAGTCGCCGGAGGGGATAAAAAAACTCAGGCGGCTTTCCGGGGAAAGGGACGAGAGGCATTTTACCCTGCTTTGCTCCAAAATATCCCAGTTCGGCGAGTTTTGCAGCATCGACAACACCCGCTTCAGGCTGATAAACCGCCTGTCGCCTGGGCCTTATGTCTTCATTCTTAAAACGCTTGCCGGCACCGAAAAGGCTCTGGATATGCGCCGCCAGGAAGTGGGCATACGCATTCCCGGCTACCCGGTGCCAATCCGTTTAATCGAAGAGGTTGGCCGCCCGCTTTATTCGATAACGGCAAAAAAAAGCATGATCGGCGAAGAGTTTTGGGAAGACGAGGCCGGGGAAGATGACGGCTCGGAAATGCCCCCCATTCCAGAGGAAGAGCTTTTTGAAAGCGGCTGGGAGCTTGAAGGCATAGACGGGGTTGACATTATTCTGGACAGCGGCGAGGAAAGAGAGCTTGTTTTTTCGACGATTTTAGACCTTTGCGGCGATGAAATAAAACTTTTGCGCAAAGGCTTCGGCGCATGGCCGGTTTGAGGCTCCCTAAGTAGCCACGACAAACGTATGAACGGCATGAACCTCGGAAGTATCTCACACAAAGGTTAAGAGGGTAGGCGGGATTATGATAACTCTGCGTCTTTATTCTTGCCTTAACAGAGTACAAAAAGGAGGTAAAGTAGGGATTAAAAGGCGGCTTTCTAATCTGTACTTTGTGCCTTTGTGCCTCCGTGCCTTTGTGTGAGTTAAATTGGGAGTAAATTCATAACCTCTGACCTTTCATGCGTT
>WRKI01000072.1 GCA_009778155.1 Spirochaetota bacterium
GGCGGTACTACCCAATTGCCGCTGTAATCAATTACTCCCCAATTGCCGTTTTGCCAGCCTCCAAAGTGCGCCATTAGATAAGATGAAGCCCCGTATTCTTCCGAAGATTCAGCTTCTTCTGTACCATGATTCATAAAATATTTTATCTCGTCAAATTTACAGGGAATTATTTCTTTCCCAGTTTTATTTATCATACCCCATAATTGTTCATCCGTCCAGTATTTATCGTTGAATTATTACTGACGCATACGTTCCTCGATGAAAATGCGCACCGTTTGCCTGTGAACTCCGTAACGCCGACCTATTTCGGCTTTGCTAATTCCCGCATCCAACATTTCTCTGATATCTTTTTCTTTGCCGGAAAGCCTAACCTTGACCGCCTTGCCAGGCCTGCGCCCCAGCACTTTCCCTTCCGCTTTCCGTCTTGCCAACGCTTCTTTTGTTCTTTGTGAGATTAGATTGCGCTCAATTTCCGCCGACAGCCCGAAAGCGAAAGCCAAGACCTTGCTCTGTATGTCGTCCCCCAGCCTGTAATTGTCCTTTATTGTCCACACCTTCGCCCCAGCAGAAAGGCAGTGCGAAAGTATTGACATAATCATAAAAAGGCTACTGCCCAGCCGCGACAGTTCCGAGCAGATAATAAGATCGCCTTTTTCAACGCCTTCCAGCAGCAGTCCGAGCCGCCTTTTGCCAGGCGAGACCGTCCCGCTTGTGGTCTCTTCAATCCACTTGTCTATGTTCAACTTGTTTTCTTTGCAAAACCGCTCGATTTCGTACCGCTGGTTGGCAACCGACTGCCTGTCGGTGCTGACGCGAATGTATCCGTATGTCATAAAAACCCCTCTACAGCAAGTATTTTTGCATTTTAAGGCAAATTGCTTGAAATATCGGAATTCCAGCTATTGACAAGTTTTCCTTTTGGGGTATAATAAAAGCATAAACGCGCCGTTTGGCGGAATAAAACTGGCACTGCAAAACAGGCCGGGCAGAGGTCATACCTCCGTCCGGCCTGTTTTCGTTTAGGAGGGCAAATGCTGCCGCAAACTGATTATTACTATTATTTCGGGATTGATCCGTCAACCTTGCCGTTCATGCACGTCCTTATCACGGTCGCTGGCGTGGTGGTCATAGCTGTCGCGGCGATGCGCATACTGGGGGGCCGCATAAAAAAAATAGGGAAAATAGAGTTCGGCGGCGGGGATTCCCCGCACGCGCGCGCGGATTTCGGCGCGGAAATACAGGCCGTCGATGACGATCTTAGGATGCAGATCGTAGAGACAATCAAGCGGCGCAAAACAAGGCTCAACAACTTGTTCAAGAAAAAAACATCGTGCGCTATAGCGAGGATAGCCCTGTACAACACTATCCCGGCGCCGCTCTTCGTTTCAGCTAACAAAAATCATTTCGTTTACGAGCTTCTGCCGTCTAACAGGGAGAGGTATGTAAACAACCTTCTCGCGACGATAAAGGCTGAATACGATTCGGTTTATCTGGCAATGCAGGACGGCAAATGCGAGGGCGGCGGCAATATACTGCCCAAATGGGAAGACGGCCTGGAAGACGAGATTAGGGATTTCCTTAATGAATGGGTTGTGGACGTCGTGGATGAAACCGTAAAGTCCTGCCGCCGCAAGGCGGATGTTTACCGAAGCTGCGAGGCGGTTTTCGCCGGCGACCATGCCCAATTGAATGTTTTGAAAAATCGCATCATGCAAAGCGAGAACGATATTCAGTTACTGAAAGGCCTCCGCTAAAACGGCGCGGGCTGGAAATGCTTTAGAAGGAGAATCAAAATGATAGGAATTGCAAGCGTGTTGAGGAACGCCGCCGGCGCGGTGGCGAAAATCAGGCGGGTGGCCGCCGGGGTGCAGAGCCTGCGGGACGACTTCGCTCAGGCGGGCGGCGGCTTGCGCGGCGTGGCGGCCGGCGCGAGGTCGGCCGTGCGGCTGGCTTTCCCGGACGCTGTCGCCGAGTCTAAAAAAGAAATTGCCGCGCTGAGGACGGCCGCGACTCAGGAGATCGGCATTATTATCAACGGCCTGCGGCAGGAGCTTGAGGACTTGAGAAGCCGGATGGAGCCGACTGACGCGGTGGAAAGCCATTTGGCGGCCGCCATCCGGTGCCGCAAGGATGTCATAACGGCATCTATCGAGTGCGTCTGCGCCCTGGACGTGTGCCTTGCCGAGGCGGAGGAGGAAGCGGAATGCGATCTTTACGGATTGTGCGAAAGCTCTGAGCCGCCGCACGATGACGACGTGCCGGCCTACGAGCCGGAGCGTTCCACTTTTCTAAAGGCGGGCATTCAGGAGAACTTCCCGCACCCGGTGCTTCGCTCCCAGGGCTGTTACTTCTTTACTTTGTTCCGCTGGGCGGAGTATGCGCTGGGTCGCGGGCTTGGCGAGCAAAACGTAATCCCGTTGTTCACCGAATGCGTCAGGCTCGGTTTAATTGACGGCGCGAATTGTTTCATCAATGACGCATTGGGCGTGCTGAATCTTCTTTGCGGCTACAGGCGGTTTGCCCGGCTGGCGCAGCATTCCAACGACCCTAACGCTGTCCCTAAATCGCCCGTCCACGCCCGCAGGGTTATGAGCGGAGCTTGGCCGCACTTCCTTTTTGTGTTTAACGGCATGACTTGGGACAGCCTGGGAGCCAACGCGCACAATTACGTCCCGGCGGGGCTGCGGGAGTTCGAGTAGGCGGAAGGGCGCGGCCGGGGGCTTTCCCCGGCCGGCTTTTCCGGCAAAAAAAACGAAAAAAAATTATTTTTTTTTGTAAAAGCTCTTGACTTACTTTCCTAGTTATGCGATAGTTAAAGTATAGGGCAAACGAAAGCCTTAAATACAAATAGCCTGCTGGCAGGTGAGTATGCCAGCGAGAAATTATGATAAAATTTTTTGAGGCCGGCAAACCCAAAAAAAGTATTAATACGGAAGCCATTGAGCGCGCGATAGATGCTCTAAAAGAGCAGATGGTGGAAGCCGTAAAAGAAAACCCGGACGGGGTCTGCGTGAGGGTAGAGTAATGTACGAAAAATTGCCGAATTTCCCAAAGACCGAAAAGATAGAAATCCGCCTGCGCCAGGACTTGGCCGACCGCCTGCCGAAAGAGCAAAGCAAAAGGAACGCCCTTGTGAACCGGGCTATCGAATGCGAGCTGGACAAAGAGAACGGCTATCCCATGACGACCAAGGCGGTGGCCGACATGGAAAGCTGCGAAATTTCCACCGCCAACAAATGGGCGGCGGCCAACGGGGTCGCGCAGAACGCCCGCCGGGAGTACCTGTGGACGGAGCTGGACATAGCCCGGTTCCGCGAGCGGCCGCTACCGGGAAGGCGCTGGCCGGGGAAAGAGGACGGCTGACTTTTGTAGGCTATTTGTAGACAGAAATGCGCGATGTTGCCGATAAATGTCAATAACCAGCGATTATTTCACCCTAAAAAGGCCAAAATTCACGGGGGAAAATTTCACCCCCCCTGTGAATCAGGCCGCCCGCCTGCCGTCAGCAGAATACACTTTCTGCATCAGGGCTGTAACCACGTCCGGGATATGGGTAACGCTTCTGCCGCCCTTCATCCCGAGGAACGACACGGGGCAATACTCCTTGCCGCATAACGCTTGGAACCCTATCTTCTCGCTGAATAGGAACTTTATTTTCTTCCCGGCAAGCGGCTTCCGGGAATCGACCTGGAAAGTGAAGTTGTGGAAAGAGAAGCACCCGCATCTGTCCGTAGTCCGCTCGTGCCGCACGGCCAGCAACCGGTCCAGGTCGAGCCCCTCGCCCAAGGGCACGAAAGCGGTTTCCGCTCTATCCCCCGGTAGCGCGTCTTGCGGTAGCCGAAGATATGTTTCACTATGCCAAAATTATGCTCCACTTTGCTTCGCACTTTCGATTTCTGCCGCTCTATTTCGTCGTCCCATTAGCGGCTGCCCTATGCAGTCAAGGTGCTCCATCGGGTTCCCGTATATCTCTTCCTTAACCGCACGCCTTTTCCCCTTGCGCTCGCTTACCCTCCGCTCTTTTTCCGACAGCTTTTCATCCCCCTTTATCTCTTCCCTTTTCTCTATCCCGGTGTACCCGGCATCCGCGC
>WRKI01000073.1 GCA_009778155.1 Spirochaetota bacterium
CAATTTAGCGGAGGAAGAGAAAATGGTAGTGCAGGCGCTGGAGAAAGCAGAGGCAATCAGAATTGCGGAGATTGACCAAGGCCGGTTTGAGGGGCGGTTTGAAGAAAAAATTCGGACTGCGCAAATGATGCTAAAAAGGGGCGAAGCTTTGGAAAAAATTGTAGAGTATACCGATTTATCTACTCGCGAAATACAGGCTTTGCAGACGAATTCCACGACGGAGATTTAGCCGGCCGGCCCTCCGCGCGTAAACCTCTTCCTCTCATCGTTTCCCTAGCTTTTGCCGCAGGTGCCACACACTGCACGCGCAGCCGGCCAAGAACAGAATGCCGCCCAAGACGACAATCCCAGCCGGGAAACTGTGCGCATCGCTAATCGCCCCTATCGAAGGCGGGCCTAAAGTCTGGCCGACATCCATAATCGTGCTCATTAACCCAAGAGACGCACCCAAAGCGCCGGCACTCGCCACATCTGCCGCAAGCGCGTTGGCCGCGGCCGTCGTAAGCGCAAAACCCAGCCCGTAAACAACAATGACAGCCCCCAACACCAAAACCGATTGGACAAAAGCCAGCGTGAAAAACGAAAAAGCGCAGACAAAAAGCCCCGTGATAATCATAGGCAGCCGGCCAAGCTTGTCCGAAGCCCTGCCGAAAAAAGGCTTGAACACAATGACAGCAACCAACTGAGCGCTTAAAAGAACACCAATCATCACAGGCGACATACCCAAATGCCTAGCGTAAAGCGGGAAAATCATCTCGAACGCGCCGTAGGCAAAGTACACACAGGCACTAAGAAGCCCGACAAAAAGCAGAGGCTTGTATTTTAGAAGACTCACCAGCCGTTGCACAAAAGCCGGCTTTTCCACCTCGCCCTTGCCAGCCGCCGGCGCATCCTCGGCCCTCCCCGGCCTTAGAAAAAACCAAAGAGCCAGCACCAACGCGGCCGTTCCCGCCACGGCGGCAATTACATAAACGTAGCTATGCCCGCCCACATCGTAGGCCGCCCCCCCAACCGAGGGAGCCAAGGCGCGGCCAACCATCGTTGCCGAAGAATAAATCGACAAGTTTTGCCCGGTATTTTTCCCGCTAAAGGCCGCCACAGCGGCCATTGCCACAGGGCCAAAGGCGGCAGTGGCAAAACCGTGATAAAAACGCACCGCGCCCAACTGCAAAGGATTGTAAACCAGAAGATAAAGAAAAGGCGCGGAGGCAAAAACAAGCAAAGACCCGACAAGAATTCTCTTGTAGCCGTACTTGTCGGCCAAATAACCGGCAAGAAAACTGATTAAAATCCCTGGGATGGTTGACATCGATGCGATAATCCCGATTTGCGCGCCGCTGGCTCCCAGTTGCGCCGCGAAAATCGGCAGAATCGGGGACTTCGATATTGTGGAGCTAAAAATTGCCAACGCACCGCAGCAGCCAATCATTAACAGCAGCCGGTAATTGACAGTTTTTTCACTTTTCTCCATATCTATCTCCTGCGAAAAGGAGGTAACCGCTCGAAAAACCCAACCTTGTAGCCAATGCCTATCCCAATCGAGTATCTGGAAAAAATAATTTCCGTCGGGTAAATCAAAGTTGGATTGTTGTTCGGCATAACCACATTGCCAAGCGCGTACAGGAAGTTTACATCGATAAAAAACGCCCCTTGGCGATGCCCCCGTGTGGCCAACTGAATGCCCAGCCCGATCTCGCTACTTGGAAAGGCAAGACTCGTTGTCGCCGTATTCATCGTCCTGTTGAACATCAGATAGGGCGAAATCTTAAACGCCGTGCCGGGCTTTAACGGGAACTTCAATTGAACGCCGACACCGGGGATGAAAGAGTAGCCCTCCGGGTCTCCAAAGCGAAGAGAGAAGGCGAATTCCGCGCTTACCCAGTCAAGAAAATGAAGCTCCACACCGAGAGTTGCCCCCGGAACCGGCCGCACATTGTGATTGAGAGGGGCGAAAAACTCGCCGGTTTCCGACCACACCCCCAAAGGCTCCTGCAAAGAGTGCACGGTAATGACCGGGAAGTCAAAGGACGCGCGGAAATACAGCCACATATTTCGCCAACTGTCGTCGTCGATAAAGTCGCCCAGCCGGGTAACAGGGACGTTTGCCATCGCCTGATACACCATAGTAAGGCTGAATTCAAAAATGTCTTCCAGCTCGGTAAAGGGCATGGAGAAAGAAAGCATTTCAAAGTTGAGATTGTTGTCGATAAGGGCAAGCTGAAGCAGATACTGAGGCTGGCCTTCCGGTGCCCGCTGGATAACGCCGCCTTCAAAAAGCAGAAGGTTTTCCATAACTTCCAGCGCGATGACAAAATCGGACTGGCTGCGGAGGTCGGTTACGGAATAGTTTGCGCCCAGAACTTCCATTGTAAAATGCTCGTGCAAGAATGCCGCCTGAGCCGGCTCGGCGACAACAGGGGCAACAAAGATCATGGTATCTTCCCGGCTTTGCGCAAAAAGAGACATTGGCAGCGCAAAAAAAATTACGGCCGCAATAATTTTCCCCATATTACCTAATCCCCTTTGTATTTTGCCCCCTAAAAGGCGGCTTTAAAACCCCCGCTGGGGTTTTAGGAAACGCTGATTAACTCGAAGCTAATCAGGTTTCCTTTACACAATACTTTAACTTAAACACATAGCTTGCAAAATTTCAATACCGCCAGCCAAAAAAACGACTTTTTCGTTTTTACCGGCTCAAAGCGGGGCTTTTTAAGGCTACCCCGCCTTACTCAATAAAACAACGGAGATAAGCGCAAGTAACAGGTAAAACAAAAGACTGCAGGCAGGAGCCTGCCCACGGCAACCGCCGGGCGGCTCCCGAACAGGGCTTACCCGCCGGGCTTTCCTGCCGGGCGGCCGCTTGCAGGGCAAAAAATGCAAGAAAAAACGCTTGACTTTTTTGCCCAAATGCCCGTATTATATAAGTGTACCCGCGGGCACTATTGATGCTTGCCTCGCCGAACAGTGTGTTCGGCATTTTTTTTACTCACCCTCCAGTATTGGCGGGTTTTAAGGAACCGGCCGCATGGCAAAAACGAGGGTCAGTGTATATATTGACGGATTTAACCTTTTTCACAGTACATTGCAACACTCACACCCGAATTGCCGCTGGTTAAATCTGTTGGAACTTTCAAAACGTTTAATAAACCCCAAAACAGAGGAGATAACAAGTGTGTTTTATTTTTCTGCCCTTGCCACATGGATGCCGGAACGGGCTAAAAAACATCTTCTCTATATAAAGGCACTTCGCACTGTAGGGGTAAAGGATGTTTTAGGCAAATTTTCGCTCCGGGAAAGGAAATGCCCTATGTGCAAAGGCTGTTATCAAGCTCATGAAGAAAAAAAGACAGATATTAACATAGCAATTACTCTGCTTGGCGATGCCTTCGCAGACAAATTCGACACAGCCTTAATTTTATCTGGCGACAGCGACCTTGCTCCCGTTACAACAAAACTAAAACAAATATGTCCAGCCAAAAAAATTGGCATTATCGTTCCAAAAGGCCAATCTGCCATGCACCTCAAACAAAATGCAGATTTTTTTAAGAAAATACAGGCGAAAGACCTAAAAAAGTCGCTTTTACCGGAACAGGTTGTCTATAATGGCAAAATTATCACCGCGCCTGCCGGATGGCTGCCTTATTCGGCCGATAGAATAAGTTGAAAGCGGTTTGGCAACTGCCGGGCGGCCCCCGAACAGGGCTTACCCGCCGGGCTTCGCTCGCAAGGCCCGGAAACAGGGTTGCCGGCAGGGGCTTTCTCTCTTGGCAATCGCCGGGCGGCCAAAAAAAAGCGCAAGAAAAAGCAGGTTTTGGGTAAAAATTTACCCGGAAAAAAAGTTACAACATGATGCAAACGCACTTGACATTCCCCGTGAAAATTTCCATAATGTTAATATGCGCTGTTTCCGCCGCCCGGCCGTCATTGGACAGGCTCTGCGGCGAACGACTTTGTTGCGCATCGTGCCGGGCCTGCGGGGTTCCGGCAAAGAAGGGGAGTAAAACAGTGCGCTTTTGCCGGCGGGCTTGCAGCCCGAAGACATTCGAAAATCTCGCATTCTTATACGCCGTATCTCTATACCCAGTCATGGTTTATACCCCC
>WRKI01000074.1 GCA_009778155.1 Spirochaetota bacterium
CCCGTTAGACACGGGCGGGATAGAACGACTTTCTTCCTATATAGGGCAAAAAACTCTCGTAAAGGCTCGGCACGGGCAACAAGCGTCCTGCGCGTATGCGGATTGGCTGCAATCGCGCGGGAGCCGGCCGGCTTTTATGGGGGTGTTTTATAGACAAAAGGCCGTCCGCACGGGCTGTCGATCTTTTTCAGCCGACTGGCTGATAAATCGTTATGGAGGCATTTTGAAGCAACAACTGTCTCTGTCCCGCCCCCTGCCGCCCTGCGGCGGGAGGTGCCGGGAAAAATGAAGCTGCGGGAGGGGTCAAGCCCCTCCGTCAAAAACGGGAGCGGAAGGGCTGTCAGCCCGGCCGGCCCCGCTTGGAAGGGCGCGGAAAACGCGCCCCAAAAACTTTTTCAAGGAGGTTTTTTTCACATGAAAAAAACAGTTTTAGCATTTGTTTTGTTGGCCGCCCTCGCCCTCGCGCCCGTGTTTGCGCAGGACGAGGACGCATTCGCCCCGCCGCCGCCGGCCCCCGTGCCGGCCGCTCCGGTAATCGCGCCGGCGCAGTCGCAGTCGCAGACCGTGAACTTTGCCAGCGAAAGGCCGCAGTTCATTTATTTCGCCTTGGGCGTGCCTATGGGCTTCAACCTGCAAACCGACGATATGCACGCCGGCAGGAATTTCAGCATTGGCTTTGTCGTCATCGACAACATGACCGTCGGCTTCGACCACCTGCATATGCCCGGAGCCTTTGAAAGCGGCAACATGATGAGGATCGGGTACTTCTTTAGCGACACCTTGGGCGCGGCCTTCGGCATAGGCAACGCGTCGGGGACGACCAACGTCGCCGGCACTATGCAGCAGGGCGCGGCGATAACGATGGGGCTTATGGCGAACCTGTTCCAGGGCCGCTCGAGCATCGGGCTTACGCACGCGCTGCGGGTGCGGATCGACTACGCGGCCATGGCCGAGCACTTCGCTTACGGCACGGTGGTCTTCACCTTCGGGGTAGGCTTCGGGCTTTAGCCCCGGGGAAGGATGCAAACAGAATGAAAAAACGATTTGTAATTTTGCTGGCGGCGGCGATGTTCGTCCTGCCTTTGGCAAATGTCAGCGCCCAGCAGGACAGCTTCAGCTTTTTGTCCTTTGACATTGGCTACGGCATGAACTTTAACATGGCTTCGGACAACATCGGCTCCCTGCAGTCATTCGGGATAAACTTCCGCGTGGCAGACCCGATCATCATAGGCGGGGTGTTCCGGCGGACTTCGGACGGGACTGCGGCGGCGGCGCAGCACACCAGCACGATGCTGAGGGTGAAGTACGACATGATGCCCATGCTACGCGGCGTGCTCAGCTTTGGCCAGCACACAATCGGCACCGGGGCATCCCAGCTCTATACCGGGCTGGGCTTCGAGGCCGTGCCGTTCCGCCGGCAGGTGGGCGGGCTGGTTACCGAGTTCAAAATGGTAACGGAGTACCTGTTCCGGCCGAATTCGGGGCTTCCCGCCGGACAGCAGGGCGGCATGGAAAACGGCAGCCTTATCTTCGGGCTTGTCCTGGGCATAGGGTTCTAAGGTTTTTCAAGGGAGGGGCGGGAGCGGCGGCGGGGTTTTGCCCGCGCCGCCCCCGTTTTCCCGAAAGCAATTTTTAAGGAAGGAAAAAAATGAAAAAGATGAGAAACATCGGCCTTTTGGCCGCGCTTGCGATAACCGCCGGGCTGTCCGTGCTGGCCTGCAACTGGTATTCCGCCGAGCCGGACCCCGCAATCGCTCCAAGCCTGTTCGCTATAAATGCCCAAGGGATTGTTACGGGCTTAAGCACGCAGGGCTTTGCGGCTGTTGCGGCGGGGGAAACTGACATTGTCATCCCGCCTGTCATAAACGGCATAGAGGTAACGGCCATTGGGGTTTTTGCATTCGAGAACAGCCAACTGACCTCGGTTGTTATACCCGCTGGCGTTACTACCATTGGGAATAATGCATTCCAGAACAACAACCTCCTGACCTCGGTTGTTATACCCGCTGGCGTTACTACCATTGGGAGCAGTGCGTTCCAGAACAACAACCTGACCGAGGTTATCATACCTTCAAGCGTTCAGACCATTGGGACCAATGCGTTCCAGAACAACAACCTGACCGAGGTTACCATACCTTCAAGCGTTCAGACCATTTCGCCCGGTGCGTTTATGAATGCGTTTGATGCAAGCCAGGAGTCAACAGTTACCTTTGAGGGAGCCAACACGTCGGTTTGGGGCACTTCATTCAATCCCAATGGCGATACGCTGGGGATCCCCCCGGTCCAAGCAGCAGTGGTGGAACAGGGTACTTTCACCCGAACACCAATCGCCCTTGGCGGCAACAACGAGTGGATTAGGGAGCCATAGGGCGGCGGCCAAAACGGGGGCGCTTATGCTCCCCTGCGGAGGGGGTTCGTTTGCAAGCGACGCTTCGCCGGGGCTGTGTAATGCCTGCAGAAATTTTACACAGCTTGCGCTTTGCGCAAGATATTTTGAAACAGGGGTTGTTTATGGAACCAAAAAACATCGAATTTGACGGGGGAAACTACCGGCTGGAATTTTCTGGGACGGGTTCGGGCAAGCGGCGTAACTTCATTCTTTACAAGGATCAACTGTACAGCCAAAAAGACATTTTGTCAAAAATGCTTTACAAGATCATGACTAAAGATGACAACCACGGAATACCCGAGGGCATTGCAAGCTATGTTGCCAACCGTATAGATAATGATGAAAAAAGCGGCGATATTTATCCGTACGACTTGGCAAAAGAAGTTTACGGCTATTTGGACAGAAACCAAAAAGAGAGAATATAGCGGTTTTTTTATACACCTGCCCTTGCGGGCAGTCAAACAAACTTGGGCAACCCGGCAAAAGGCAGGTTGGCCTAAAAAGGAAGTTTTTTTATGAAAAAAACAGTGAAACTTGCAAAAATTGCAATATTGGCGGCGGCAGTAATCTTTGGCGCGACAGCTTGCGGAGGCAACTGGGCGCTGGATGATTTGGATTTGGATTCGGACTTAAGCCCGTTTAGGATAAATACCAGCGGGGTTGTTATGGGCTTAAGCACGCAGGGCTTTGCGGCTGTTGCGGCGGGGCAAACTGACATTGTCATCCCGCCTGACATAAGCGGCATAGAGGTAACGGCTATTGGGAATTATGCATTCCAGTTCCCAGGAACCAACGCAGATAACCGTGGCCCGCTGACCTCGGTTACCATACCCGAAGGCGTTACTAACATTGGGAATAACGCCTTCCAGCACAATCAACTAACCTCGGTTAACATACCCGAAGGCGTTACTAGCATTGGGAGCAATGCGTTCGAGAACAACAACCTGACCTCGGTTACCATACCCGACACTGTTACTAACATTGGGATTATTGCGTTTTCAAATGCGTTTAATCCAAACCAGTCCTCAACAGTTACCATTTATGGATTTCCCTCGTTTGGGGTGGGTACCACAGCATTCAACCCCGGTAGCCCATCGCTTCAGAACGCTCTCGCTGATGATAATACCAGACCGGCTGTTTTTACCCGACCAGCAGGCGGCACCGCCTGGACTAGGACGCAATAATGCGGCGGTTAAGCGGGGGCGGCAAGCCTCCGCTGCTCTGTATCTCCCCATATTAGCTCACGCAAAGGCGCAAAGGTTCTGGCGCAGCTACCGATAACGCCGCCGATCTTAAGCCTATTCTCGGCGACTCTCTGCACGATTTTATTTTAGCCACATAAGCCCTCCCCCCGCCCGGTCTTCCGAAGCTTTTTTTTCGATTTTTTTCCCACGGACTAAAGCGTGCCGCATCTGTCTGCCATATATAGCTGTACAGCAAAGCAATTTTTGCTGTACAATAAATTTACTATGGGAGAGAGTGTTATGTCAAACACCGCAATTCAAAACGAAGGCCCGGCCACCCCGGCCGAAATTTGGGCAATCCTACGCGAAACAGCCAGGCGGCAGGAAGAAACCGCCAGACGCACGGAAGAAGTGGCGAAGCTTCATGCAGAAACCGCAGAAGGCTTCGAGGAAGTGAAGCTCATCATGAAGGCAAACGCCGAGGAAAGTAATCGCCGGCAGGCGGAATGGGAGGCGCAGCGCCAGGCGGATGCAGAGGAAAGCAAGCAGATGTCAAAGGTTTTTGACCTTAAAATGGACAAGCTGCGCG
>WRKI01000075.1 GCA_009778155.1 Spirochaetota bacterium
CTTCATTCCTACTTCTTCCTTCCGCTCTTATGTTCGATAATGATGCAAAAGGAAGGCGCGGGCTTACCGTAGCTCAATCCTAACCTTTGTGCCTTTGCGCCTTTGTGCCTTTGTGTGAGATACTTGCGAGGCTCAAGCGTTCATGCGTTTGTCGTGAAGGCCTGTGCCCGCCGGCGGCTTTAACCCGAGGCCGGTTTTCCGCTATAATATAAGAAAACGACAAAAGAGGAGAGAGGGATGAAGTGTAAAAAGTGCCTAAAGGAGTGGAAGTACTGCCCGGAATGCGGCGAGAAAGCCGAACCCGCCGTGCAGTGCGTAAAATGCGGGAAAGAACTGGAAGCCGAGTCGAGGTTTTGCAACGCCTGCGGCGCGGAACAGATGGCGGAAAGCGGCGCGGACGTGGAGACAGCCGGGCAAAGCGAAAAGCGGATCAATTCGGTTTTGCTTAACCTTAAGCCAGAGAAAAAAAAGGAAGAAAGCCAACCAGAAAACGCAAAAGCCGCGCTAAGATGCTTCAGTTGCAATGCGGAAATACAGAGCGACACAAGATTTTGCGGCAACTGCGGCTCGAAGGTGGAAGCCCCGCCGGCAGAAGAGGAAACGCTGCCGCCCCAGGCGGTGAAAAAGGGCAGGCTGGAAGGGGAAACGGAGGTGTCCGAGTACGGCATAAAGACCGCGTGGATACCCCCCGGAACCTTCCTAATGGGCAGCCTGCTGGATGAAAAAGACAGGGGGGGTAATGAAATCCCGCAGCGCAAGGTAACGATTTCCGCCGGCTTTTGGATGGGCGTGTACCCGGTAACGCAGGAAGAGTGGGCGAGCGTAATGCCGGGCAACCCCAGCAATTATTGTCGCGACCCTGCGAACGGGGAAACTCAAAGAAGGCGGCCTGTGGAGAATGTAAGCTGGTACGACGCGCTTGAGTTTGCGAACCGGCTGAGCATACTGGAGGGGCTAAGCCCCGCGTACAGAATAGACGGGAAGACAAACCCCGACGACTGGGGAGCCGCGCCGGCAGGCAATGTCTCATCTTTGGATAAAATATCGGCAGAAGAACAGGAACTACAGGAGAAATGGAACACGGTTGAAATAGCGGAAGGCTCCGACGGGTGGCGTTTGCCGACGGAGGCGCAGTGGGAGTACGCGGCGCGAGCGGGCACGACGACGGCGTTCAGCGACGGATCGGAGGACTGGGAAAAAGACAAGGACGCGATAGGCAAGATAGGCTGGTTTGACTTTAACTCCGGGCAAAAGACGCACGAAGTCGGCTTGAAACAGCCCAATCCGTGGGGTTTGTACGATATACACGGGAACGTGTATGAGTGGTGTTGGGACCGGTACGGCGCTTACCCGAACCAAGCGCGGGCAGATCCGGCAGGCGCGTCTTCGGGGGATAGCCGCGTGCTTCGCGGCGGTTGCTGGTTCTGTTCGGCGCAGTCCGCCCGCTCGGCGTATCGGAATTCCCGCAAACCGCAGGATCGGGATCCCCCTTCGACGTATCGTGCCTACTTCGCTCCGTCGGAATGGTACAGATGTCAGGGCCTGCGTGTTGCCCGCCCCTAGTTTCCCGAAAAGCCGGGGTTTCCGCCCGTTGACACGCGGCCTTTCCGCTTGGTAGGATTATCTTATCTAAACAAACGGAGGCTTGCGATGAACTTTACAAACTTTCCCAGACGAAGATACCTAGACGGCGCGACACCGCTTGAACCAATGCCAAGACTTTCCAAGGCACTGGGCGGAAAAGTTGACTTATGGATAAAAAGAGACGATCTTTTGCCGGGAGCCGCAGGGGGCAACAAGACCCGCAAGCTCGAATTCCTGATAGGCGAAGCCGTCGAACAAGGCGCGAACAGCCTTATCACCTGTGGGGCAGTCCAGTCCAACCACTGCCGCCTCACCCTTGCATGGGCCTGCAAAGAAGGCATCGACTGCCACTTGATTTTGGAAGAACGCGTGCCGGGCTCCTACGACCCAAAAGCCGGCGGCAATAACTTTCTCTTCCAGCTAATGGGAGCGGCAAGCATAAGAGTCGTCCCAGGCGGCTCGGATATGCTGGCCGAAATGCAGAAAACAGCCGAAGAGCTAAAACAAAAAGGCAAACGCCCCTACATTATCCCAGGCGGCGGCTCCAACGCCACAGGCGCCTTGGGCTACGCGCTCTTTGCCGAGGAATTCATGGGGCAGATTAACGAAGGCTCCCTAAAAGTTGACAGCCTCGTTGTCCCCTCCGGCAGTGCGGGAACCCACAGCGGCGTAGTCGCCGGACTTTTCGGCAACAACGCCGGCATCCCCGTAATCGGCATGAACGTTTCAAGAAAAAAAGACGCGCAAGAGACACTCGTTCACAACCTCGCGCTTAAACTTTCCGAAAAACTTTCAATCGCCGCAGTCCCGCGCGAACTTGTCGTCTGCCACGATGAATATCTGGGCGACGGCTATTCCCGCCCCACCCAGTCCATGAAAGAAGCCGTGCTTTTGTTCGCAAGACAGGAAGGCATATTGCTCGACCCCGTTTATTCCGGCAAGGCCGCAGCCGGGCTTTTGGACTTTGTGCGCAAAGGAGCCTTTGCCGAAGGCTCCACCGTGGTTTTCCTGCACACAGGCGGCGACACAGCCCTGTTCGTCTATCAAGACTACCTTGTGTAAACGCGCGTTTATGAAGAAGGGCATATTTTTGCGGACGGCCGCGCTGGCCGTCGCCTTGGCCGGGCTATTCAGTACAAACCTCTATGCGCAGGCGGAACCAATGCCGGGGGAGATAAGAGCTTCCGGCGCGGGAATAAACGCGGCATGGATACCCCCCGGCACCTTTTTGATGGGCAGCCCGGCGGACGAGGCGGGCAGGTTTGCCAACGAAGGCCCCCAGCGGCTTGTAACGATAAGCGCCGGCTTTTGGATGGGGACATACCCCGTAACCCAAGAGCTGTGGCAGCAAGTGATGGGAAACAACCCCAGCCATTTTAACGCGAACCCCGCCGCCGGGGAAGCCCAAGGCCGGCGGCCTGTGGAGCAGATAAGCTGGTACGAAGCGCTTGTCTTTGCCAACCGATTAAGCATGATCGAGGGGTTCAGCCCCGCCTACAGCATACACGGAAGCACAAACCCCGATCACTGGGGGCCTGTACCGGCAAGCAGGGATGCGGCCTGGGATGCCGTGCAAATCGTGCCCGGCTCCAACGGCTGGCGGCTCCCCACGGAGGCACAGTGGGAATACGCCGCCCGGGCCGGCACTGTGTCGGCCTTTAACAACGGGGCGAACAACTGGCAAAGCCAAGCCGCCCTTGCCGGGATAGGCTGGTTCGCCTTCAACGCCGGAGGCCTCTCCAGGGAGGTCGGCCGGCACACGCCCAACGCCTGGGGCTTGCACGATATGCACGGGGGGGTGTCCGAGTGGGTCTGGGACTGGTTCGCCCTGTATCCTGGGCACGCGGAAACAGACCCCCACGGGGCCTTCACCGGGCCGGCGCGAGTGCGGCGCGGGGGCAACTGGTTTTTTTCCGGGCAGTTCGCCCGCTCGGCCGCCCGCTGTTTTGTCAATCCCTTCCTTAGACTGCGAGTTACCGGCCTGCGCCTTGTGCGCCCCTGATTTTACATGAAGCGAATCGGACTGTGCCTGATTTTTGCCGCCGCCTTTGCCGTCCTTGCCGGCGGCTGTCAGACATGGCGGCAGGAAGATGCGCCAGCGTTCGGCCTTGGGATGAAGGCGGTTTGGATTCCCGCCGGCTCTTTTCTGATGGGCAGTCCCCAGTACGAAATTGACCGGTGGGAAAACGAAGGCCTGCAAAGACTGGTAACGATAAGCGAAGGCTTCTGGATGGGGGCGCACCCCGTAACCCAACAGCAGTGGACGCAGGTGATGGGCGAAAACCCCGTTCCCGGCATCGCCGCCCTTTACGCGCCAAACCGCCCCGTGGTAATGGTAAGCTGGTACGATGCCCTTGTATTTGCCAACCGCCTAAGCCTTATCGAAGGGCTTGTCCCGGCCTACAGCATAAACGGAAGCTCGAACCCCGACGACTGGGGGCCGGTACCGGCAAACAGGGATGCGGCCTGGGATGCCGTGCAAACAGTGCCCGGCTCCACTGGCTGGCGGCTGCCGACCGAGGCTCAATGGGAGTACGCCGCCCGGGCGGGCACGGTGTCGGCTTTCAGTAGCGGAACTGCCGAC
>WRKI01000076.1 GCA_009778155.1 Spirochaetota bacterium
CCCCCCCCCATTTATCGGTTAAAATGTAGCCTTAAACAAAATTACAGCAATTATACACGCACAAGTTGGAAAAATAATTTTCGCTTACACAACAATCAAGAGCCGCTGTGGTTTATAGGTATTCTTAAAAATTTCAAATGTATTTTTATATATCAGACAGTTTGCTTTGCAAAGCGCATTTCCTTAAAATTTGTAAAAAACGGTTTGTATAGGCCGTTAAATATAATTGTTTTACCATTAGGAGGGTAAAATGGCAATAAAATCAAAAGCAACCGCATATATTCTGTGGTTCTTTCTTGGAATTTTAGGAGGGCACAAGTTCTACCTCGGCAGAACAGGCATGGGACTTTTGTACCTGTTCACCGGCGGTCTTTTCGGTATAGGCTGGCTTGTCGATCTGTTTACCTTGGGGCATCAAGTCGATGTTTACAATGCATTGTACAGCGGACGAGGCGGCGTGAACGCAAACCAAAGCCAAAATATCGTTGTAAACGTGGCCGCGCCTACAGCCCCGGCAGCTACAGCGACGGAAGCCGTTAAAATATCGGCAGATAAACAAATCTTGGCATTGGCTAACAAATCAAACGCATTGTCTATCCGGGATATTGTTTCCCAAACTCACCTTGAAATTGAAGAGGCTGAAGAGGCGGTTAAAAAACTGGTTGCCAAAGGCATGGTCAAGGAGCAGGTTGCCGCAGATGGCAAAATAACTTACGAGTTTTCGTAATGAACTGCAAAAACCACCCGGAAAGAGAAGCCAATAATCTTTGCATGAGTTGTAGTAACTGGTACTGCAATTCATGCATGGCTTTTTCTCAAACAAAGCCCTGTTGTAAAACCTGCGCCGCGCTTGATGGCAAGCCTGGTTTGGACTCTCCCCGGCATTCGGCTTCAAGTTTTCTGGACAGGATTTTAAGTGCGCCGGATACGCTCAAAACCACAATTAAGGCAGGACTTTGCATTGGTTTTGTCGGCATACTTGGGCTTACGATTTTATTTCAGACAATGGGGCTTGCCTTTTTGTTTGGAATAAACTATAATTTTTTACGATACGTTCCGGCGTTTATTGCATTGGTTGTGGCAATAGGGGGCTTTGCTCTTCTTGGCAAAAAAGGCAAAAAAAACGTGCTTGTAAAAAACGAGATAACTTTTGCTCAAATAGAGGCACTATTAAAGTCAGATAATAGATTGACTGTGCGACGTTTGGCAAATGCCACAAATACATCGGAAGAAACTGCTCAGAAGTATCTGGATAAAATGGCGAGCGAAGGGAAATTGGACATATCATCAGATTCGCACGAGCTGATATATTCTAAAAACCCTGTGTCAAGTTAAGCGAAACCGCTGATTAAATCGACGTAATCAGCGGGTTCATAGTCGTTCAAGCAAGAAGAGGTTTTATGAAAATTTTGTCAAGAGTAATCGTGTTGCTAATCGCCGGGTTTATTGTTTCTGTGGGGTACAATATATTTTCAATCCATAATAGAGTCGCCGTTATAGACAATCATTTGGAGATTGCTTTTGAAGCCGCCAGAAGAATAAACCCAAGCATTTTGGGGCTTATCGGCGGCACATTAAGAGGCGATCCATTGGCGGCATTGGGTGGCGAAGAAAATATGTTTAGAGAAATGAACAATGTTTTATTTGACTGGTATGCTCCAATTCAAATGCCGCTAATTCTAAACTTTAGCAAAGAAATTGGCTGGTTTATTTTACGGGAAGAACTTTCCAACTCTTTTCAATTCTAAAATGGTAAAAGCAAGAAGCCCGCCCGCCAGGGCTTCCTCCCATTAGCCCCAAGCCAAGGGCTTGTATACAAGGCAAACGCCCCAAGCGTCTGCCGGTGCGGCCTGTTTTGCCGAAATGCGCGAAAAAATTTGGGAAAAAAAAGCAAAAACCGTTTGACATTTTTTCGTTTTTTGCAAGAATTAAAACGTGGGTGGTAGAAACTCAAAAAACCATGAAAGTTTCTTGTTGGCGTGATGCCGGCAAGAAAAAGGAGTTTTTCTATGAAAAAAATTGCAAAATTGTTGGGCATCGCCGTAGCTGCCTCGGTAATCGGGCTTTCGATAACAGGTTGCGCAACCGCAATAGAAGCCAGCGGGCCGGTGGCCGCAGCGCAAGAAGGCTTTACGGGACCACAGCAAGGCTTTATAGGGGCCGCCGGCGGAAGCTACTATCAAGCCGCCACAGTATCGCAGCTTCAAACACTCCAACGAGACGGCCAGCGCAGGGCAGAGGTCGTTATAACCGGAAACATCGTCAACGAGATAAGAGACGGCCGCTATTTTACATTCCGCGACGACACCGGGGAAGTCGTAGTTAGAATAAACCGGAGGTACTGGGGCGGAATGTCCGTCGGGCCGAATGACCTAGTGCAGATTTACGGCAGGGCAGAAAGAAGAAGCGACGGGACAATCCGAGTTGAAGCGCGTATAATCAGAATGGCATGAGCGTCGAGAAACTGCCCGCCGCCATGTCCGGCGGGCAGTTTCTCGCCGGGCTTACTTCCAATCCCACAAACAAAGCCAACCAGAAGCAGTTGTGAAAGGTGCGCAATATTTCTAATTAAAACCTGTTATGACTTCTTTCCCGGCTTATTTTTCTTCTGATTGCTTGTTCAGAAACACCAATATTTACAGGTCTTATATTTTGGCTTAATATATATTGTCTATAGTTTGGACATCCTTCAGCCGCATAAATGACATCTGTAGGGTGTTTAATTTTATTTTCAATATCTTCTAAATCATTTATTGAGTTTAGTTTAATTTTTATTAAAACGATTTTATTTTTTTCACAATAGTCAATAACATTTTTTTCTGGTTCATGTTTGTCAATAATTTCAATTATAATAGGCATATTTCCGTTTTTTGGAATTAAAGCTATGTCTGGCCTGCATTCCGTCAAATTATATTCGGTTTTTACATCAATAATGTCATGTAATAAATTTCCATTATGTTCTGCGGTGCAAATATTGCATTTCCATTTAATAAATGTTGGTATTTGACTATTTATATTATTCTTTAGATATTCAGACAACATATTTTTAAATGTTTTATGTAAATAACCCTCCCCAGTTCCGCTACAATTTGAAAAAGAATTACTGTGAGCAAAATGGTGTTGCCTTATACTGCCTTGTTTAAATATAAATTTTTCATTGCATACAGGGCAATAATAATCCATGTCTGGCGACGCATTGCTGATATGGGTGTATTTACCATTGCTGTTTTTTGCATATATATTTAAGACAGCATCCTTCACTCTATCCTCCTTAAAATACAGAAAACCTTTCTTCTTCTATGGCATCGTAATTTATTGAATAATACTCAATTATAATACTGCCATTAGAAGAATTTCTTGCCCCTGCAAAAATAATTATTTCTGAAATATCTTCTGGCAGTCTGGAGCCAATTTCTCTATGCCAAACAACTGCTAATTCTCTAGACCCCTGGGATAAGGTAAACATAAAGTGTTGCGATCCGGTGAATATTCTTTCTTCAGGATTTAAACGATCCACCTTATAATAATCTCCATATATTCTTTCTATATTAGATACCAAATTATCAAAGAGGCCAATCAATTCCGTTCCATGCCCGCTTGTAGAAATATTCCTGCTAACCGCTCTGATAAAATAAACGCCAAAAACGGGGTGTATTCGCACCATATAAATTTCAAATAGCTCATGTGTATTTGGCGGAGTTATTGCATACCAATCATTGGTAACATTTAACGGTGTAGTCCTGCTTATTTGACTAATCTGCTCAAGGGTCATTCCAAAACCTATGCCAAAAGGCCGACTAAAAGCGTCGGACACAATAAAAATAGACAAAAGTGCAAAAAGACCGATAACTTTTTTCATAAATTAACCCCTTTATAGCCAATAGTAACAAATACCTCGAAAAATGTCAAGCCCCCTATCAATTTTTTTCCAAAAAATGCTGTATGAGCTTTTGCCCGCCAACCCCCGGCGGGCTTTACTCCCCAAACCCGCCCCCTAAACCTTCACCCGGCCGCGAAAACTGCGCGAGATCGTAAGCCGGTCGGTGTATTCCAAGTCGCCGCCGACGGGGAGGCCGGATGCCAGGCGAGTTACCGTTACGGGAAAATCCTTCAGCAGCTTTTGCAGATACAAAGCCGTCGTGTCGCCCTCCACCGTGGGATTAAGCGCGAGAATTAACTCTTTGACCGCCGGCCTGTCCCCCGCCCCCCCCCC
>WRKI01000077.1 GCA_009778155.1 Spirochaetota bacterium
CTTGGGGCTGCCGGCAGGCCGTGGCCTTATCAAAATTCGCCCTACTCAAGAAGCGGATTCCAGATAGCCGGCAAGCTCTTCCAGGGTTTTTCTGCCAAAGATTACATCTTTGTCGTTTATAACCAGGGCGGGGACACTCATTATGTTGTACCTGTCCCGCAGAGCCGGGAAGTGCTGCAAGTCGATCATCTCCGCGCTTATATGTTCGTTCAAGATACTCATAAGCTGGCCGGCCTGCACAAGTTCGGGACACATGGTGCAGGACAAAGAGACGCCGATTTTTAAGTTGAAGGGCTTATCGATTTTTTTTACCCTTTGCAAAAGCCCCTCCCCTACAACCTGCCCCGGGCCTGCCGCGTTGTAAATCGCCAGAATGAAAGATTCAAGCTCGTGCCCCGCCGGCACCCCGTGGAAACAGGCCCCGGTGTATCTGCCCGCCCCGTCCATTAACGCTATCACAGGGTATATCTCCGTGGCAATCTTCGCCTCAAGCCCGGCATCTTCACCCTTTTGCAGAATGCGAACTTCCACCCTGTCGGTAATTTCGGAAAAATCGCGCAAAAAAACGCGGATTTTGCCGGAAAGCTCGCAATCTTGCAAGACGGCGCACAAGGAGACCCGGCTCTGGCATCTTTCCATAACATAGCGTATCTGCTCGGCCGTCTGCTCCGTGAAAAAACCGTCTTCCTGCGGCACCTCTTGTTCCGCCGCAATGCCAAGAGCCTCTTTTTTCTCCTTGATGTACATCTCGATTTTGGTGGAAGCCACAGCCCCGTCAGAGACCGCCGTTGCAAGCTGGCGCAGGCGTTTGGGGCGTATGTCGCCAGCGGCGCTTACACCGGGAACCTTCGTCTCCATATCCTCGTTTGCCAGAATGTAGCCCGCCCCGTCCGTTTCCAGATGGCCGGCAAAGACCGCGCTTGCCGGCTGGTAGCCGACAAAGACAAAGATGCCGAAGGTAGAATCGCCGTTTCCCGGCCTGTGTATCCATGTTTCCCCCGTCTGGTTGTTCACAAACTTTGCCTCTTGGATAACCTTTTCGCCGCGCACATAAACGATTTCGGTGTGAAATTTTACCTCGATTTTTCCGTGCGCCAAAACCTTGTCGGCAATGCTTTTCGAGCAGGTGAACTCCGGCTCCCGGGCGACAACGGTTACCTTGCGGGCAAAGCGGGTAAGGAAGATCGCTTCCTCGGCGGCGGCAAAGCCCGCGCCGATTACAAAGACTTCTTTGCCCGAAAAAAACTCGCCGTCGCAGGTTGCGCAGTAGGCGATGCCCCGGCCGGCAAACTCCGTCTCGCCTTCAAAGCCCAGTTTTCGCGGGACGGCGCCGGTGGCCACGATTACCCCCACGGAGCGGTAGTTTTCGCCGGCCGCTGTCCTCACTTCTTTTATGTCCCCGCCAAAGTCCACGGCGGCCACATCGCCGGCGGCAAAGTTTACGCCAAAGCCGAGCGCCTGCTTTTTCATCTCTGCCGCCAGTTCCTTGCCGCCTGCCGAAAAGACTCCCGGATAGTTCGCAACTTCGTTTGTAATTTTGATTTGTCCGCCAACCTCGGATTTTTCGATAACCAGCGTCTTCAGTTTGGCGCGGCCGGCGTAAATGGCCGCGCTGAGTCCTGCCGCGCCCGCGCCGATAATTATCAAATCGTACATTGCATCTCCCGTCAAACGGTCTTGTCCGCCACAGCCGCGCTGTATTTTGAATCGACCTCTTTGATGTGTTCGATAACCCAGCTTCTTAAAAAGTCCAGAAGCTCGATTGCCACGCCGGGTCTACCGGCGTTAAGCTCCTTGCCCGTAACGGAAATCTTTTCCGCGAAGGCCTTGTGCGCTTCTGCATGGGAAACAAGCCCGGCATAGCCGTTTTTTTTCATGAAGTCTTCTTCTTGCGAAAAATGCTCCCGTGCGTAGCCGGACAGTTCGTTTGTCAGCGCGGCAACTTTTTCCTTGCCTTTGCCCTGTCTCATCGACTCGTGCAGTTCGTTGATTATAGAGATCAACTTTTTGTGAGCCGCATCAAATTCGGGGATGCTTACGCTCAAAGACTCGTCCCAATCCATAATTGACATAGAATTCTCCTTGCAAAGTTTTTGCCCAAGAACTGTCTTTGGCCTTTCCAAAGGCGGGTTCCCGGACATCTGCGTTTTTATATTTTTCCTACCAAGTTGAGGTTTGGTTTTAGGGTTTCCGCTCCCGGGGTCCAGTTTGCCGGGCAAACTTGATCACCGTGTTTGGCCAAAAATTGCGCGGCTTGCACTTTGCGCAGAAGTTCTTTGGCGGTGCGGCCTATGCCCAGTGTGTTGACTTCGTAAGCTACGATTTCGGCCTCCGGGTTTATCACGAAGGAGCCGCGCAGGGCAAGCCCGCTTTCCGGGATGAGCACGCCGAAGTCCTCGGAGATTGTGTGGTTGGGGTCGGCGAGCATGGGGTATTTGATTTTGTGGATGGCTTTGGCGTCCGGCGCATCGTGCCATGCTTTGTGTGTAAAGTGGGTGTCTGTGGAAACGGAGTAGACTTCGCAGCCTATGTTTTGAAAGTCCGCATAGAGGTCGGCCAGGTCGCCTAGCTCGGTGGGGCAGACGAAGGTGAAGTCTGCCGGGTAGAACACGAACACTGACCATTTTCCTTTAAGGTCGTCGTTGGAAACTTCCTTAAAAACGCCGTTAGCGAAGGCCTGTGCTTTGAAAGCGCCGACTTTTTTTCCGATTAATGACATTATGTGCCTCCAAGTAAAAAAGTATAATATGGGTATCATTTTCAAATGACACTCATTATTATACGATAATAAAAAAAAACCTTGCCGTCAAGCGCAAATAAGAAAACCCCTAAAAACCCAGATGGGGTTTTCGGAGGTGTTGCCTCAAATTGGCAAAAGCTGATAGACTTACAATAAGGAGAGTCAAATGCCATTATCAATATCTGCGGCCGGCGGGGCCGCTCACGATTTTCTGGCTCTGGGAGCCTTGGTTACAAGGCTTGACCCCGGGGTTATACCCTTTTCCCATGCCGGCGAATACTCCCTGCACGTCTCAGGCGGGGAGTACAATGTGGCGGCAAACCTGTCCCAGTGCTTCGGCATGAAGTGCGCCATCGCCAGCGCAATGGTGAATTACCCCATAGGCCGGCGCATCGAGCTTGCCGTTCAAAGCGCGGGGGTCTATCCTTACTACAAACATTTCGAGCATGACGGGGTAAGAGGGCCGAACATGGCCATAGTCTGGAGCGACCGGGGGCAGGGCGCGCGCGCGCCGGTCGTTTTTTACAACAGGGCAAACGAGGCGGCAGGCCGTCTTGCCCCTGGCAGTTTTGACTGGGATGCCATTTTTTCCAAAGGAGTGCGGTGGCTGCATTCTGGCGGCATTTTCAGTGCGCTTTCCGTAAGCACGGCGGATTTGGTGCTGGAGGCAATGCAGGCGGCAAAAAGAGCCGGCATCGTAACCTCGCTGGACTTGAACTACAGGGCTAAACTTTGGGCGGCCGCCTGCGCCGAGCGGGGGCTTAACCCTGCGCAGGCAAGCGAGGAAGCGACAAAAACCCTGCGCAAAATTGCCAATCTTGTTGACGTGCTTGTGGGCAACGAGGAGGACTTGCAAAAGGGGC
Organism: Spirochaetota bacterium; assembly: GCA_009778155.1. Taxonomy (GTDB): domain Bacteria; phylum Spirochaetota; class Spirochaetia; order Treponematales; family Breznakiellaceae; genus WQXQ01. Next base: position 3,604 of record WRKI01000077.1, read on the forward strand.
TTGGCATCAAGGGGCACGATGTAGAAACGAAAAACGCGCTCGATCCTTCGGCCTTTGCCGGCATGATCGAAAATGTTTTGAGGGATTTCCCGAACATCAAGGTCGTGGCGACCACCTTGCGCGAAGTGCACTCGACAAACCGCCACTCTTGGAGCGCGGTCATGTGGAAAGACGGCAAAATTTACACAGCCCCCAAGGCCGAGCTTGACGTTTACGACCGGATAGGCGGCGGGGACGGCTTTGCCGCCGGTCTGTTTTACGGGCTTTTAACCGGCAAAGACACGGAGCAGGCGTTAAAACTGGGCTGGGCGCACGGCGCGCTTGTTACGACAACGCCTGGCGATGTTTCCATGTTCAGCCTGGACCAAGTGGAAGCCTTCGCCCAAGGCGGCTCGGCACGAGTGCAAAGATAGCCGCGCCGGCTGCAAAGGAGAGGCTCGCACGGAGGCACGAATAGGTTCGACGTGCCTTCGTGCGAGCACCTTCCCAATTTGCCGGCTCACGACAAACGCATGAACGACACGAACCTCGGAAATATCTCACACAAAGGCACAAAGACACGAAGGCACAAAGGTTAGGCAGGATTATCATAGTTCTGCGTCTTCTTCTTGTCTCAATAGAGCAC
>WRKI01000078.1 GCA_009778155.1 Spirochaetota bacterium
CCCCCCCCCGTTTTAAGTTGTGCAACTTAAAAACTTTACCGGTAAAAATAGCATTCTCGACAATTGGCCGCAAGGAGCAAGTTTGCCCCGAATTTTACGGGGCTTTCGCGCGGAAAAATGGCTCGTATGGGCTGTTAAGTTATAGGAGGTTTATATATGTTCAAAAAAATCACTAATGCGTCCGTTACGCTCGTTCAGCGTTACCTTCCCGATCCCTTTATCTTTTGCATCATCTTGACAATCGTCAGCTTCTTTTTGGCCATGATTTTTACCGGCCAAGGGCCTTTGGCAATGGTCATGCACTGGGGCAACGGGGCATGGGTGCTTCTGGCATTTTCAATGCAGATGGCACTCGTCTTGGTATTAGGCTCGGCAATGGCAAACTCGCCGCCCATGAAAAAGCTGCTGAAAACGCTCGCTTCTATTCCGCAAACCCCTTCCCAGGCAATCATGCTTACAACCGTTGTGTCGCTGCTCGCCTGCTGGCTTAACTGGGGCTTCGGATTGATTGTCGGCGCTCTGCTTGCCAAGGAGATTTCCAAAACCGGACTGCGAGTGGACTACCCGCTGATTATCGCATCCGCCTACACTGGCTTTCTTATTTGGCACGGCGGTTTCTCCGGCTCTATCCCGCTGGCCATTGCAACTGCGCCTGCGGCAGGAGCGGCGATAGCCAACACCGGCGGCGTGGTTACGGAGGCAATTTCCACAGGGCAGACAATTTTCGCGTGGTGGAATCTTCTGATTGTCGGCGTTCTGATTGTCGTCGTTCCGCTTATCAATACCGCTATGCATCCAAAAGGCGACGATGTAAAACTAATCAACCCGGCTATGCTCACCGAAGAACCCGAAGAAGTTTTAGACCCGAAAACTCCTGCGGAAAAACTGGAAGCCAGCCGTCTTCTTCAGTGGGTTATGATAGCTATTGCGATAGCCTTTATCGTCCGCCGCATGACGACTCCCGGTTTTTCGCTAGACCTTAACATTGTCAACTTAATCTTTCTTACACTTGGAATGATTTTTTACGGCAGGCCCATTCTCTACGTTAGGGCGATTGCAAAAACGGCAAAGGCGGCCGGCCCCATTTTGCTGCAGTTTCCTTTCTATGCCGGCATTCAAGGGATTATGGTTGGCTCGACTGCCGTGGCGGCCGGCGGCACTGGCTTGAGTCTTGCGGCTGTTATCAGCAATGCTTTTGTCGCAATTTCTACTCCGGTAACGTTTCCGCTTTTCGCCTTTTTTTCCGGCGGTATCGTAAACTTTTTTGTTCCTTCCGGCGGCGGCCAGTGGGCGGTGCAGGGGCCTATAATGATGCCGGCAGGACAGGCTTTGGGCGTGGCTCCCGCGCTTTCTGCAATGGCTGTTGCCTGGGGCGATGCATGGACTAACATGATTCAGCCTTTCTGGGCGCTTCCCGCTTTGGGCGTTGCCGGGCTTGGCGCGCGCAATATTATGGGGTACTGCCTTATCGTTTTGTTTGTATCGGGCATTCTTATTAGCGGCGGTATGCTTCTTGCGGGTATGTTGAGTTGATTGGAACGTTAGCCGGAAGCTCCGGCCGAAGTTTACGGGCGGGGCTTCCGGCGTTTCGGTTAACCGGTATTTTTTTGTTGACGATTTTCAGTCTTTAAGATACAATGATAGAACGAAGCCTCTTGCGGGGCTTTATATAGAACTAGGAGGTAAAAATGCGAGATAAAATAAAAAATTCGGCGAAAGAAGCTATCGCTCAGATTGGCGATGGCGCAAGCCTTATGGTTGGCGGGTTTATGGGGGTGGGAACGCCGGAATCCTTAATCGACGCCTTGGTCGAAAAAGGCGTTAAAAACCTTACCATAATTTGCAACGACGGCGGCTGGGGGAACCCGGACAAAGGCATTGGCAAACTGATAAGCAAGGGACAGGTAAAAAAGCTGATAGCCTCGCACGTCGGGCTTAACCCGGAGGTTGGCAGGCGTATGAGTTGCGACAATCCAGATGAAAAAATGGAAGTGGTGCTGGTTCCGCAAGGAACATTGATAGAACAAATACGAGCCGGCGGCTCAGGGCTTGGCGGTGTGCTTACCCCGACAGGTGTCGGAACCTTAGTCGCCGAGGGCAAACAAGTTCTTAACATTGACGGCAAAGACTATCTTTTGGAAAAACCACTCAAGGCGGACTTTGGTCTTATCCGGGCATCCAAGGCGGACAAGTTTGGCAACTGCGTGTTCTACGGGACAACCAGAAACTTTAACCCCTTAATACCGGCGGCCGTTAGCTGCACAATTGCGGGCGCCCAGGAAATCGTAGAAGCGGGCGAGCTTGATCCCAACAGCATTCATGTTTCCGGCATATTTGTTGACATAATCGTAGGAGGAGAAAAATAATGGCAGAAGCGAAAGACATTATTGCGGCCAGGGTCGCAAAAGAGTTAAAAGACGGCGATGTTGTAAACTTAGGAATCGGCATACCCACGCTTGTTGCCAACAATCTTCCGCCGGGCATCGAGATTATAATCCAGTCTGAAAACGGCATTATGGGAATGGGCCCCGCGCCTTCGCCGGAAAACCTTAACCCCGACATTACAAATGCCGGCGGCCAACCCGTTACGATAAAAACCGGTGCGATGTTTTTCGACAGCTCCACATCCTTCGGGATTATTCGCGGCGGCCATGTTGACGCTACAATTTTGGGCGCGCTGGAAGTCGATGAAAAAGGCAACCTTGCCAACTGGATAGTGCCGGGGAAAATGGTTCCGGGAATGGGCGGCGCGATGGACCTTGTGGTAGGCGCGAAAAAAGTTATCGTCGCCATGACGCATACCCAAAAAGGCGCGGCGAAAATTCTTAAAAAGTGCACGTTACCCTACACCGCCCTGGGCGTTGTCAACATGATTGTTACCGAAATGGGAGTAATGGAAGTAACAAAAGACGGGCTTGTGCTTACGGAACTTCACCCCGATTTTACAAAAGAACAAGTGCAAGCGGCAACCGAGGCTGAATTAAAAATCAGCCCAAACTTAAAATCAATGGTGGACAACTAAAAAAACAGTAGTTTTTTTAGTTGTCTCAGAGAAAACCGCTTTGCGGTTTTCTCTACTGATAGGAAATTATCAAGGAGAGATTATGGCGAGAGAAGTTGTATTGGCCGGCGCGTGTCGCACGGCTATAGGGAAATACCAAGGGACGCTGTCAAATGTTTCGGCAGCCGAACTTGGAGCAGTTGTTATCAAAGAAGCTATCGCAAGGGCCGGCATAAAACCGGAGCAAGTTGACGAAGTGCTGATGGGCTGCATTTTGCAAGCAGGCCTTGGGCAGAATGTCGCGCGACAGGCCGCGATTAAGGCGGGCATTTCCGTTGCGGCCCCGGCAATGACAGTAAACAATGTTTGCGGCTCCGGGCTAAAATGCGTAAGCCTTGCCGCAACGCTTATCGCCGCCGGCGAGGCGGACATAATCGTAGCGGGCGGCACGGAAAACATGACCGCCACCGCCTACGCGCTGCCCTTAGCCCGGGCAGGCTACCGCATGGGCGACGGCGCGTTAGTCGATCTTATGATAAAGGACGCGCTTACCGATGCTTTCGAGAACTACCACATGGGCATTACCGCCGAAAACTTGGCCGCAAAATACAACATAAGCCGCCAAGAGCAGGATGAGTTTGCCGCATCGAGCCAGCAAAAATGCGAGAAGGCTCAAAACGAGGGCAAGTTCAAAGATGAAATTGTTAGCGTTCCTGTCAAGGTAAAAAAAGACACGGTTCCTTTCGATGTTGACGAATACCCCAGGGCCGGCGTTACGCTGGACAGCCTTGCCGGGCTTAAACCGGCGTTCAAGCCGGACGGCACGGTAACGGCGGCAAATGCTTCCGGGATTAACGACGGCGCGGCGGCGCTTGTCGTAATGAGCGCGGACAAGGCGAAAGAGCTTGGCGTAAAACCCCTGGCGCGTTTTGTCGCCGGGGCATGGGGGGGGGTGGAGCCGTCGATCATGGGCATAGGACCGGTGGCCGCCGTGCAAAAGCTTATGAAAAAAGCATCCCTGTCAATCGGCGACTTTGACCTTATCGAAGCCAACGAAGCTTTTGCCGCGCAGGCTTTGGCCGTTGGCAAAGATTTGAAATGGGACGCAGGCCGTGTCAACGTGAACGGCGGGGCAATCGCCTTGGGGCATCCCGTGGGGGCATCCGGCGCGAGGATTCTTGTAACGCTGCTCTACGAGCTTAAACGCCGGGGAGCGAAAAAAGGGCTTGCCACCCTTTGCGTCGGCGGCGGCATGGGCGTTGCCGCAGCGGTGGAGGCGCTTTAGCGGC
>WRKI01000079.1 GCA_009778155.1 Spirochaetota bacterium
CGCCGCCCGCCGCGCCGCCAGGGGCAGCCTCCGGAGCGGCGGCCTGCGCTGGCACGCCGGCTTGGGCTGGCACACCTGCCCCCGTTGGCACGCCGGCCGCCCCGCCGCCGGGCGACTCTCGCGAAAAAACGATAAAGGCCGCCAATAAGAGAAAGACAAAAAAAGTGGCAAAGGCGGCCTTCTTGCTCATGCTCCCCCCTGGGGAGGTGTTACCCCTGCAAACTCACGCGCAAAGGCCCTGGGGTTAAAAACATCGATGTCGCTGTATTTTTCGCCGGCGCAAATGTACACTACGGGAACCTTTAGATCGGTGGCCAGCGAAAAAACCACCCCGCCCTTGGCGGTGGAGTCGAACTTGGTAAGGATAAACCCGTCCAGCTTGACCGCCTCGTGAAAAATCTCGGCCTGCGCCAAGGCGTTCCTGCCGGTTGTCGCATCCAAAACCTGATACCGATAAATCTTTGCGGCCGGGGCTTTTGTCGCAATTACACGGTCGATTTTTTTTAGCTCCTCGACAAGCGCGGTCTTGGTGTGCATCCGCCCGGCCGTGTCGGCGATGATTAAATTCGTGCCGCCGGCCAAGGCCGCTTCCACAGCATCGTAAACGACGGCCGCCGGGTCGCCGCCGTGCTGGTGCGCGACAACCCTTGCCCCCAATCTTTGCCCGTGGATTTTAAGCTGATCGATTGCCGCCGCCCGAAAGGTGTCGCCGGCGGCAAGGATCGGTTTTAATCCGCATTTTTCCGCGTACAGGTTGGCCAGTTTTGCCGCGCTTGTGGTTTTGCCCACGCCGTTTATGCCCAAGAGCAAAACCACCGAAAGCTCGCCAGCGGGTGTGGCTTGCCCCGGCTGGCCAAATGGCGGGTAACCCGACGGAACCGGGGTCTTCATCAGTTCTTCTTCCAATAGTGTGGCTAACAGCAGGGACAGCGATTCGGTGGCTTCCTTTTTGCTTCTATCCCTAAGTTGAGCGACCATCTTTTCCGCCTGCAATGCGCCAAAATCCCCCTCGATCAAGAGATCGCAAAGGTCGTCGAACATCTCCGGCGAAAAGTTCGGCTTGGCGGAAAAAAAACTTTTGATTTTTTGTGCAAACTTCATGCTCGGCTCCTTTTCACCGGTTGATTGCGTTACGCGGGGTTTCTTGGTTTGCAATGAAGAGATAGCGTCCGACAAAGACAAAGTTCACTGCAAGAAGCCCGATTAGCGCGGCTCCAAAATAGTTGCGTTGCATAAGCGCAGTGTTACGGTTGTCGATAATGTCCGGCGACACGCTTCTTCCCGTGGCTTGGGCAAAGTTGATCGATTGGGTTGCGTTTACAAGGTTCCCGTAAGCGACCCATGTGGCAATGCCCGCAAGCCATGCAAGCCCCCAAAAATGATAGTGCATACGGCGGGCGTTCATGACGCGGCCTTCGCCCCGGCGGTCTGGCAACAGCGACATGGTAAGGGCAATCGATTCGTGGGGGCTGTCCGGGCTTAGGATCACCGCCCGCGCAATCCCCCCGTCGGGCTGTTCGGATATTACGCTGATGTACTCGAATTGGTTCAAGGGCAGCCGGAGTGTCAGGGGAGCCTGCCCGACAAAAAGCGCGCCTGCAAAAACGCTTGCGCCCGGCTCGCTAAAAATGTGGACTTCGGTATACTCGATTGGCGCAAGCTCGGCCTGGATTGTAACAAGGTCGCCGGCGGTTATTTCGATTTCGATTGTTTCGCTGACATAGCCCTCGGCCGAGATTTCCACGGTTATTTCGCCAAAGGGGAATTCGGCCGGCTCCACAGTTCCTATGCCGGCAAAACTGCGGTTGATCAACACGAGTGCGTCTGGCGGCTGGGCGACAACGGCGACTGCCCCCAAGTCGCTGCCGGAAAGCGCGATGATTAGCCGGTTCGTCATCTCGTCCATTGCGTCTTCGAGTTCTTCGGGGGAAAAGATGATCTCGTCCTCGTAAACGAAGGCGCGGGCGTAGCCGGTAAAGAGGCGGAAGCTGACGACATACCTGCCGTGGAACTCCCAAATTCTGCCTGTTAGGAATGCGTCAATGTTCTGCCGCTGGGTAAAGCGAAACTCATCCCCGGCTTCTGGCGGCGGGGGGAAAACCCAGTTTAGGTTGTCGCCGGACAGGCTGAATTCGGGCTGGCGGTTTGCCACGGGGCGGTTGTTTTCGACTTCTTCCAAGGCTTCCCATTGTGTTTCGATTTGGGCATCCAGCCTTGCCAGATTTTGTCTGTGCCGCCAGCCGGGTTCCCCTTGGAAAACGAGCAGGGATCGCTGGTGCTGGCTTGCCGCAAGCGCGGCGGCCGCTGTTTGGCGCATGGCCGCCCACGCGGCTTCTTCGTGGTGGTTGTACTCTGGGGAAAGGCGCACGCGGTAGTTGATCAGGCTGAGTCTGTTGACGAGGCTCCGCGAAATGAGTATGGGGGTAAACTGGCTTCTTGCCGGCAGGCTTTCGGTGTCAAAGCTGGTGATTGTCAGCGTCCACTGGTTGTTGATTGTTACAACCGGCGGCTCTTCTTCGGCTCTGCCTCTGGCAAAAAGGCTCAGGGTGAGGCTTGCGAAGATCAACACAAAGAGTGCCGGGCTTTTCATGTTGTCCCCCCGCTTTGCGCACTGTTTGCCTTCCACGAGACCTTCAAAAATTCCTCGATAAACGGGTCAATATCGCCGTCCATGACGGCTTGTATGTTCCCAACCTCAAACTTGGTTCGGTAATCTTTTACCATTGTGTAGGGCTGAAAAACGTAGGATCGGATTTGGCTTCCCCAACTGATGTCTTTTTTCTCTTGCGCGAACTTTTCGTTCTCTTTTTCCTTTTCCTGCCTGTAGTGTTCGTACAGCCGGGCTTTGAGCATACTCATGGCGGTTGCGCGGTTTTTGATCTGGCTGCGCTCGCTTTGGCAGGCGACGACGATTCCCGTTGGCAGGTGGGTAAAGCGCACCGCGCTGTCTGTCTTGTTGACGTGTTGGCCGCCCGCCCCGCCCGACCGGTAGGTGTCCACTCGCAGGTCTTCGGGTTTGACTTCAACTTCGATTGAATCGTCTATAATAGGAAAGATATAGATCGACGCAAAGGATGTGTGCCGGCGCGAGTTTGAATCGAAGGGGCTTATGCGCACGAGTCTGTGCACGCCGGACTCGCCTTTTAGGTAGCCGTATGCCCAATCGCCTTCGATGCGGCAGGTGGCGGATTTTACCCCGGCTTCGGCTTCTAGGCGGTCTACTTCTTCGACGGCAAAGCCTTTGCGTTCTGCCCAGCGGATGTACATTCGGTACAGCATTCCCGACCAATCGCAGGCTTCGGTTCCGCCTGCCCCGGAATGCACGGACAGGAAGCAGCCGGCGCTGTCCAGTTTGCCGCTCATTAGTTCGACGAGGTTTTGTTTTTCAAAGCGTGCACTTAGATCGGCTAGGGTTTTTTCTATGCCTTTGCTTTCTTGTTCGTCGTGGGCTTCCAGCGCGAGTTCCAGCAGTGTTGCCAAGTCTTCGACTTCCATGCGCAGTGCGTTCCACGGCTCGATGCGGTTTTTGAGTGTTTTGAGTGCCGACATTGTTTTTTCGGCCGCCGCGCTGTCGTTCCAAAAGCCCGGCTGGGCGCTTTTTTGTTCAATTTCGGCTATTTGCGATGCAAAGCCAGCGGCTTCAAAGCCGCCTCCATGTTTCATAGATTTGCGCTTTTAGCTCTTCCACAAGCGGGCTTAGTTCGATAAGCAACATATTTTCTCCATTTATGCTTCAATTATACTGAATCGCCGGGATTAATCAAGGGGGAATGCCCTTGTTTGCCGGTTTTTTTTGGGGGGAAGGGGAGATTTCGCCACGGGGGAGGAAGAAGTTTAATCACGGAGTTTCACGGAGGTGCTTTGCAAGAAAGCCTCTGCCGGGGAACTTAGCGGGCACTGGCCAGCGAGCGAAGCCCCCGCGCCGGTGCGCCCTCTAAGGCAAACATAGGGAAACGCTGATTAACTCGACGCTAATCAGCGTTTCCCTATGCATTTGCTCATTTCATTGCGCAAAATGCGGGTAAGAACGATGATTAAATCCTCGATGGGATTTAATCATCGTTTCCTTAGTTTGCCAGTTCTCTGTGCCTCTGTAGGAAAACTTTGGAAAGCATATTAAGCCACAACAAACCAACCCGCGTAAAATCAATGTCAGATAAAATCAAAGGAGACAAAGTTTCCCACAGAGGCACAGAGAGCTGGCAAACTCAGGGAAACGCTGATTAACTCGAAGCTAATCAGCGTTTCCCTCTGTATTTGCTCATTTCATTGCGCAAAATACGGGTAAGAAGCAATGATTAAATCCT
>WRKI01000080.1 GCA_009778155.1 Spirochaetota bacterium
CATTTAAGGGGCGGTTTTCATCATCATCTGTCTTATTTTTCATACACAGTCTTTCTCTTGACGCAGGCTTGCGGAGGCCGGGTTTGGCTAAATTCTCTTCAATCTTTGCGGTTGAAAGGCGGGCGCGTAATGCGCCTGTTTTTTGATATAAAATTTCTCGGAGGTTTTTTATGAAGAAAATGAGAGTTCAAGGGATTATGGCGGCTTTGGTGCTGGCGGCGGGGATGATTTTTACATCTTGCGGCGGCGGACAGGCGGATTCGGGGTATCTTATCGGCGTAGCCATGCCGACAAGGTCTAGCGCAAGGTGGATTTCCGACGGCGAAAACGTCCAGCGCGGGCTTGAAGCGCTGGGCTTCAGCGTTGACCTTCAGTTTGCCGACGACGTAATCGAAACACAGGTCGCCCAGATCGAAAACATGATAATGAGGGGCGCGCGCGCACTTGTTATCGGTTCTATCGACGGCGCGGCTCTTACCGGCGTGCTTCAGCAGGCGGCAGACGCGGGCATTCCCGTTATCGCTTACGACCGGCTGCTTATGAACAGCCCCCATGTCAACTACTATGTGTCCTTTGACAATTTCCGCGTGGGGATGCAGATGGGCGAAATCATGGTAAGGGGGCTTGATCTTGAAAACGCCACGCCCGACAATCCCCGGTTTATCGAAGTTTTCGGCGGATCGCCCGATGACAACAACGCCTTCTTCTTTTATGACGGCGCGATGGTGGTTCTTCAGCCCTTTATCGATGCCGGCACGCTTGTTATCGGCTCCGGCCAGCGCGGTATGCACGTTGTCGGCACGCTCCGCTGGGACGGCGCGTTGGCGCAGGCTCGCATGGACAATCTGCTTTCGGCTTTCTACACGGAGCAGGAACTGCACGGCGTGCTTTCCCCTTACGACGGCCTTAGCTTGGGGATTATTTCCTCTTTGCGCGGCGTGGGTTTTGGAACGGACGGCAGGCCTATGCCGATAGTTGGCGGGCAGGACGCTTTGCTTCCTTCTATCCGGGCGATTCTTGACGGCGACCAGTATGCGACGATTTTTAAGGACACCCGCTTGCTGGCCGACGCGGCGGTTTCCGCTGTTGCGGCGATTTTGGAGGGAAGGCCTGTCGCGGTGAACAATACCACCGACTATCACAACGGGGTGCGCATTGTTCCCTCGATTTTGCTTGACACCACTCCGATTTTCCAGTACAACGCGGTAAGGATTTTGGTAGAAGAAACCGGCTATTACACCTTGGCGCAACTGGGGCTGTAGGCTTATGAGCGATTCCGGCGGTCTTTTGCTCGAGATGAAAGGCATCACAAAAACATTTCCCGGCGTAAAGGCGCTGGACAATGTGAATATGCAGGTTAAGCGCCGCGAGATTCACGCTGTCTGCGGTGAAAACGGCGCGGGCAAATCTACCCTTATGAAAATTCTTTCGGGGGTGTACCCCTACGGGACTTACACCGGGGAGATTGTTTTTGAAGATGCAAGCTGCAAGTTTAACAGCATTTCCGAGAGCGAGAAAACCGGGATCGCCATAATTCATCAAGAGCTTGCTCTAAGCCCCTATCTTTCCATTGCGGAAAATATTTTTCTGGGCGATGAGCGGGCAAGGTTCAATGTGATAAACTGGGACAAAACCACGGAGCAGGCTCTTGTTTATATGAAGCGTCTTGGCTTGAACGAAAACCCTAACACTCCGGTTTTCAAACTGGGGGTGGGCAAACAGCAGGTTGTCGAGATTGCCAAGGCGCTTGCAAAAAAAGTAAAACTGCTTATTTTAGACGAGCCGACTTCCGCGCTTAACGAAAAGGACAGCGAAAATCTTTTGGAGCTTCTTAAAGAGTTGAAGACCGAACAGGGTATTTCTTCTGTTATTATTACGCACAAGCTGAACGAGGTTGCCGCTGTCGCCGACACTATCACGATTTTGCGGGACGGCAAGTCGATTGAAACGCTTGTTGTTAGAACTGGCGACAATCAGGCTCCGTCAATTTCCGAAGAGCGCATTATCAAGGGCATGGTCGGCCGGGAAATTACCGACCGTTTTCCCGCCCGCCAAAGCAACATCGGCGAGGTTGTTTTCGAGGTAAAGGGCTGGAATGTGTACCACCCGGAAAACCTTGAGCGAAAAATGATTGACGATGTGAGCATTCACATACGCGCCGGGGAGGTCGTGGGGCTTGCCGGGCTTATGGGCGCGGGCAGGACGGAGTTTGCGACGAGCGTTTTTGGCAAATATTATGGAAGAAACATAACCGGGAAAACCTTTATCGACGGCAAGGAATGCCCGATAAACTCGATTCCCGACGCTATCGAAAAGGGGCTTGTGTATCTTACGGAAGACCGCAAGGAATACGGTCTTGTGCTTATTGACGATGTCAGGCACAATACCAGTCTTGCAAATCTAAAAAAGGTTTCGCGCAGGAATGTTATAAACGAACAGGAAGAGGTTGTCGTGGCCGAAAATTTTAAGGACAAGCTTAAAATTAAAACGCCTTCGATTTTTCAAACGGTGGAAAATCTTTCCGGCGGCAACCAGCAGAAGGTTGTTTTTGCAAAGTGGATTTTCAGCGATCCTAAGATACTGATTCTTGACGAGCCTACTCGCGGCATTGACGTAGGCGCGAAATATGAAATTTACACGATCATCAACGAGCTTGCCGCAAAGGGTTTGGCCTGCCTTTTTATTTCTTCGGAAATGCCGGAGATTCTTGGAATGTGCGACAGGATTTATGTGATGAGCGAAGGGCGCATAACGGGCGAGCTTGACGGAAAAGCCGCGACCCAGGAAGAAATTATGCGGCATATTATTCATGTTTAAGGGGGATTTTTTATGGAACTTTTTTCGATTGTAAAAAAGAATTCGCGCCAGTACGGAATGCTTTTTGCTCTTGCGGCTGTCATGATTCTTTTCAATTTTATGACAGGCGGCATTTTTTTTAGGCCGGTCAACCTGACCAACCTTATTTTGCAAAACAGCTTTATTTTAATCCTTGCCGTGGGTATGCTCTTGTGCATTCTTACCGGCAACATAGACCTGTCGGTCGGCTCCGTTGCCGCCTTTGTCGGCGCGGTCTCGGCTGTCTTTATCGTAAACATGAATATGAATCCCTTCCTTGCGATTTTCTTGAGCCTGCTGATTGGCGCGAGCGTTGGCGCGTGGCAGGGTTTCTGGATTGCTTACATGAAGATCCCGGCCTTTATTGTTACCCTTGCGGGTATGCTTATTTTCCGGGGCTTTACCATGCTAATTCTCCGGGGGCAGACTTTGGGGCCGTACCCTAGGGAATTCCAATTGATGTCTTCGGGCTTTATTCCCGATCCTTTTGGTGGGGTGGCCTTGGGCGGCTCGAACCTTCACGCTTTTACTATGTTTATTGGTGTCGCTATTTCGCTTTTAATCGTTGGTTCTGAAATTCGCAAACGGAAAAAACAAAAGAGCTACAATTACGAGGTGCTTCCCCAATGGATTTGGGGCGCAAAGGTTTTGTTTTTTGTCGCCGTAATTATGATGTTTTCGACTGTGTTTGCCTTGCACAACGGGCTTCCCAATGTTTTGATTCTTTTGAGCGGTCTTATTTTAATCTATCATTTTTTTACGACGCACACTGTGCAGGGGCGGCACATTTACGCTCTTGGCGGCAATGCAAAGGCGGCAAAGCTTAGCGGGATAAAAACAGAGCGTGTCATGTTCTGGGTGTATACTAACATGGGGCTTATTGCCGCAATTGCCGGGATGGTTTTTGCCGCAAGGCTCAATGTGGCAACTCCCAGGGCGGGAGTGGGTTTCGAGCTTGACGCTATCGCGGCCTGTTTTATCGGCGGGGCTTCCACAAAGGGCGGCATTGGCACGATTATCGGCGCGATTGTCGGCGGGTTGTTTGTCGGGGTTCTTAACAACGGTATGTCAATCCTCGGCGTAAGCATCGACTTGCAGCAGACGATCAAGGGTTTTGTCCTTCTTGGCGCGGTCGCCTTCGACCTGTATTCCAAGAAAAACACCGCTTGAGGGGACGGCTAGCGGCTTAAACCCTGCCGGCAGGCCTTTGCCGGCGGGGTTTTTAGGCCTTTAACGGGCTGTTTTGTCGCGTTTGGGGCTGGAGCGATTTTTTTTCTATTTTTTTTGTTTTTTTTGGAAAAACCGCTTGACAAGATTTCCAAAAGCGGGTTATATTTGTAAAAACGGGGGTAAAAAGTCCCCTGTAAGCCGTATGCGGCCAGCGTTGCCGTAGGCAAATTTTGAAAGGGGGAGAAGTATGTCCATATTGCGATTAGCGATACACTCTGAGCGGCTAGCTGTAAGTCCTTATGTAGACATGGTTTATACCCCCCC
>WRKI01000081.1 GCA_009778155.1 Spirochaetota bacterium
GGGGGGGGGTATAAACCATTACCCGGTCAAGAGATAGCCCGCCGGGGCGCAAAAGGGACAAGTTCAGAGCCAGAGCTTGCCAAAACAGGAAAATCGCACGGTAAAACGCGCCCACGTTACCCATACCCTATATTCTCCCAAAAATCCGTAAAAAAGTCAAGCCCCCGGAAGTTTTTTTCGTTTTTTTTTTCTACAAGCAAGCCCGCCAACTCAAAAAAGACAGAATCTCTGAATTCTACCCTCGATTTAGCCTCACACAAAGGCACAAAGACACGAAGGCACAAAGTTAAGAAAGGAAGAAAACGCCGCTTTATCTCCACATTATCCCCTCTTCTCTTCTATAAAAGTGAGGCAAGAGAAGAAGTCGCGGCCTTATCATAATCCTTCCCCCCTCCTAACCTTTGTGCCTTCGTGTGAGGCTAAAATTCGATGTGCCTTCGTGTGAGCTTCTTCTTAAAACTTGCGGGCAGCCGGCATCGCCGGCCGCCCGCAGTGCGCTACTTCAGGGTTTGAAGCCCGCGCTCAATCGCTTTGATGTTCAGCTCTACAAGTTCCGCGCTTCTGGCACCCTTAAAACGCTCCTGCATGACGCTTTTGATGTCGTCCAGAGTGAGCATATCGCTTTTCGATAAAAAGCCGGCAAGCATAATCATGTTTGCAACACGAAGATTGCCCACCTCTACCGCAATGTTGGTCGCGTCAATTTCTACGATTTCAACATCCTTGCGATCCGGCCTGTTTACAATAAGCGAGGAGTTTACAAGAGCCAAAGCCCCGGCCTTCAACTTGGGCAGAAACTTGTCCACAGAAGCCTGATTCATCGCAAAAAGAATATCGATGTCGGAAAGTACGATAGGGCTGCCAATCAGCTTTTCCGAGACAATGACCGCGCAGTTAGCCGTGCCGCCGCGCATCTCCGGCCCGTAGGAGGGCATCCAAGTTACGTTTTTGCCCTTATTCATGGCCACCGTGGCGACAATCTCGCCCAAAGTAAGCAAACCCTGCCCGCCGTAGCCGGCAAAAATCATACGCTTCATGCTTTCCCCCCTTGCCCCGCCGGCCTGTCGCAATAAACACCCAGCGGATAATACGGCATAAGCGCGCTGGCAATGTGCCTAGCCGCATCCGGCGGACTCATGTTCCAACCAACCGGGCACGAACTTAAAATCTCTACCATAGAAAAACCCTTGCCCTGCACTTGGTACTCGAAGGCCTTTTTGATCGCCTTCTTCGCCTGCAAAATGTGCGTGATGTTGTGGACACTCACCCGCTCGATATAGGCCGCGCTCGGAATCTGCGCCATCATCTCGCTAACAAGAATCGGCTTGCCGGTAGTCGGCTCCTGCCGCCCGTAGGGGCTGGTGCTCGTTTTCTGGTCGATCAGCGTCGTCGGAGCCATCTGCCCGCCCGTCATCCCGTAAATCGCATTGTTTACAAAAATAACCGTAAAGTTTTCGCCCCTGTGCGCCGCATGGATAATCTCCGCCGCGCCAATCGAGGCCAAGTCCCCGTCGCCTTGGTAGGTAAACACAATCTTGTCCGGCAGAGCGCGTTTGATGCCCGTGGCAACCGCCGGCGCACGCCCGTGCGAAGCCTGAATCCCGTCGCAGTTAAAGAACTCGTAAGCCAAAACCGAACAGCCCACCGGGGCTATGGCGATTGACTTTTCCAAAATGTCAAGCTCCACAAGAGATTCGCCTACCAGCTTGTGAATCGTCCCGTGCGTGCAGCCCGGGCAGTAGGTAAGCGCAGTGTCGGTAAGACCCCGCGTTTTTTCGTATATAACCTTAGCCACTTACTTTCCCCCCTTGACAATTTCCTTGACCTTGGCCGTAATTTCGGAAGGTTCAAAAATCGAGCCGCCCGATCGGCCGTAAAAATGCACCGGGTATTTGCCTTCCACGCCAAGACGCACGTCCTCGACCATTTGCCCCATCGAAAGCTCGGCAACCAAGATGTGCTTGACAGAGCCGGGCAGATTTTGGAACAGATCGTAGGGATAAGGCCAGAGCGAGATCGGGCGGATAAGCCCGGCCTTGATGCCGTCGGCCGCAAGCTCTTCTATCGCGTTGCTGACGATTCTGGCCGGGGAACCGTAGGCGACAATGGCCACGGTGTCGCCGTCTTTCACTCCGTTTTCTACCTTGGTTTCGTTTTTCTTGATCTCTTCGTAAACCTTGAACCTGTCGATGTTCATCTGCTCAAGGACTTCGGCGTAAAGGCTCAACGATGTGATTGTGTTCCGGGGGCGTTTGCCGGAGTTGCCGTTCACGCACCAAGATTTATCGACCTGCACCGGCGGCGACACCTTCATTTCCAGCGGTTCCATCATTTGCCCCAAAAGGCCTTCCATTAGGATCATGACGGGCGTGCGGTATTTGTCGGCCACGTTAAAGGCGTGAAAAACCAAGTCCCAGGCTTCCTGCACGGTACTGGGGGCGAAAACGGGCGTGTAATAGTCGCCGTTGCCGCCGCCGCGTGTCGCTTGGAAGTAATCGCTTTGCGCCGGCAGAATGCCGCCCAGCCCCGGCCCGCAACGCGCCACGTTGACGATGACGCAGGGCAGGTTCGACCCGCAGATGTAGGAGATGCCCTCTTGCTTGAGGGCGATGCCGGGGGACGAAGAGGTTGTCATGCAACGGATGCCGGCAGCCGCCGCCCCGTAAACCATGTTGATTGCCGCAACTTCCGATTCCGCCTGCACGAAGACCCCGCCTGCCGCTTCCATTTTTCGGGAGAAGTATTCGGGGATTTCGTTTTGCGGGGTTATCGGGTAGCCGAAAAAGGCCTTGCAGCCCGCTTGGATTGCCGCTTCTGATACGGCGTCGTTTCCTTTCATTAGAACTTTCAAGGCTAGTCCCTCCTTTCCACTTTGATTACGGAATCCGGGCAGGTGCGGGCGCAGATAGCGCAGGCCGTGCACTCTTCCAGATTGACGCACGCGATATGGTTGTAGCCCTTCGCGTTTACCCGGCTTTTGTCCAGTTCCAGAATTTTTTTCGGGCAAGCGTCAGCGCACATAAGGCAACCCTTGCAGTCCGCTTCGCTTATTGTCAGTATTGCTTTTGCCATGCCTACCTCCTGGTCATGATGCTTTTGATATTTTTTACGGCCTCGATGCGATCTTCGGCCATTTTATCCGCTGTTTCGTGCGTGGGCTTGCCTGTCTCGGCAGAGATGCGCAAGATGTCGTGCATTCGGAAATAGATTTGCTCTATGTCCCGGAGGGAAGCCTGCTCGTTGTAGCCGCCGTCGGCAAGTTCGTAGGAAACGTTGATTACGCCGCCGGCGTTTGCCAAGTAGTCCACCGCATAGGTGATTCCCTTGTCCATGAGCGCCTTGCCGTGAACGGACGGCTCTTTTAACACGTTGTTCGCCCCGCCGCAAATGATTTTGCACTTGAACTGAGGGATTGTCGTATCGTTTACCGCCGCTCCAAGGGCGCAGGGGGCAAAAATATCGCTATTTGCGCCGTAGATTTCGTTGTCGCCGACCACTTCCGCGCCGAACTCTTTTACCACGCGCTCGACCCTTTCCTTATCGATGTCGCTTACGATCATTTTCGCGCCTTCATCGTGAAGATACTTGCAAAGGTTGTAGCCGACATTGCCCACGCCCTGAATCGCCACGGTTTTGCCCTTGGTGCTGTTGTCGCCGAAAACGTGCTTGCAACAGGCCTTCATCGAGTTGAACACTCCCAGGGCTGTGTAGGGGGAGGGGTCGCCGGAGCGTCCCGGCAGGCCGACCACGTTGGGTGTTTCCATGCTGACATAAACCATGTCCTGCGTGGATGTGCCAACGTCTTCCGCCGTTATGTAGCGGCCGCTCATGCCTTCGATGTAGCGTCCGAAGGCGCGCCAGAAGGCTTCCCGGCGGGTGGGATTTTTTCGGATTTCCTTGTAGTCGCCAATTACCACGGCTTTGCCACCGCCGAGGGGCAACCCGGCAAGGGCGCTTTTGTACGTCATGCCGCGGCCAAGGCGAAGCACATCTTCGATTGCTTCGTCCTCGGTGGCATAATTCCAAACACGGGTCCCGCCAAGCGCCGGGCCTAGCACGGTGTTGTGAATGCACACGATAGCTTTAAGGCCTGTGGGCGTGTGGTTGAAAAAGCAGAGCTGCTCGTAGCCATATTTCTCCATGTACTTGAACTTTTCCATAAGCTAAAACTCCTTCTGCAATTTTTTGCAGGGCGAAAGCCCCGCTGAAAACTAACAGCCCCGCCAAAATGACGTGGCATATTCTAATCACGAATCAGAAAAATTACCCAAGGGTAATTTTTCTGCTCTTAAAAAGAACTTGCATTCGGGCTTTAATGCCCTTTCAGGGCATTAAACCCTCAGCA
>WRKI01000082.1 GCA_009778155.1 Spirochaetota bacterium
TGTCTTTTTCGCAAAGCGCACTGTTTACCTCCTTCCCACTTGTCCTGCCGGAAAGCCAATCCCCGGCAAGCCATGCGCCGTTCCCCTTCCCCGGAAAACGTCGCATGGTTACATTATGGCAATTTTCACAGGCCTTGTCAAGCAGCCGCGCAACTTTTTTTTCAGAATTTTCGCAATAATTTCACACGGAGGCACGATCGGAATAGGCTCACACAAAGGCACCAAGGCACATCGAACCTTCGGTTCGCGGCACAAAGGTTAGGAGGTTTTGGAGAGATATGATAAGGCCGCGCCTTTTTCCTGCCCCATATTATAGAACGTAAAGAGGAGATGAGGTAGGAATTAAGCGCAGCTTTCTGGCCTGTGCTTTGTGCCTTTGTGCCTTGGTGTGAGCAAATTCCGAATTATTGCGCCCCGTGTGAGGCCTTCTTGACCCCCCGGCACGCTTGCTTTTTCCAGCCAAACACGGTACATTTACCCAAGGGGTAAAACATGGAAATAACCTATATCGGGCATTCGGGCTTTATCGTGCAGGACGACACTTGCGCCTTTGTCATCGACTGCCTGAAACTTGCCAAAGACAGCGCCGAGATTGTCAAACTGGCCGGCAAATACCTTTACATCTTGGCAAGCCATGTCCACGGCGATCATTTTGATCCGGGCATCATGCGCTTGGGCGACGGCCGCACGAGCGGGCGCACAAGCGGGCGCACGAAGTGGATATTTTCGAAAGACATTGGCGCGGCGGCCTCCGCCGGCGGCGCGGATGTCAGCTTTTTGTCAAAGGGCGATGTTTACCAAGACGAAAGAGTGCTGGTAAAAGCCTACGGCTCCACAGACGAGGGCGTGTCCTTTTACATAGAGGCCGGCGGCAAAAAAATCTTCCATGCCGGCGACCTTAACAACTGGCACTGGAACGAAGAGGAAACGCCGGAAGATGCCGATAAAAACGAGCGGTTTTTTCTTTCCGAGCTGGATTT
This sequence comes from Spirochaetota bacterium, assembly GCA_009778155.1. Lineage (GTDB taxonomy): Bacteria > Spirochaetota > Spirochaetia > Treponematales > Breznakiellaceae > WQXQ01. The sequence goes on from WRKI01000082.1 coordinate 981, forward strand.
TCTGGCAAAAGAAGTCCCAAGACTTGATGCGGCGATGTTTCCCGTAGACCCGCGCCTTGGCAAGGACTATATGCGCGGGGCACAGCAGTTTTTGGACAAAATAAAAACCGGCCTTTTTATCCCCATGCACTTTTGGGATTCCAGCGAGGCCGCGTTGGCCTTTGAACCCCATGCCGCCGGGCATGGCAGTCGTTTTGCCGCGATACATTCGCCGGGCGACACTTTTACCGTGTGATTTCAGCGGCCGCCCACTCCGGAGGACGGCCGGCTGTTATAGAACAATTTTTGGAGGTTTTAAGATGCAGATTAAGGGCAAGTTTGACCACTTTAACATCAACGTCAAGGACTTGGAAAAAAGCAAGGCGTTTTACGAAAAGGCGATGGGGCTAAAGGAAAAAAAACGCCACAGCGCCGACGACGGCTCCTTTACCCTTGTGTACATGGGGGACGGGCACACGGATTTTTCCCTGGAGCTTACATGGCTGCGCGACAAGGGCGAGCCTTACGTTCTGGGCGACAACGAAAGCCACCTGTGCTACCGCGTGGAAGGCGACTACGAGCAGATACGCGCCTTCCACAAGGAAATGGACTGCGTATGCTTTGAAAACACGGACATGGGTCTTTACTTCATAGAAGACCCGGACGGCTACTGGGTAGAAATTCTTAAAGCCAAGTAGGGCGGCCTAAAACCCCGGCACGCCGGGCAAACCGCCGGTTTCCGCAAGCCCGCTAAGAGGGCGGGCGGAAACCTCCCTGGAAAAGTCCCCCACATGGCGCGCCTGCATACCGTCGTGGTAGACATGGTTGTAAGCGGCCACCCGGAAAAAGTACAACACCCCGTTGGCAAGCCCTTCAATGAAAATGCTAGTGCGATTGCCTACATCTATGGGCGAAGGCCCAAGGAAGGAACTGTCGCCGAAAAACACCCCGCTTTCCCTGCCGTAGTAAATAAGGAACCCAGAAACACCCGGCGTAGGCCTCCAGCGCAGATAGACCCCCCCGTCAACCGCAACCGCAGTAAAACCGCGCGGCGGCATAGGCGGCTGAGGCGGACTGTACACAATGCGAATATCCTCGATAAAAGGACTCGATTCGCCGTCGGCCGAAGGATAAAAATCCACGGCCAACTGTACAAAACGCCCGCCGGAAATATGCGCGGGAAGGAAGGCCCCCGGAATAAAACTTACCCAGGAACTGTCATCCCAGAGAAACTGATTGTCCGAAGTGCGGATAAAAAACTGCATCTCGGCCGAGTCGGAAAAAAGGAAACGCCCGTTTTCGCGGAACTCGTTGCCAGAGCTACCCCTTTGAATATTCGCCCTGCCGCCCCTTACATCGACCCTTAGAATCCCCCGGTTGCCGAACCCCAAGTCGAAAGGCTGGGTTTCCACCCGGCCGCCCTGCGAAGGATAGCGCTGGAACGAAGCGCGGTCGGCAAGGGAACTGTGAATGTTGAATTCGTCAATGACCCCCATAAAACTCCTGCCAAGAATAAAACTGCCACCTTCGCCGGCAACGGGAGTAAAAACCTCGCCCGTTTCGCGCCCGCTCGCCGTGGTGTAGACAATAGCCTCCGTCTGGCCGTTTACAAGATATTCAAGCATCCCCGTTTGAGCGTCAAAACGTATCAGGTGATGGCTCCAAGTCCGGGGGATTATCGGGCTGTTCCCCGAAAAACTCACGTTTGTGTGGTTTTGGCCGTCCGGGGAAACAAAAAAGTTTGTAAAAGTCCATAAAATCCTGTTTCTGGAGACCTCGCCGGAAATACTTTGGGAGACCAAGTCTATAACGCCGGGAACATTCAAACGCCGCGAAGAAGACCACAGGAAAATTTCCTCTCCGTTTTCCATGTTGAAGGGGTTAAGCCAGAATTCTATCGAAAAATCCCTTATCTGACTGCCGGCGGCAAAAAGCGCGGCAGGGCTGGACGGCCGTATAACAAGAGGCCCGGAGTTCGGCAGACCCGCCATACCCCGGAAAAGCCCCGCCCCCGTTCCCGCCCGGGCAAAACGGCGGTCTACAGATTCAAGCTCGGCAGAAGCCGTAACAAGATAACGCCCCATACTGTCGCGGAAAAACCTTGCGTCCGCCTCGTTAAAAGAAATCGAAAGGTCAAAAGAAGGCGTTATATTCGCCTGATTGTTGGAAGGGGCAAGAGTCAGCACCTGATGCGGCCTAAGCTGAGGAGCCTCTATCACGTTAGCCCTGGAAGCCACGCCGTCCCAAGAGCCGGGGCCGCCTATGACAATTTCTCGCTGTTCAAAGGCGAAAAGGCTACCGCAAACTAAAAAGAGTGTATACAATGCTAATATGAAACGCGACGATTTTCTCATGAACTCCCTAAAATCTCCGCCAGCCGGCTTTTCTACTGGCTGGGATACTACTTTATTTTATCGGCATAAAAAAAATGGGCAATAGAATTATTTGCGAAAACTTGGAAAAAAGCAAGGAGCAGGAACTTGCGCTCTGGCGGGAAAACCTCAAAGCCGCCGCGTTGGAAGCCCCCGCCGAGCCGGGCGTTTACATCATGAAGGACGCGGGCAAGGAAATCATCTATATCGGCAAGGCGAAATCGCTTAAAACCCGCCTAAAATCGTACTTTTCCGGCGGCAAGGACATAAAAACGGCCACCCTCATGCGCCGCGCGCGCAGTATCGAGACGATTATCGTCGCAAGCGAGTACGAAGCCCTGCTTTTGGAAAACACGCTTATCAAACAACACAGCCCAAGGTACAACATCAGCCTGAAAGACGGCAAAACCTACCCCGTAATCCGGATAACGAGCGAGGACTTCCCCCGCGTTTTCCGCACCCGCCGCATCGTAAACGACAAAAGCCGGTACTTCGGCCCCTTTCCAAACGCGGGGGGGCTGGACGCAATGCTGGAGCTTGTCCTAAAACTTTTCCCCCTGCGCAAGTGCCGGAGGTTCAGGAAAAGAAGCGCGTGCATTTACTTCCATATAATGCGCTGCGCCGCGCCCTGCTGCGGGAAAATCAGCAAGGAAGATTACGCCGTCCATGTAAGCCGGGTCGCCAAACTGCTGGGCGGGGAAACCGAATCCCTCATTATCGATCTTACCGGGCAGATGCACGAGGCGGCAAGGGCGCTGGAGTTTGAGAAGGCCGCCGTCCTAAGAAACACGATTCAGGCTCTGGAAAAGCTCGGCGCGGAAGACAGCGCGGTTGTGGACAACGACCCCGAAGGCCGCGACTACATTGCCTGGGCCGGCGAAGGGCTTCTTGCCACTTTTACCGTTTTTTCCATGCGCGGCGGCAAGATGACGGGGCAGGATTTGTTCCGCGCCTGCTCGGCGGCGGGCGAAAAGGAATCGCTGGAACTCTTCATCACTTCCTACTACGAGCCGGGCCGCCCCCCCCCTGCGAAAATTTTCCTTCCCCCCCTCCCCCCCC
>WRKI01000083.1 GCA_009778155.1 Spirochaetota bacterium
GCCCCGGCAAAACGTTCCGCTCCGCCCAAAAGCGCAAAAAGGCGGCCGAATTTCAGCCCTGATCGTTTTGCTGGCCTCAGCAAAACGTTCCGCATCGTCCAAATACGCCAAAAGACGGCCGCATTTCAGCCTTGATCGTTTTGCTGATCTCGGCAAAACGTTCCGAGCCGCCCAAAAGCGCCAAATGCCGGCTGAATTTCAGCCCTGAACGTTTTGCTGGCCTCAGCAAAACGTTCCGATCTACCCACGACAAACGCATGAATGACACGAACCGGGGATTGACGATATTTTATCGGAAGCATCTCACACAAAGACGCAATGTTCAGCTTAGATAGTGCCGCTTCCCCCCTACATTATCTCCTATATATGCTCTATTGTGAGGCAAAAGGAAAGCTCAGGCCTTATTATAATCCCCCCTTTGTGCCTTTGTGCCTTTGTGTGAGTTAAATCGGGAGTAAATTTTCATAACCTTTGACCTTTCATGCGTTTGTCGTGCAGATCTACCCAAAAGCGCGGAAAAATGATATGCTGGAAATAGGTGAAGAGGTAAAATGGCTGATTTGAAAGCGGATGAGTATAAATCCTTCGAGAATATCAAGCGCGCAAGCGAAGATGGAGAAGAGTATTGGTTTGCGCGGGAGCTGGCGGAGGTGTTGCAGTACAACCAATGGCGTAATTTCCAAAAAGTGATCGACCGGGCTATGCTCGCTTGCAAAAACAGCGGCTTTGAGGTCCCCGCGCATTTTGCCAAGGCCAGCAAAATGATAGAAATGCCAAAGTCGGCGCAAAAACAGGTGGCGGATTACAAGCTCACAAGGTACGCCTGTTATCTGATTGTGCAAAACGGAGACCCCAGAAAAGAAATTATCGCCCTAGGCCAAACTTATTTCGCAATCCAAACCCGGCGGGCGGAGGTTGCCGACGCTTTCAACCAATTGGATGAAAACAACAAGCGGCTTGTGGTGCGGGGCAATATCAAGCAGTGGAATCAGTTGCTTGCAGAAGCGGCAAGAAACGCCGGCGTTATCAGCAACGAAGAGTTCGCCATTTTTCAGAACTCCGGCTACATGGGCTTGTACGGCGGTTTGACGGTTTCTGACATACACGCCCGCAAGAAGCTCAAAGAAGACGACAAAATTCTAGATTACATGGGCAGCGCCGAGCTTATTGCAAATCTATTTCGCATATCCCAGACAGAGGAAAAGCTGAAGCTGGACGAGGTGGACAGTCCTCAAAAAGCGAGCAACACTCATTACGAAGTGGCCGAAAAAATCCGCAATGCCATGATTGAAATGGGGACTACTCTGCCGGAAGATATGCCTACCCCGGAAAAGGGTATTCAGACAATTGAGCGGGAAGAAATACGCAAGATGCGGGAGTCAAAACAGCCGCTGATGCTTGACGAGTAACGTGGCGAGGGGGGCTTCCATGGAAGCCAAGCAGTTTCGCAATGGCGGCTATGTCCGTTGCCGCTATTTTTAGCGCAGGCGTTATCGTTTATGACTTTTCTTAGGGAGCCACTGATTAACTAGAAGTTAATCAGTGGCTCCCTATGTATTTGCTCATTCCACCTGCGCAAAATACGGGTAAGAAGCAATAATTCGGATTTTAATCCGCATCCTCGGTGGGATTTAATCATTGCTTCCTTAAACTGGTGGTTCGCGCCCTTGACAATGCTGGAAATTTTGCCGATCCCGAAAGCCTTATTGCCCACATCGAGCGCAAAAAATTAGGCCAAGGGGAAAAGAGGGAATAAAAAAGCGGCGCGTAAAACCCCGCACAGGTTTTTACGCGCCGTGTGTTACGCGTTACCTTTCCGGCGCCTCGTATGTCAGTATTACCGACACAAGCTCCAAGGGAACCTGCCCCTTGTTCTCCACCGAGTGGCTTTGGCCGTCTCCTGTATAGACGACCTCTCCTGGGTAAACGGTGCGGGTTTCCCCGTTGTCGTTTATGGTGGCGATGCCTGAAAGTATGTAGTAGATGTCCTCTTCTTTGTCGTGCCTGTGATAGCCGATAGAAGCTCCCGGTTCAAGCGTGATCTTGGTGAACATACGGCAGTTGGTTTTCATCTCCGTCTTTTCCAAAAGATGGTCGAAAATGGTAACTCCGACCCCGCCGCGCGCCTTGTCCATTTGTTCGCGCCTTATGCCTGATTGTCTTTTTAACATGATAATCCTCCTGTAAGTTTTATCTTAGAGCAAAGCTCATAGATTACACAACCCCTAACGATGCCAGAATGATGCAAAACACAAGGGCGATAAGCGGAATGGTGATCGTACACTGGGCAATGTCGAAGTAACTTTCCCTGTGCGTCATGCCCGTAACGGCAAGCAAGGTCAAAATCGCCCCGTTATGCGGAACCGTGTCCATAACGCTAGCGGCCACTGCCGCGACACGGTGCATGGCTTCCAACGAGTAACCGTACGTTGCCGCTATTTCAATGTAAGTTTCAGCAAGCGTCCCCAGCGCGATAGCCAAGCCGCCGGAAGCCGATCCCGTAACGCCCGCTATCAGGTTCACCGCGACGGCCAGCGATACAAAGGGAGGGCCTGGGATGTTCATAAGATGATCCACAAGAACGGTGAAAGCCGGCACGGACTGGACAACCCAGCCGTAGCCTACGATGGCGCTTACGCTTATAATCGGCAACATTGCGCCTTTCGCCCCTTCGTTTATCGTGCTGACAAAGGTTTTGTAATGCTTGACGTTCAGTACAAGAATTAAAAGAATGGCGGCTATGAGAGAAACTATGATATGCCAGTTGAACAAGTTAAGCGAAACAACAACCAAAACAAGCGGCGTCAGCGACAGCCAAAAATTCGGCAGAGTCTCGTTAGGATCGTAAGCTACCTCAGACGGCGGTTCGGTAAAAACTTCGCCCGCCGCCTTCATCTTCTTAGCTTTCCATATTACATACAAAAGCCCTCCGCCTCCCATAACGATCCCGGTAAGTATCCCAAGCACGGGCGCCGCCGTCGCGGGGGTGCCGAAGTGTTGTCCGGGAATCAGGTTTTGAATTTGCGGCGACCCCGGCAAAGTTACCATCGTGTAGGCAAAAACGCCTACGGTAATAGCGGCAGGGATAAGCCTTCTTGGAATGTTCGCCTCGCGGAAAAGCACGATTGCAAGGGGGTATAGCGCGAACACCGCGACAAACATACTGATACCGCCGTAAGTTAGAACAGAACCTGCCAAAACCACCGCAAGTATGGCGTGTTTTGGGCCTAGCTTATTTGAAATAGTTACGGCAACCGACTTGGCCATCTTGGTGCTATCCATAAGCTTGCCAAGAATCGCGCCGAGCATGAAGATAGGGAACCAGTTCACGGTAAAGCCCACAAAGCCCTGCATATATGTAGCAACATAGGCGTTAAGTACATCTGCGCCGCCAGTAAACGCGACAAAAGCCGCAGCTATAGGCGCTACCCAGATTGGGGACAAGCCCTTGTAAGCCAAAAACATTATGAAGCCCATCGATATAAATATACCAACCACATTTACTCCTTAAAAAATAGATTTGCCCGCAAGCGGGCAAATCCGATTAGCGCTACTCTGTAAGAACCTTATTTGGTTCTTACAGCCTTCCCTGTTATATCGTGCCGTCCCAGGTGCTGACCTTTTCCGCCTTCATGTCTTCCTCGTCGAACCAGCGCGTGGTAACAGCCTTCGTCTCGGTGAAGAACCGGTAGCCGTCTTTGCCAAGGCAGTGCAAGTCGCCGAAGAAAGAATCCTTGTGGCCCGTGAAGGGGAACATTCCAACAGGAACCGGGATGCCGACATTGATCCCCACCATGCCGCCGTGGGTCTTGCGGGAAAACTCGCGCGCGTAGTAGCCGTTCTGCGTGAAAATAACAGAGCCGTTGGCAAAGGGGCTGGCATTCATAATCGCAAGCCCTTCGTTAAAATCCTTCACCCTTTTTATGCACAAGACGGGGCCAAAGATTTCGCTGTCCCCCACCGTCATGCCGGCTTTGACATGGTCAAAAATTGTCGGCCCTATGTAAAAACCGCCCTCGAAGCCGGGGACTTTGTAATTCCTGCCGTCAAGCACAACCTTGGCTCCTTCGTCAACGCCTTTCTGTATCCAGTCCTCCACAAACTTTTTGTGGCCGGCGTTCACCACAGGCCCCATGCCGGAATCCTTTTCATAAGCCGGCCCGACTTTCAGCTTCTTCGCCTTTTCGACAATGGATGCGACAAGCTTGTCCGCGACGCTTTCCTGCACGACGATTACGGGAAGCGCCATGCAGCGCTCGCCCGCGCAGCCGAACGCGGAGTTGATAATCCCCGCCGCCGTGCGGTCGACTGGCGCGTCTTCCAGCACCAGCGCGTGGTTCTTCGCTTCGCATAACGCCTGCACCCGCTTGCCGTTTTTCGCCGCAAGCTCGTACACATGAAGCCCC
>WRKI01000084.1 GCA_009778155.1 Spirochaetota bacterium
CCGTCCGCTCTCCCAAACGGGCGGGATTAACCCCGGAAAGCAGCGTTTTTCCCTTCCAAACAAAAGGCTCCCCCCCCTGCGCCCCTTGCCCCCCCGCCATTTAGAAACCCGGCGCCAGGAAAAGACGGAAATAAGTCTCGAAAAAGCGGTCATCCAGCCGGTCGCTGTTCAAAAAATGATTGTGAATGGACTGATCGATCAAGTTGGCCAGCCAAAAGTTGGAAACAGTCGATGCAATCCCTTCGACAATAAAGTCCTCCGCTTGGGATTCCTCTGTGGGCATAAACACAAGCACGTTGTTCCCCTGGACAAGCGGCGCAGAGACCGAGCCAACCGGGGTGGCAAAAAGAGCCATCCAAAAGTTTTCGTCAGAGGCCGAGTTTGCAAGCTCGGGAACCGGGAAAAACTGAACCGAAGCGAAAAGATCGACATTGCCAAAGTTGACAGGAAGCGGGCCGAAACTGCTTCTTGAAAGCGCCCGCTGGGCTAGCGCACTGTCAAAACCGTACACACCCGCCTCGGCCGCAAAGTCGGCCGCCTGTGCAATCGCCCAGTCTTCCATAATGCCGCGTGAAAAACCGCTTACATGAATGCGCACCCTTTCCAAGACATCCGGGTCGGAAAAGTCAGCCGCCGCCAGAGTCTCGTCCACCCTGAAGAAAGTCCAAAAGTGGCCAATCTGGAAAACATCGCTTAATTCGCCCTCGGCAAGAGCCGTTATCGCATCAAGGTTCGCCTGGGGGAAAATCTCGTTTTGAAGCTCGGCAAAAACCCGCACCCCCATGCTGCCCCCGGCGCTTGAAAAACCGTCCAAAGAGTGCAAAAGAGCCGCTTCCTCGAAAGAGGACGTGCCCTCGGCAACCGCCGCAAGCACCTGCCGCGCACCGGCCTCGGTCGCCACGCTTATTCTGGAAAGCCGCATCGTCCTAAAATTGTCGCTGTTTTGCCCGGCAAAGGCGGCAAGCTCTGAATCGGGGAAATCGTCCAGCGGAAAAGAAACCATGTCGAAACTGCGCATACGCTCGGACATACCGCTTATAAAAGCCGCCTCGCCGGCGGAGCCTAACATCGTGGCCATGTCGTAGACATAAATCGCCCTTACGAACTCTTCCTGCGTCTGCCGCCACAGGGCGCGGCGGCTTTGCTCGGAAACATTGTTCCACAGCGCCGGGGAAAAACGCCCGTCTATCTGAAACTCCGGGCGACGCGCCACAGCCCTGTCGATCACATTGTCAGGCACCGCGTAGTTCGCCCGCCTCATCTCTTCCAAGATGCCGGTGTGCACGGCGGCGGCCTCGAAGGACATACGCCAAATATTCATGGATTGGAAAGTGCCCGGCTCCGGCGCGCCGCCGAAAGCGCGGGAAATCATTTCGTAATTCTGGGCGAAATGGTTGCCCGGCACGAAGGCGATAGGAACCCTGTCGTAAAAGCCGAAGGTAAGATCAAAATCCCGCTCCCTTGTGAACTCTGGGACAATGGCCGGGACCAATACGAAGGAGATCACGACAAGAACCAGTACGAACAAAGTGCCGATAAAAACAGCCGGGTTTGTCTTGAAACGCTTTGCCATTTCCGCTTTTGCAGGGTCTTTGTCCTGCTTCGGCGCTATTTTATTCTGAGCCATAAAAAATACACCTCTTTTAGAGATTGGACTTGTTCGAGGTTCTCGAACAAGTCTCGCATTTTTTGGGGCTTTTGCCCCAAAAAAGTGCTTTTTTAAGCAGTAGTTGTTCTGAAACTGAAGTTTCCAAACAACTCTATTAAAAATTGAACCTCTTGCAAAACTCGCTAGTTTTGCAAGAGGCACGGACGTTTTTTAAAACACCCGGTAACCACAAAACACCGTACACCCGCCAAGGTTACAGTGCAAAATCAGGTTGCGTTGCAACCTGATTTTGCAACGCAACCGCTATGCGGTTGCACCTCAAACCGGGCATTATGATTATGCCTGTTACACAGGCATAATTCCATGCTTTTTAGCCGGCTGGGATTCCTTCTTGCCGCTTAACGCCTTCAGCGCGGAGGCAAGCCGGGAGCGTGTCGCCGCCGGATCGATAACATCGTCCACATAACCGCGAGAAGCGGCCATGTAGGGGTTGGCGAAGTTTTTTTTGTACTCCTCGATTTTTTCCAGCCGCGCCGCCTGCGGGTCTTTGGCCTCATCAATATCTTTTTTGAAGATGATGTTGGCCGCGCCCTCCGGCCCCATAACCGCGATTTCCGCGCTGGGCCAGGCAAGCACCAAGTCCGCCCCAAGATGGCGCGAACACATGGCGATATAAGCGCCGCCGTAAGCCTTGCGAAGAATCACCGTGATTTTTGGCACGGTCGCCTCCGAATAGGCGTACAAGAGCTTGGCCCCGTGGCGGATAATCCCGCCGTGCTCCTGCCCCACCCCCGGCAAAAAGCCGGAAGTGTCGGTAAAGGTGATCACCGGCAGGTTAAAAGCGTCGCAAAAACGGATAAAGCGGCTGGCCTTGTCCGAAGAGTTTATGTCAAGAACGCCGGCAAGCTCGTAGGGCTGGTTGGCCACAATGCCGACAGGCCGCCCCCCCAGCCGGGCAAAGCAGGTGATAATGTTCTTCGCATACATGGGCTGAAGCTCGAAGTAATCGCCGTCGTCAAAAACTTGAGCGATTACATCCAATACATTGTAGGGCTTTTTCGGCGAGTCGGGCATGACGGCGGCAAGCTCGGAGCAGACCCGGCTTACCCCGTCCTGACTGTAAGCCAGAGGAGTTTCCGCATCGTATTTTGAGGGGAGATAAGAGAGAAGCTTTTTCACCCCCGCCATAGTCGCCGCTTCGTCGGCAAACATGAGGGAGGCGCACCCGGAAACCTCGCTGTGCACCTTGGCTCCGCCAAGGGACTCGGCCGAAACATCCTCGCCTGTTACCGCCTTTATTACCTGCGGCCCTGTTATAAACATATTCGCGCTTTGGTCTACCATAATGGTAAAGTCGGTAAGGGCTGGCGAGTAAACCGCCCCGCCGGCGCAAGGCCCCATGATGATTGAAATCTGCGGGATAACCCCGGAGGCCAAGGTGTTGCGGTAAAAAATATCGCCGTAGCCGCGCAGAGCGTCAACCCCTTCCTGAATACGCGCCCCGCCCGAATCGTTAATGCCGATGCAGGGACAGCCGATCTTCATGGCCATGTCCATAGCCTTGCAGATTTTCGCCGCGTGCATCTCGCCCAGAGAGCCGCCTATCACCGTGAAGTCCTGGGCGAAAAGGCAGACGGGGCGGCCGTCTATCGTGCCGTAACCTGCGACAACGCCCTCGCCGGGAACCTCGGTGTCCGCCATGCCAAGCTGGGTCGCCCTGTGCTCGACAAAGGTGTCAATCTCGGTAAAACTGCCCGGATCCAAGAGCCAGCCTATGCGTTCCCTGGCCGTCATCTTGCCCTTCTGGTGCTGGGCTTCAATGCGCTTAGGCCCGCCGCCGGCTAGAATTTTATCGTGCCGTTTTTTCAGTTCCTTTAGTTTGTCTTCCATAGTTCCATTTACCCCGCTATATTGCAGATGCCGAAAATTTAACCACGGAGGACCGGCAGGCCGCGCCCCCCATCTTCCGTGGTGAAACATCTTTTCTTATTTTAGCCCCTTTGACACAGTTCGATCAACACGCCGCCTGTGGCCTTTGGGTGCAGGAAGGCGATTTTCGCGCCGCCGGCTCCGTAGCGCGGGACCTCGTCAATCAGCCTTACGCCCTGCTCCTTCATCTTTGCCAGCGCCTCTTCGATGTTTTCGACATTGAAAGCCAGGTGCTGCACCCCCTGGCCCCTGCTTTCGATAAACTTTGCCACAGGCCCGTCCGGGGAAGTCGATTCCAAAAGCTCGATTTCCGTGTCGCCCACCGGCAGAAAGGCAACTTTTACCTTTTGCTCCTCGACAACTTCGGTTCCGTGCAATTCCAGCCCCAAAAGTTCCGTGTAAAGCTTCAGCGACTCTTCCATGTTGGAGACGGCAACGCCGATGTGATCCAGTTTCAATACCATTGTTTCCTCCGTGTTACACGCCCAAGGCCTTGCAAAGCTGCCCCAGCGCGTCATGATAGCTTATTTTTTTTTCAATCGCCGATTTTGCCAAATCCGAAAGCAAAAGCGACAATTCCCTGTTTTCAAGCCCCTTCAATAAAGACCTTGAAAGGCCGTCCTTCAGCTCGTAGGCGATGTTTTCCTGCCGCCGCGCCATTAAAAAGCCGGTAGCCGAAAGGTCGCCAAAATGAGAGTCGGCCGCCTGCACAAGCTCCCTGATTCCATGCCCGGCCTCGGCGACAGTCAAAAGCACAGGCGGGATTTCCAAGCTGGGATACCCCGCGCCAGATGCAAAGTGATGAAAAAACCCCTCATCGCCGCCGGCAGGCGGCACATCCGTCATCAAGGGAACCGTCGGCTCCCCCCCCCCC
>WRKI01000085.1 GCA_009778155.1 Spirochaetota bacterium
CCCAACGCCCCCCCCCCCTGCCCCCGGCAGCCGGAAGACCCCTTTGCCTGTTTCGGAATCCTGCCGGGGGAGCCGGGGGCGCTTGCCCGCGCGTTTTTTATCAAGGCCTATTCCTTGGAAGTGCTAGGCGGCTTTTTTTTGCTTTTGGGCATCTGCATAAACATTTACTTTTTCAGGCTGATTCTCCTGCTTTGGGGCGTTCCCTTTTGAGGCCTTCGGATTGAAACCTCTGAAGCCCTTCAGTCTGAAGCCTTCAGTCTGAAGCCGCCTCCCCGTGCGCCGCTTCCTTTGGAAGCGCAGCTTCTTTATGAAGCGCGGCTTCTTGGCGGCCGCCGGCGGAATAATCGGTTTTATGCCTCGCATAGTTGACCGTCAGGGTTCTTCCCTTGAACTGCTGGCCGTTCAGCGCGTCGATTATGCCCTGGGCGTAGGCCTCCCTCACTTGCACGAATGAATAATTGTCAAGTATCCGGATTGCGCCAATATCCGCCGCAGACACTTGCGCTTTTGCGTTTATAAGGTTTGTGATTTCCCTTGGGTACAAATGCCTGTTGCGCCCTATGTTGATAAAAAGCCGCTTGTATCCTTCTTCCGTCAAGGAAGCCGTCTGCTCGCCGCCCCTTTTTTCGCTTTTCCCGCCTTTTTCAAGCAAAGATGCGGCTTCTTTTTTATCAAATTGCATCAAAAGCCAGGCGGCCGTCCACGATCGCCGGAAAAAGGAAATTTCCTTTTTGAAAACCTGCCGATACTTGTTTAGCAGAACCGGGTCTGCCGATCTCAGCATGACCTCGCTAATGTGGGCAAGCTTTACCCTGATTCTCTGTTCCTCATCATCCCATTGGCCTTGCATATTTCTCTCCTTTAGTTTTTTTGATGGGGCTATCCCCGCCGGCCCTAACTAGCATACCCCGCCTTAATGGGGCGAGGTAGGCTGTTTGGCAATGTTCAAAGGGAACCTGCAAACTTTGAAGTTTCTACAGATTCCCTTAATTCCGGGGCTTTCTCCTTTTCCGCGCCGCAAGGCGGGAACCCCTAAACACAATATGGCACACTTTTACAATTTTTTCAATAGGTTACGAATATTTCTCGAAAAACTAACACAAAGGCACTGGGAAGAACCTCACACAAAGGCACTGGGGAGAACTCACACAAAGGCACAAAGGCACAAAGGTTAAGAGGTTAGGCGGAATTATGAAAAGGCCGCGCCTTATTCATGCCTTATATATAGAGGATAAGGGATGATTAGGAAGGATGAAGCGGCGCTTTCTAAACTGTCCTTCTTCCCTTTGTGCCTTCGTGCCTTTGTGTGAGGCTAAAATTCGATGCGCCCCTAGTGCGGGAAAATCCGTACGCCCAGCCGGAAAATTATGCCGGTGGACTGCGGGTATTCGTCGGTGTTGATGCGGGAAAAGGAATGCGCTCTTCCGGTAATGTTCGCGGGGGCGTTTATGTTGGTAAAAAACGAGTAAACCACCCCGGCCTCGCCAAAAAGGGATACCGGCACGCCGGGCAAATTCCAAGTGGCGTTCACCCGCGCAATGTGCATCCACTGGTAAGCCCCGTCCCTAAGAAAAAACCGCCGCGTTACAAGGTTCGTGCCGTCCCGGTGGGGGTCAAGCTCGGAAAGCAAGTGGCTGCCGTCAACCGCGCTGGAGCCGAAGTTTGCCCCGTGGCGGATAAGCTGATACTGAAGCTGCAAGGTCAAATCCTGACGCGGAACCGTCCTAAAGCTGACAAGGATTTCGTCCGAGTTAGGCGGCGTGGGATAACCCAAAGAGACCCCCCGGTTGACCGTCGCCTGCTCCATTGGAATATTGCCGCCGTACCAAGGGACAAAGTTTCTTACATGGCTAAAAGTGTAAGGGTTAATCCGCGTGTAGCTTATCCGCAAAGAGGAAAACGAGAGCACCGGCACCGGAAAGCTAAGCCCCACCTGCCAAGCGAGCATGGTGCGATCAAGATAGTGAAAGTTGCTTACCCAAAAAGCCTCGTCCCAAAAAAGGGAAAACCACGCGCTGCCAAGGCCGGGATAACGCGCCACAAGATTAAGGTGCGCCGACAGGTTGTCAAAGTCGCCTACATTGTTTTTATAGAAAATGTTTGTCGTAAGCGGGAACATATACCCAAGCTCGAAACGCCTTGGCCATATCACCGCTCCGCCTAAATCCATAAGGAAAAATTCGCTAAAACGAAACTGCAGCATGGTTATCGAATAAGCGTTTTGAAAGGTCATGCCGGAAGGCTTTTCCCCGTGCGTGTTAAAAAATTCCAGAACGCCGGTCATGGAGGCAATGCCGAACCAGGGCACAGGCCAAAACTCGCCCTGCACCGCCACAAAGGGCATGGAGGCCTGGTTCAGCCCAAGACTTGCGCCGTGGGGCGTGGAACCCCACTCGCGGTTCAGCCGGCCTGCGCGGAAAAACAGCCGGTCGTCCAGCAAAGAGACGGCAACATCCGACAGCAAGTGCCTTGCCCCGGAAAGAGCGGGGTAGGGCCAGGATTCAAAAAGACTCGCGTCGGAAAGCGGGTGAATCGATCCGTCCCAACGCATCCGATAGGAAAAGGGAAAGTGGGTAAGCGGCTGGCTGTAAATGCGGATCAACTGGTTCTGGTACCCGCCGTGGTCTTGGAAACCTTCGTAAAAAGTCCAGTAGTAGCCCAAGTGCCGCCGGGGAATGTAGAGCATTCCGCCTTCCGCGCCGAAAAACCACGAAACATGGCGGCCTACGTCGCCGGATGCATGGACGCGCACCCAGGTTTCGTTGCTGAAAAAGTTTTGCCCCAAAGTCGGGTACAGCCCCGCCCCGCCTTCTATATCGAAGCCTACGCCTATGTTGAGCGACAGCGGTATATCCCTGCCGGCCATGTTTCCCACGCTGCGGTGCGCGCCCCTCTGCCAGTCGAAGCCGGGGGCCTGCATTGAAAACCTGTCAAGGTAGCCCCTTAGAATCGCCCGCTCGCCGGCGGTCAAGCCCCTTCTTCCGCTATCCGAGTTAAGGATTTCGTTGATCGCCCGCACCACGACATGGCGGCTGTAGGGGCGTATCCCGGACAGCGGGGAGATCAATCCCCTTAACACGGCGTTTTCCAATATATGGTAAACATGGTTGTCCATCGAGACAGAGTTATGGGTCTGCGCCCAAAGGGGCGCGCCAAGGCACAAAACAAGGCAAACCAAACACAAAAATTTACGGCGCATTTTTTTCTCCTTTTAACCGCCCGCCGGTGGCCGGGCAGGCGTGTCTATCCATTCGTTAATATTTTTTTGGCTGTGCCCCCAACGCTGGGCAAAGCTCGTTTTCGAGGTGGCGCAGTAGCGGCAAAAGGGAAAGGGCTTTTCCAAAAAGTCGATAATCTCCCCCTTGCCGGAAACCTTGTAGATGTCAACATAGTCGTCGGCGCAGACCTCCAGGTTTTGCTTAAAATAATCGTTGAAAAACTTGATGTGCGCCACAATGCAGCAGGTGTAAAGCCGGCCGTCGCGCAAGGTTACGCAACAGCCCCAGCTTATGGGGCATTTGCGGTGGCTTTTTTTCATGTTTTGGCTGCCGCTAATATCCAGCGGAATCTTGCACATTCGCTCTTCGGCCGTCGTCCCGTTGAAGATGAGCTTTACATCGTGCGCCTTTGCCAAGGCCTTGATTCCTTTTTTGTCGAGTTTTACCGGGTACTGGCTTACCGACACGGTGATTTTATTTTTTTTGCAACTGAGCCAAAAGGATTCCGGCTGTTTTAAGAGCAGGATGCCGTTGGTGGTAAGCTGAACGACTGTGGAGGGGAAGTGCTTCCTTGCGATGTCGAAAAAGTCCGTTATTTGCGGGTGCAACAAAGGCTCGCCGCCAAGGATTTTAATGGAAAAATAGTTTTTCGATAATTCGGCAAGCCGGGCAAGGTCCTTTTCAAACTGGGCAGGCTCTAGAAAGCCTTCTTCGGCTATCGAGGAGAAATGATTGCATCCCTTGCAGTTCAGATTGCAGTGCTCGGTTACATGAACCTCCACGGGGAAAAGCCCGGTAAGCCGTTTCGCCTTAATGACGATAAGCTGATATATGTCATGTAAAATCTGCGGCGACACATAGGTTCTGAACAAAACCGGAATATCTTTGAAAAAAGTCAGGATGACGCGCATGATGATTATGTTTACCCCAAAACCGCTCAAGTTTAGGGGAAGTGCTTCCCCCTAGGCTTAAATTATAAGTCCCGGTTTTAGGCTTGTCAAGGCTAGGGTGGCTTTCTGCCGCCCCGCAAATAATCCAAGCAAAAAGGACAAACCGCCTTACTTCTATTATAACACCCGGCCGCCCAAATGTCAGGGATAAAGCGTGTTTTTTCAGCAATTTTCAGTTTAACAAAGATGAAAAAGAAATTTCACCACGGAGGACTGCCAAGCTGCGCTTGGCGGGGAAAAAACAGGGCTAACCCGCCGGTACCCGGCCGCTCCATGCCCTTTTAGTTGCGGCTTCC